>JBEGTL010000115.1:0-17452 GCA_041179425.1 Pseudomonadota bacterium | reverse complement strand
CGGACGCGATGATCTGCGCGGCCATCGCCGCCGAGGACGAGGCGTTTTGACTCTGCTGCTGGTTGACGAGATCGGGCGAGGCCACCTCTTGGTCGATGATCTTGACCATCACCGAGGCGTTGCTCTCGAACTGCGACTGCTGGGTGAGCACCACGGCGGCCGTGATCACAGGCGGGAGCAGCGTCGCGATGAGGAAGACCTTGCCGCGTCGGAAGGTGAGGTGGGCGGCGTTGCGAATCGACAAACTCGTCAGCACGCCACACCCCCAACACTCTTCGCTCGCACGCCCGAGGGCGCGCTTGGACCGCTGCTCGACGAGACGGCCGCTTTCATCATTGTTTCACGACCGACGTGCCTGAATTGTTCAGGCCCGGGATGGGCGAGTTCAGGCCGATGTTAGTCGACGTGTTGAAGTTATTCAGCAGGTACTGGTGCATCACCAGGTTGAGCTCCGCCATCCCCGAGCGTGGCACGTAGACGAAGTCGCCGGGCATGAGGTCGACATTCTGGCTCGGGTCTTTGCCACTGAGCGCGCTCGAGACGTCGAGCTCGGCCACCAGGGGGCGCGGTTGGTTGGGCAGCTTGCGGATGAGCACCACCTGGCGAAGCGTGGCCTCGGGGGTGGTGCCCCCGGACGCCGCGATGCTCTCGAGCACGGTGCGCGCCACGGTGATCAGGTTGAACGCCCCCGGCAGCCTGAGCTCTCCGGCCGTGAACACGCGGTGCCCGTTGAACTGTTTGACGATGACCACCGCCGTGGACTTGAGGAAGTACTGCGCGTAACCCTTGGAGATGTCGGCGGACAGCTCGGCGGCGGTCTTGCCCGCCCCCTTGAGCTCGCCGATTAAGGAGAGCGAGATGTTGCCGTCGGGCCTCACCTGCACTTCGTCGTCGAGCTGGGGGTTGAAGTAACAACGAGTCGCCAGGGTGTCGCCCGGCACGAGCCGGTAGGTGCGATCGCTGAAGGGCTTGGACAGCTCGAGCAACCGCGGTAGCGGGGTGGTCTCGGTCGCGCGGACCCGGGTGCCGGTACAGGCACTCAGCGCGAGCAGCGTTATCAACGCGGGACCGGCCAGGTGGTGGGCGAGCCAAGACTGGAAACGAAAGGACATCGTGGTGGGCTCGAGTCTAGGCTGCATACGTGGCGCACAGAGAATAGTCGCCCGTGGGTTCAAGTTCCACGCTGCGCAACGTGCGCTCGAGCAAAGCGCGTACAGGATGAGGAACCGCAAGCAAGTTGGCTAGCACCCGCGCACAAAAAGTGGGGGTGTCCACCCGAGGTGTGACCGTCCCCCGCGGGCTTCGGCCGTGAACGCCCACGTCGACGTCAACGCCCACCTCGACTCGCGGACCGCCCGCCGGCGGGCCCCCTCCGGAGTTACGACGGGGCCGCTTCCGCGTGCTAGCGTCGCTGCTCTTGGGAGGCCTATTTCATGTGTGGAATCGTTGGCTACGTCGGCAGTGAAGCGTGTGCCCCTATTCTGCTCGACGGGCTTCGCCGGCTCGAGTACCGCGGCTACGACTCGGCCGGCGTCGCCGTGCGCACCGACAACGGCATCGACGTGGTCCGGGCGGTAGGCAAGCTCAAGAACCTGGAGCGCGCGCTGGTCGAGCGTCCGCTGTCGGGCACCACCGGCATCGGACACACGCGCTGGGCCACCCACGGCCGCCCGTCCGAGGTCAACGCTCACCCCCATGTGGTCGGCGGCATCGCGGTCGTCCACAACGGCATCATCGAGAACCACCTCGCACTGCGGGCGCGCCTCAAAGAGCTGGGCCAGAAGATCGCGAGCGACACCGACACCGAGCTCATCGCCCACCTCATCTACCTCGAGACGCGCGCGGGCCACGACCTCGAGACGGCCACGCGGCGTGCACTCGGCGCGGTCCACGGCGCGTACGCCATCGCGGTGCTCAGCTTTGCCGAGCCGCAGCGGCTGGTGGTCGCCAAGGCAGCCTCCCCCCTCGTGCTCGGTATCTGTGAAGACGGCGCGGTGATGTGCGGCAGCGACATCCCGGCCCTGCTGCCGTTCACGCGCGACATCGTCATCATGGAAGACAACGAGCTCGCCGTGCTCGACGCGGCGGGCGTGCGCCTGAGCACCTTCGACGGCAAGCCCATCGAGCGCCCTGCGCGCCGCATCGACTGGTCGCCCAGCTCGGCCGAAAAGAGCGGCTTCAAACACTTCATGCTCAAAGAGATCCACGAGCAGCCGCGCGCGATGGAAGACACGCTGCGCGGCCGCCTCGACCTGCTCGCCGCCGACGTACACGGCAGCGAGATCGGCCTGAGTGAAGAGCAGTTTGCGCGCGTGCGCAGGGTGTACCTGATCGCCTGCGGCACCAGCCACCACGCAGCCATGGTCGGTCGACACTACATCGAGAGCATCGCGCGTATCCCGGCGGTGGTAGAGCTGGCCAGCGAGTTTCGCGCACGCGAGCCGGTGATCGACGAGGGCGACCTGGTGGTCGCAGTGAGCCAGTCGGGCGAGACCAGCGACACCCTGGCCGCGGTGCGCGAAGCCAAAAAGCGTGGCGCGACCGTGCTCGCTGTCGCCAACGTCATCGGCAGCGCCATCCCGCGCGAGAGCCACGCCGCGTTCTACACGCACGCAGGTCCCGAGATCGGCGTCGCCTCCACCAAGTGTTTCAGCACGCAGCTGTGTGTGTTGTTGCTGCTCAGCATCCACCTCGGACGTCGACGCAGCACGCTCACCAAGGCGCGCGCCGCCGAGCTGCTCGAGGGTCTGGTCAAGCTGCCCACGCAGATGAACGACGTGGTGCTCGGCACCAAGCAGCTGGTGGCCAACATCGCGCGCCGCTACGTCGACGCGCGCGACGTGTTGTTCTTGGGTCGCGGCCCCAGCTACATGATTGCGCTCGAGGCCGCGCTCAAGCTCAAGGAGATCTCGTACGTGCACGCCGAGGGCTACGCCGCTGGCGAGATGAAACACGGGCCCATCGCTCTGCTCGACGCGCAGGTCCCCGTGATTGTGATTGCGCCGCAGGACCGCTACTACGAAAAGACCATGAGCAACCTGCAAGAGGCGCGCGCACGCGAGGCCAAGATCATCTGCATCGCGAGCGAGGGCGACGAACAAGCGCAGCGCGAGAGCAACGAGGTCGTGCTGGTGCCGGTGGTCGACGAGATGTTGACGCCGTTTTTGACCGTGCTTCCGCTCCAGCTCTACTCGTACTACGTCGCCGACCTCAAGGGCACCGACGTCGACCAGCCGCGTAACCTCGCCAAGACCGTCACTGTCGAGTGATGTTGTCAGGTTCCGATCGTACGCCGCACGAGAGCACGTGCGGTCCTTCTCGTCGCGAGCGAAAAGTGGACAGTAAGGTGTTGTTTGCTGCCCGTGGCACCCCTGCGCGTGTCGCCGTGGTGGTGCCGGCGTTCAACGAAGAGCGCTTGATCGCGCGCACGCTGCGCACGTTGCCCAACTTCGTGAGCCACGTGGTGGTGGTCGACGACGCCAGCAGCGATCGCACCGCAGAGACGGCGCTCGCGCTCGGCGATGCGCGCGTCGAAGTGATCCGGCACGAGGTCAACCGCGGCGTGGGCGCGGCGATCACCACCGGCTACCGCGCCGCCTTTGCCCGCGGCGCCGATGTGTGCGCCGTGATGGCGGGCGACGCACAGATGGACCCTGACGATCTGCGCGTCTTGATCGCGCCGGTGCTGCGCGGCGAGCTGGACTACGCCAAAGGCGATAGGCTCTCGTACCCGCACGCACGAAGGCACATGCCGCTGCCGCGCTGGCTGGGCAATGGTGTGCTCAGCAGGGTCACGCAGCTCGCCACCGGGCTCCCCATCCGCGACTCGCAGTGTGGCTACACCGCGCTGTCGAGAGGTGCCGCCGCCGCGTTGCCGCTCGAGCAGCTGTGGCCCCGCTACGGCTACCCCAACGACCTACTCGGCATGCTGGCCGAGCGCGAGCTGCGCGTGGGCGAGATCGTGGTGCGCCCGGTGTACGGCGACGAGGTCAGCGGCATCGGACTACGCCACGCGCTGGTGGTGGTGCCCTACGTGCTCCTGCGCGTGTTGTTGCGGAGGCTGCTACACCGCGCCGGCGTGAGCACGACGAGTCTGCTCGAACGCGTACGCGCCGCCACGGTCGGTTTGTTTGCCGAGCCCCCGCGAGCCGAGCCGCTCGAGGGCTTCGAACCAGACGCCGAGTAGGCCGGTGTCGATCGGGCTGCTCACCACCAGCTTTCCGCGCGCCGAAGACGACGCCGCGGGCCACTTCGTGCTGGGCTTTGCGCGTGCGCTCGCGGCACGCGGCCATCGTCTAGAGGTGCTCGCGCCCGAGCCACACGAGGCACGGTACGAGGCTCCGCCGCAGCACGACGGCATCGCGGTGCACTGGGTACCTTACTGGTCGAGGCGCGGGCTGCAGCGCACGTTTTACGGGGCGGGCGTGCTCGACAACGTGCGCCGCGACCCGCTGTCCGCGCTGGGCCTCGCACCGTTCGTGGCCAGCCTCGCGCGCGAAGCCTACCGGCGAGCGCCAGGTTGGGACGCGGTGATCACTCACTGGGCCCTACCCTGCGCGCTGATCGCCGGGGAGCTACCGGGCACGCGTCCGCACCTTGCCGTGCTGCACTCGGCCGACGTGTTCGTGCTGGAGCGACTGCCCACCGCGCGGCTGCGACGCTTGCTCGCCACACGCATCGGCACGCGTGCGCGCGCCTTACTGTTCTCGTCACGCGAGCTGCGCCGGCGTTACCTCGCTCTCCTCGACCCGCTCGTGCGCGCCGAGCTGAGCGCGCGTGCACACGTGTGTCCGATGGGCATCGAGCCGGCTCTGCCGACGAGTGAGCCCAAGGCCGCGCTGCGCACCCGGCTTGCGCTCGACAAGTTCACCTTACTTTGTTTGTCGCGCCTCATCCCACTCAAGGGCATCGTGCACGCCATCGACGCGGTGTCGGCGCTGCCTGACGTAGAGCTGGTGATCGCAGGCTACGGACCCGAGCGAGAGGCCCTCGAGGCGCACGCGAAGAGGCGGGCGGCGCGCGTGCGCTTCGTGGGCGCGGTGTACGGCCGCGACAAGTCGGACTGGTTGCGCGCAGCGGACGCGTTCGTGTTGCCGTCGATCAAGCTCGCCAACGGACGCACCGAAGGCATGCCCACCACGATCCTGGAAGCCATGGAGTACGGACTCCCTGTCATCGCGAGCGACGTGGGTGGCGTGAGCGATGCCGTGCGCACGGGCGACAATGGCTTCTTGGTGCCTGCAGCTTCGAGTGCGGAGATCGAGCTCGCGGTGCGCGCTTTGATGGCGGACTCGGACCTGCGCGAGCGGCTGTCGGCGGGCGCGAGGGAGACGGCGGAGCTTTACCACTGGGATGCGTTGGCCCCGCGCTTCGAAGAGCTGCTGTTCGCGGATCTCGCGTAGTCGGACTCAGAGCGCGCGCGCTTCTTGGATAGCTCGTGCCAGCTCGCCCGCGGTCAGCCGCACGCCACCACGTTGCACGTTGGCCTTGAGGACCCCGCCCACCAACGCGTCGATCGTCGGCTCGACCACGACCTGCGTAAAGCTGCGCACGAACTTGTCCATCGCTCTCACCGAGACACGGAGCATGCTTGCAACGATGGGTGACGCGGGCAAGAGCAAGCCCACGCACGCGATCCGTCCTTCGTTCCTCTGCGCGGCCTCGACGAGCGCATCGCGACCAGCGGACGTGGGCAAGCCCGACGTCTCTTCGACCACGTGCACGACCGAGAAGACGGCATGCCCGCGCATCAGCTGATCGCCGAACGCACTCGCGTCCCGGACCGCGCCGACGTCAGCACGCTCTTTCCACACCAGGATGACGACATCTTTGCAGTGCGCGACCGTGTAGGCCCCCGGCCTGACGAGCGTACGCGTGAGCGAGAGGGCCGCAGTCATCGCGACTAGGATAACGGAGTTCCCATTGGAACTGAAACGACTTTCACCCTTGCGTCCAGGGCCTCGATGATAGCACACCGGGTGAGTTGTCCGTCGACGGTCCTCGTCGCGGCGTCCAGGCGATGTGCCTCGAGACGTGAGCCGCGGTCAGTACGTCCCTGACTCCGTCAGATCGTGCGCCGGCACCAGCCCAACCCTGCGCCCCAGATCGGACACGAAGACGTTGTGTGGATCGTACTTGGCCTTCACCTTGAGCCACTCGTCGATGGCTGGGTACATGGCTCGAAACG
Organism: Pseudomonadota bacterium; assembly: GCA_041179425.1. Taxonomy (GTDB): domain Bacteria; phylum Myxococcota_A; class Polyangia; order Polyangiales; family DASUME01; genus DASUME01. The sequence continues at coordinate 11,265 of JBEGTL010000115.1, read as the reverse complement.
TGTGCGCCTCCACGTACGAGTCTTTGCCCAGGTACGTGCGACCTCCGGCGTCGAGCACCATGGCATCGAGCTTGCGCGTCAGTGCCACGGTGTGGTCGCGGATGGGGAAGTCGATCGCGAACGTGTAGCCTTCGCGCGGGAAAGACAGCGTGCCTCCGCTCTCCTTGCCAAAGCGCTTGAGCACGTTGAGCAGCGGCAACTCCCCAGCGCTGAGGATGGTCATGAGGATGTTGCGCAGGTTCGGGCGACTGTTCTCGAACGGAAGCACGAACTGGTACTGCGCGAAGCCACGCCGACCGTACATGCGGTTCCACTCGGCGGCCATGTCGAGCGGATAGAAGAAGTTTTCGTAGTGCTTGAAGGGCGCCTTGCTCGACTGGATCTTGAGGATGAGCGCGTTGCCCACGCGGATGCTGAGCGGGTTCATCACCAGGCCCGGCAGCTCGAACGGGAGCGTGATCAGGGGGTCTCCCGAGATGCGCAGCGGCTCTTTGGCGAGCTTCTCGGGTAGCTCGTCTCTGCGCGCGTGATCGCCAACGCTCAGGTAGCCGCGGCCGAGCTTCGCACCCGTCGCAACCGCGTCGATGGTGGCCACCGAGTACGGGTACTTGTCGTTGCTCTCGTCGATGGCGTTGAGCATCGCGTCGAGGTCGGGCGCGTAGATGCTCTCATGCCGAAAGTACGTGGTCTCGATCTTACGCAGCCTGAGCGTCGCGGTGAGCACGATGCCGAGCAGACCCATGCCGCCGAAGGTGCCCCAAAACAGATCGGCGTGTTGTTCGCGGCTGGCGACCACCACCTCGCCGCTCGCGAGCAGCACCGTCATGGAGTCGACGCACGCGCTGAAGCAGCCCTGCGCGTGGTGGGCCTTGCCGTGCACGTCGTTGGCGATACAGCCGCCCACGGTGACGAACTTGGTGCCCGGCGTGATCAGCGGAAACCAGCCGCGTGGTGCGAAGTCGTGGATGATCTGCGCCAGACTGACGCCCGCCTCACAAGTCAGGGTGCCCGTGCCGTCGTCGAACGCGAGGTAGCGGTCGACCCTGGCGAGGCCCAACACCTGCCCGCCCGAGTTGAGAGCCGGGTCTCCGTAGCTGCGCCCGAGCCCACGCGCGATGGTGCCCGACTTGTCGAGATGTCCCTTGATCTCCGAGGGCACCTCGACCTGGGTGAAAAAACACTCCGCGCGAAGGTTTCTGCCCCACCCGCTGAGCGTGGTGGTGGCCGGTGGCTTGGGCGGCTTTGACGGAATCGCCGAGATCGTCATGCCCACGGATCTACCATGATTCGAGCAGGGCGGAGCCGCCGGGCCCGTGCCCTCCGAGGTGGGCTCGGCAGGTCGACCTGCCGCACTACACGAACGCGCGCGCTCAGCACCACACGGCCGCCCATGTGATCGCCAGCATCGAGACGTATTCGTAGGGAACTGATAGATCTTCAGGGGTGCCTCGCCATCCCTTGCTCCAGGCTGTTTTGCCCCTCGTGGTGCTCGCCGCCTCGGCCTGCGCCCTCGACGCGCGTGACCTCGACGCCTTTCGCCACACCGCCGCCGGGCCCGAAAAGCTACACGCAGTGCTGCACGACGCGTCGCGGCCCACCTCGCTGCGCGCAGAAGCGGCGCTGCGCTTGCTCGATCTCGAACGCGCCGACGTCGACGGACGCAAGCTGTTGTTCGCCTCGCTCGAGGCGCTGTCCCCCGCCGATCGGGGGCAGCTCGCACCCACCCTGGAGCGCGGCCTGAGTGTTCGGATGTCGACCGCACGCGGGGAGCCGCCGACCCCACGTGCCGTGCTGGCCAAAGACAGCGCGGCGCGCCTGTTGCCGCTGCTCGACGAGCCAGAGCGCGGGACGCTCGGCCGCGCGGTGCTGCGTTGGGTGGGGGCCGACCTCGACCGACGCGCCGACGTCGGCGCGTTTGCGCTCGAGGCGATCACCGCGCGCGTCGGTGCGGCCAGCGCCGAGCCGAGTGCCGAGAGCTTGAGCGCAGAGCTCAGCCCCAAGTCGTTCGCTCGCCTCACCGACACCGTCGCCAAGTACGCCGACCCGTCCACACGCTCCGCAGCAGCCGCCAAGATCGTGGCGGTCGAGCAGGCCTACCGCAGCACGCCCAACCACGAGACTGCGCTGGCCGAGTACGCGCTGCCGGCGCTCGGCCGCTTCGTCGACACCGAGGGCGCGCGCGCACGGCTGGTCTCGATCGCCGCCGACGCACGCATCGAGCTCGCCCAGCGCTCGCTCGCCCTCGAGCTGGTGCGCGCTCACGTTCGCACCGAGGACGTCGAGGCGTTGTCCACCATCGTGCTCGACGAGAGTGCGCCCCTCGAGCTGCGTTTACGCGCCCTCGAGCGTGTCGGTGAGACCGGCGCACGCGAAGCCCTGCCCTGCCTCTTGACGCTGATCACATCGCGCTCGCGGGAGCTGCGCCAGCCGGCCGGCCAGCTCGCCATCGCCATCGGCGGAGAGCGCAGTGTCTCCGACGTGCTCAACGCCTTGCCTCAGCACTGGAACGTCAACTACCCCAAGAGCGAGATCGAGGCGTACGTGGCGGCCATCCAGGCGCTGCCCAGCAGCAGCTTTTTGGTCACCACGCTCGGGCGCAAGCTGTACGCCTACAACTGGTGGCCGCGCGTGATCGCGATCCGTTACCTGGCCGGCCGCGCGAGCGTGATCGAGGCCACCTGGCGCCTCAAGCTCCACGCCGACGACCCCAAGGAGATCGTCGGCGACGAGTGGCCGCCCGCGTGGACCGTGGGTCGCGAGGTCCAGAACGGGCTCAAGCAGCTCGCGTCGCGCAGCTAGTTCGTCGCGGGCTCCATGTTGTTTGCGAGTGCACACTGGGCGGCATGCGCCATCGCCTCCTCTGGATACTCTCGATTGTCGCGTTCGTGGCCGGTGGCTGCGTGCGCGCTCCGCAGCAGAAGGGAACCAACGTGCCATCAGCCACTGCTCCAGCAACCAATCCGTTGCTCGCCACCTGGAAGGGACCCTACGGCGGCGTGCCTCCGTTCGACCAGATCGAGGTCGCGCACTTTGCACCCGCGATCGACGCTGCGATGGTCGAGATGCGCGGCGAGATCGCCCGCATCACCAGCGTGGCCGAGCCTGCCACGTTCGACAACACCAGCGTCGCCTTCGAGGCCGCGGGCGAGACGTTCGAGCGGGTGCTGACACTCTACGGCGTGTGGTCGGGTGGCCTGTCCACGCCGGCGTTTCAAGAGATCGAGCTCGCGCTGGCCCCCAAGCTCGCTGCCTTCGAAGATGAGATCACGCAGAACGAGGCGCTGTTCGCGCGCATTCTGGCGGTCTACGAGGCACGCGATCAGGGCGCACTCAGTGCAGAGCAAAAACGACTCATCTGGCGCCAGTACAACGACTTCGTGCTCGCCGGCGCCAAGCTCGGTGCGGCCGACAAACATCGGCTTGCCGCCATCAACGAAGAGCTGGTCACGTTCTACACCAACTTCTCGCAGAACTTGCTGAGCGAAGAAGAGACGTACTTTACGGTCATCGAGTCCGAGCCCGAACTGGCCGGTCTGCCCGCCAGCCTGCGCGCCAGCGCCGCGGCCGCCGCCGAAACCAAGGGCGTGCCCGGCAAGTGGGTCATCACCAACACGCGCTCTTCGGTCGAGCCGTTCTTGACCTTTGCAGACGACCGCAAGCTGCGCGAGGTGGTGTGGCGCAAGTTCGTCAACCGCGGCGACAACGGCGACGCGCGCGACAACAACACGATCATCACCAAGGTCCTGCGGCTACGCGCCGAGCGCGCCAAGTTGCTCGGCTACCCGACGCACGCGCACTGGCGTCTGCAAGACTCGATGGCCAAGACCCCCGAAGCGACCCTGCAGCTGATGGAGACCGTGTGGAAGCCGGCCGTTGCACGCGTGCAGCAAGAAGTCGCCGACATGCAAAAGCTGGCCAACCGCGTGGGCAACAAGCTCAGCATCGAGCCGTGGGACTACCGCTACTACGCCGAGAAGGTCCGCAAAGAAAAGTACGACCTCGACGAGAACGAGATCAGCCCCTACCTGCAGCTCGAGAAGCTGCGCGAGGGCATGTTCTGGGCCGCCGAGCAGCTGTTCGGTTTTCGGTTCGAGCCCGTCTCGGGTCTGCCCGTGTTTCATCCAGACGTGCGCACGTGGGAAGTCAAAGACGGGAAGACCGGCGCCCACGTCGGACTCTGGTACTTCGACCCTTACGCAGGCCCCGGCAAACAGTCAGGCGCGTGGATGAGCGCGTACCGTAACCAAGAGCGCTTCCACACCCCCATCTCTACCATCGTCTCCAACAACGCCAACTTCGTGAAGCCGAGCCCCGGCGCAGCCACGCTCGTCAGCTGGGACGACGCGGTGACGTTGTTCCACGAGTTTGGGCACGCGCTGCACGGCCTCTCCTCCAACGTCTCTTACCCTTCCCTGTCGGGCACCGAGGTCGCGCGCGACTACGTCGAGTTTCCTTCGCAGCTGTTCGAGCACTGGCTCACCACGCCCGAGGTACTCAACCGCTTCGCCCTCCACGTCGAGACCGGCGCGCCCATCCCCGCTGCGCTCGTCGCCAAGATCGAACGCGCGCAGACCTTCAACCAGGGCTTTCGTACGGTCGAGTACCTGTCGGCGGCCCTGATCGACATGAAGCTGCACCTCGCGGGCGACGTCGCGATCGATCCCGACGCCTTCGAGCGCGAGACGCTCACCGCACTCGGGATGCCGCCGCAGGTGGTGATGCGCCACCGCACGCCGCAGTTTGGGCACGTGTTCGCGGGAGACGGCTACTCCGCCGGCTACTACAGCTACCTGTGGTCCGACACGCTCACTGCCGACGCGTTCGAGGCATTCACCGAAGCGGGCAGCCCTTACGACCACGAGGTTGCCGCGCGCCTTGCAAAGCACGTCTTCTCGGTCGGCAACACCGTGGACCCCGCCGAGGGGTACCGCGCGTTCCGCGGCAAAGACCCAGGAATCGAAGCCCTCATGCGCAAACGCGGCTTTGCCCCACCGCGCCCAGCGAAGGCTGCCGCGCCGCGCTGACAGACGACGTTGGTCGCTAAAATACTGGCGACCGATGATTCTACAATGGAAATATTTTAGCGATATGCGCATAGGATCGCTATAATATTGGCGTCATGGCCAAAACTAGCGCACCCCTGCTTCCAGCCACCGAGCAGCGCCTCGTCCGCCTCGGCGAGCGACTCCGGCTCGCGCGGCTGCGCAGGAAGCTAACGGCTAAACAGATGTCCGAGCGCGCGGGCATGGCCCCGATGACGCTGCGCGGGCTGGAGCGTGGCGGCCCGGGCGTAACCATTGGTGCCTACCTGTCAGTGCTCCAGGTTCTCGGCCTCGACGAAGATCTCGAGCTCCTGGCACGCGCCGATACGCTCGGGCGCGCGCTGCAAGATGCGCAGCTCTCGGTCGCACCGCGTGAGACCGCTCGTCAGCCCGTCCGCGCCACCCCTTCCGTGCCTCCTCTCCGAGTAGAGAGCCCGACCCATCACGACTGGGCCGTCGACCAACGTATGACCACCGACGTCGAGCTGGCCGCCCTGCTCTCCCCGTCCCCGAAAGCAAAGAAAAAAACTCGGAAGCGCACATGAGAGCGAGACCTAGGGCCTCGTGGTCTCCGTTCCGACAACACGAGCGCTCGTGCCGAGCCGCCTCGCGGCTGAACGTTGCCCTCGACACCGTGGTCTGCAGACCTGCCTGGACGTGGTCCGTTGCGTGGCCGTAGATGACTACACTTTGGCTCGACCAGACGGGCCAGATGCGCGCCGCTCAGGTAGCCTAGAGAGATGACTGAACTGGCGCTACAGAAGAGGCGTGTTCGCTCACGCGGTGTGCAGCTGCACGTCGTCGAGTACGGCCAGCGAGGTCGCCCGCCGCTGTTGTTGGTGCATGGTTTCCCCGACACCCACGACGTGTTTTCGTTGCTGATCGAGCAGCTCGGTCGCGACTTTCATATCGCGGCGTTCGACCTGCGCGGCGTGGGCCAGAGCAGCGCGCCGGCGAGCCGCGAGGGCTTTCGTATCGAGGCCATCATGCCCGACTTCACGGCCGTCATCGACGCCGTGTTCGGCAGCTCGGCCCGCGTCCACATGCTCGCGCACGACTGGGGCTCCATCCTGGCGTTCTCCTACGTGTCCGACCGCACACGCGAGCGGCGCATTCGTTCGTTTACCAGCGTCTCCGGTCCGCACCTGGCGTTGATGTGGAGCGCCACGGTGCGCCACCTGCGCTCCCTGCGTCCGCCCGAGATGCTCGCCGGCTTGGGACAGCTCGCCTCCAGCTGGTACGCCGGCTTTTTTCAGCTCCCTCGCGTCCCGGAGTGGCTGCTCCGCAAGCACGGTCCGCGGCTCTACCGCCTCACCATGCAACGTGGTGGCGTGCCCCAAGACGACCCCTACCTAAACATCACAGAAGCGCAGGTCTGGTCGCGCACGCATCACGCTCTCGAGCTGTACCGTCAGAATGCCGGCAGCCCGCCGCCGTTGCCCGCGCGACACTCCATCGGCGTGCCCACCGCCTTGGTCGTTCCGCTCAACGATCCGTTTTTGCGACCCGCTACCTACGACTTCGTCGACGAGTACGTCACAGACCTGACGGTCCACCACCTGCAGGCCGGCCACTGGGTCCCGCGTTCTCACCCGCGCGAGCTCGCCGAGATCGTCCACGACCTTACTGCGCGCGTGGATGCGACCGAGTCCAGCTCGACAGCCTCCACGTAGCAGCGCGGTCGACTACGCGAACTGCGGCAGCCCTTCGAGCAGCGCAAACTCGTCGTCAGACAGCAACACGGCTCCGCTCGCGCGCCCCAGCGAGAGCCGCGACAACCAGTCCCTGCCGAGCGGCCGCTCCAGATCACGCAGCTCTACCGCCGCGATGGTGGTGTGTCGCTGCTTGCCACCCGACGACGGGCCGAGACCCACCACGAAGCCACCGAGCAGCATCGCCGCGCGAACGCCGAGCGCACCGCTGTAGGTGTGCACGGTGGCCCCGACACGGCAGACACGACGCAGCGCGCGAAACGACGCTGCCGTCCAGAACTGAGGGAGCGAGCGCGGCGAGTAGATATCCCAGAACACCACGTCGAACGCCGCGGCAGGCTGCTGCGCGAGCGCGGCCGAAAGGTCGCACAGACACAGACGCCAAGTCACGCGCTCGTCGCGGTACGCGCTTTGTGGGTGCGCCAGCAGCTGTCGCGCCGCGTCTCCCGCGAAGCCAGTGAGACCAAACGCGGCTGCGTGCTGATCGGACAGCGCGAGGGCCAGCGGTGCGAGCGAGTGATCGACGCTGACGATCTCGAGCGGGCGTCCCGGAGACGCGAGCTGGTGCGCCACACGGAAGGCTGCGAGCGCGTTGCTCGCCATGCCCAGCCCCACGTCGAGCAACACGAGCGGCACGCGTGTGGGCTCGGCAAGGCGCGCCTCGAGGCGCGCAGGCGCGACGTACAGCGTGTCGGACTCTACGCGTCCTACAGGATGCATCACCTCCCCGGTCTGATGATCGAGGATGGAGTGCTCGCCCGCGCGGGTGACTACGACTTCGCAGCCTGCGTAGGCGGGCTCGCTGTCTCCGCGCTCGCTCACCCTGCCTGCTCGACGGGCGCCGGGGTGCGTCCCATCCGTTTGTCGCTGTGCTCGTGGCGATCGATGGCGTCGAGCTTGTCACGCGCGTAGGCCGCGTAGGTGCCCGCCTCGATGGCGGCGCGCGCCTCACTCATCAGCGAGTGATAGTGGTGCAGGTTGTGGAGGGAGAGCAGACGCGGACCGAGCGGCTCGCTGCACTTGAACAAGTGGTGCAGGTACGAGCGGGTGGTGGTGCGACAGGTGGCGCAGCTACAGCTGGCGTCGAGCGGCACGTCGGCGCTGCCGTTGGCGGCGCGCGTGATGCGTACGCGCCCCGTGGAGGTGAACCCGGTGCCCTGCCAGCCGAGGTGCGTGGGCAACACGCAGTCGAACATGTCGACGCCTGCCAGCATGGCCTCGAGCAGATCGGGCGGCGTGCCGACACCCATCAAGTAGCGCGGGCGATCGACGGGCAACAGCTCGGCCGCGAAGTGGGTGATGTCTTCGCGCTCGGCACGCGTGTCGCCCACCGCCAAGCCGCCCAGCGCAAAGCCATCGAACGGGTGCTGCGTGAGGAACGCCGCCGACTCGGAGCGCAGCGCCGAGTTGACGCCACCCTGCACGATCGCAAACAGCGCCTGCTGCGGATTGGTGCGCGCGGCGAGGCTGCGCAGCGCCCAGCGGTGCGTGCGCTCCATGGCGGCACGCGTGGCCGACACGTCGGACGTGGAGTCGATGCACACGTCGAGCACCATCATGATGTCGGACCCGATGGCGGTCTGCACCTCGATGGAGCGCTCGGGCGAGAGCATGTGCATACGTTGGTCGACGTAGCTGCGAAAGCGCGCACCGCGCTCGCTCACCGTGCGATCTTGCGGCAGCGAGAAGATCTGGTAGCCGCCCGAGTCGGTGAGCACGGGCCCCTGCCAGCCCATGTAGTTGTGGATGCCGCCCACACGCTGAAACAGCTCGGGGCCGGGCCGCAGCATCAGGTGGTAGGTGTTGCCGAGCACCACCTGAGCGCCCACCTCGGAGAGGTCGCGCGGCGTGAGCCCGGTGACGGTGGCACGTGTGCCTACGGCCATGAACGCGGGCGTTTGGATGTCGCCGTGCGGCGTGACGACGGTGCCGCGACGCGCGCGCGAGTGGGGGTCCCGCGCGTGAACGGTGAAGGGGAGCATGGGTACTTCTCGACGCGTCAGATCAACGTGGCTTCGGGGATGGGGATGATGAACTTGGCGCCCCAGCTCCGCGTGTGGGCCAGCTGCTTCATGATCTCGTCCTTGAAGTTCCAGGGCAGGATCACGATGTAGTCCGGCTTCTCTTCGTCGATCTTCTCGGGGCCGTAGATGGGGATATGCGTGCCCGGCAAAAACTTGCCCTGCTTGTAGGGGTTCTTGTCGACCGTGAACTCGATGTAGTCGGTGCGGATGCCGCAGTAGTTGAGCAAGGTGTTGCCCTTGCCGGGTGCACCGTAGGCCGCGACGCGCTTGCCCGCGCGCTTGGCCTCGATGAGCAGGCTGAGCAGCTTGTTCTTGGTCTCGCGCGCACGGAACTCGAAGTTGGTGTAGGTCTCGATGTTTTTGTAGCCGGCCGACTCTTCGCGTGCGCGCAGCTCGTGGAGGCGCGCCGTGACAGGGCGCGTCTGATCGGCCGCGTGGCGCGCGTAGATACGGAGCGAACCACCGTGCGTCCACAGCTCTTCGACGTCGAAGATGGTGAGGCCATGCTTGGCGAAGATGGCTTCGACGCTGAGTAGCGAGAAGTAACAAAAGTGCTCGTGATAGATGGTGTCGAACTGATTTTCTTCGATCATCTTGAGCACGTGCGGGAACTCGATGGTCACCGTGCCCTGTGGCTTGAGGATGACGGGGATGCCCGCGACGAACGCGTTGAGGTCGGGGATCTGCGCCAGCACGTTGTTGCCGAGCACCAGGTCGGCCAGCTTGCCGGCGGCCTTCATGTCGCGCGCGGTCTGCTCGTGAAAGAACACCACGTCGGTGGGCACATTGCGCTTCTCGACAGCGACCTTGGCCACGTTGATGGCCGGCTCGATGCCGAGGCAGGGGATCTGTCGCTCGACGAAGTACTGGAGCAGGTAGCCGTCGTTGCTGGCGAGCTCGACGACCAGGCTGTCTTTGCCCAGGCCGAGCCGCTCGCTGATCATCGCGACGTAGTCTTCGGCGTGCTTGAGCCAGCTGCTGGAAAACGACGAGAAGTAGGCGTACTCCTCGAAGATCTCCTCGACCTTCACGTACTCCGAGAGCTGCACGAGGAAACACTGCCGGCACACCCACACACGCAGCGGGTAGAACGGCTCCATGGCGTCGACCTTGTGGGCGGGCACGTAGCTCTCGCAGAGCGGCGACATCCCCAAATCGACGACGGTATCTTCGAGTTTTGCGCTACAGAAGCGGCAAACGAGGGCCTTCATGGCGCGAGATTCGCTTATCGGGGCGTCGAGTGCAAGGCGGAGGTAGGCTGATTCATGGACGAGATTAGAGGCGCCGAGAGTTCCGAACAAACCCGCGAGGCAGTGGGCAGAGAGCTCTTCGCTTTGATTCAGGAGCTCTACCCTATCTGTCGCAGCATCACGGGCGACGGCGTGCGCAAGACCCTGAGCATCCTGTCGCGCTACTTGCCGCTGTCCGTGAGCGAGGTCGCGTCTGGCACGCCCGTGCTCGACTGGACCGTGCCCAACGAGTGGAATATCCGCGATGCCTACATCGCCGACGCGAGCGGCAAGCGGGTGGTCGACTTCCGTGCCCACAACCTGCACGTCGTCAACTACAGCACGCCCGTGCGCGCCACCATGTCGCTGGCCGCGCTGCGCCCGCACCTGCACACCCTGCCCAAGCAGCCCGACCTGATCCCCTACCGCACGTCCTACTACCAGGAGACCTGGGGCTTTTGCCTGAGTCAGAACCAGCTCGATGCGTTGCCCGAAGGCGACTACGAGGTGAACATCGATGCCACGCTGGCTCCCGGCTCCCTGACCTACGCCGAGTACGTGCTGCCCGGCGAGAGCGACGAGGAGATCTTGATCTCCACCCACGTCTGCCATCCGTCGTTGGCCGACGACAACCTCAGCGGCATCGCCGTCTCCGTGTTTCTCGCGTTGGCTCTCAAGCGTGTGCCCAAGCGCCGGCACACGGTGCGCTTTCTGTACGCGCCCGGCACCATCGGCGCGATCACCTGGCTCGCCAAGAACCGCGAGCGCGCGGGCCGCATCGCGCATGGGCTGACCCTGACCTGCCTGGGGGATAGCCACCCGTTCACCTACAAAAAGACGGCCTTTGGCACGGCCGTCATCGATCGCGCGGCGGCCGCCGTACTCGCAGAAAACGGGCTTGCGCACGACGTCATCGACTTCTTCCCGTACGGCTACGACGAGCGTCAGTACAACTCGCCCGGCTTTCGTATCCCCGTGGGGTCACTCATGCGCGGGCGACACGGGATGTTCCCGGAGTACCACACCTCCGCGGACGACCTTACTTTTGTCTCGCCCGAGCGCATGGTCGAGTCGCTCGAGCTGCTCCGTCAGATCGTCGATGTCGTCGACGGCAACGTGGGCTACCGCAACCTCGCCCCCTGGGGCGAGCCGCAGCTGGGCAAGCGCGGGCTGTACAAGGCGATGGGCGGCACCGATATCCCAGATCTATCCCTGGCCCTGCTCTGGGTTCTAAACTTATCCGACGGTCGGCACACCG
>JBEGTL010000114.1:0-17464 GCA_041179425.1 Pseudomonadota bacterium | reverse complement strand
ACTGCGACGGCGACCGCAGCAACGGCTGCGAGGTCAACCTCGCCAGCGACCCTGCCCACTGCGGTGCGTGCCCGACCGCCTGCGATCGCGACACGCAGCTTTGTTCGGGGGGCGTGTGTCAGCTGTCGCCGTGCACGGCGGGACGTGGCGAGTGCGACGGCGACAGCTCGCTCGCCTGCGAGACAGACCTGACGAACACGCTGAGCGACTGTGGTTTTTGCGGCAACGCGTGCACCGCGACGCGTGGCAGCGCAGCGTGTGTCGCGAGTGCCTGCACCGTGGCCATCTGCAACGCGGGCTACGGCGACTGCGACGGCACGGTCAGCAACGGCTGCGAGGTGACGCTCGCCACCAGCGCCGCGCACTGCGGTAGCTGCACGAGCCCGTGCACCAACGCGCACGGCAGCGTGAGCTGCGTCGGCTCGACGTGTGCCCCGTCGTGTTCGAGCGGCTTTGGGGATTGCGATACGAGCCGCCCCAACGGCTGCGAGACCGCGCTCAACTCCATCAGCAACTGCGGCATGTGCGGACGTGTCTGTCCCGCCAGCGGGGGAACGCCTGCGTGTAGCTCCGGCGTCTGCACCACCAGCTGCAACCTCTCCGGCGCGTACGCGCTCAAGCTCGCGATTCCCGTGACTTGGTCGGGCACCTCGGTGCTGGCGGCGGGCAGCGGGACGTACTCGTGGTGGAGCAAGCTCGTGCTCACGCAGGGTGGCAACACCCTGACCGGGACGGTCGTGGCGTGCGGCGAGAGCGTCCCTGACTTCGCCTCCGTGCCGTTCATCGGCGAGAACTACGGAGTCACGTATCCCAACACTGTGTTCGACGGAACGCCGCTGCCTAGCACGTCGACCTCAGGCACCGTGTCAGCGACGTCGCCGGGCTCCATGTTCGCACTCGCGCGTTCGGCGATCTTGGTCGGCGTGAGCCTGGCTGACCCTGTGTACGGAGCCTGGCCGAGCGCTGGCGCGCTCCTCAACTTCGACGGCGACGGCGATGGTAAGCCCGGCGTCACGGCGCCGTACAAGTCTGGCGGCAGCTACGACGCGGCACCGGTCAACTCATTGGGCACTGCGCGCGCAAGCCGGGCCTACCTCGCTTCGCGCGCGGTCTTCACCCTCAACGGGACGCTCGACAGCTGCAGTCTGTCCACGGGCACAGCATCGGTGCAGGACATCGACTATCACACCATCGGTTGCTGGCTCACCAGCAGCCGCGACTGCGCGTCGGGCGACTGGGGCTACCTCGACAACAACGGCCCTGACTATCAGGTCAACCCAGCCACCTACAGACTCGTCAAGCTTCCGGGCGCTGGCACCTGCGCAGAAGTGCGTGCTGCCGCACCCTAGTGCCGCGAGCGAGTCGAGCGAGCTCAGTCGATCTTCAGGATGGCGTGGAACGCCTCCTGAGGGATCTCGACCGAACCGACGTTCTTCATGCGCTTTTTGCCCTCTTTTTGTTTCTCGAGGAGCTTTCGTTTACGCGTGATGTCGCCGCCGTAGCACTTGGCCGTCACGTCTTTGCGCATCGCGCTGATGGTCTCGCGCGCGACGATCTTGCCGCCGATGGCCGCCTGGATGGCTACCTCGTACTGCTGACGCGGCACGATCTCGCGCAGCTTGCCCGCGAGGGAGCGCCCCACGTGCTGCGCCTTGTCTTTGTGCACGATGGCGCTCAGTGCATCGATGGGCTCGCCATTGACGAGCATGTCGAGCTTGACCAGCGGGTTCCTGCGGTAACCGATCAGGTCGTAGTCCATGGACGCGTAGCCCTTGGTCGAGCTCTTGAGTCGATCGTAGAAGTCGAACAGCACCTCGCCGAGCGGCAGCTCGTACGAGACGATGACGCGATCTTGGGAGGCGTACTGAATGCCGATCTGCGTCCCGCGCCGCTCTTCGCAGAGCCGGATCACCGCGCCCACGTACGCGCTGGGCGTGTGGATGCCGACCTTGAAGTAAGGTTCTTCGATGTAGTCGATGTAGACCGGGTCGGGCAGCTTGCTCGGGTTCTCGACCCACAGCTCCTCGCCCTTGTTGGTCACCACGCGGTACACCACGCTGGGCGCGGTGGTGATCAGGTCGAGGTTGTACTCGCGCTCGAGCCGCTCTTGCACCACGTCCATGTGGAGCAGACCCAAAAAGCCGCAACGAAAGCCGAAGCCGAGCGCCGCCGAGGTGTCGGGCTCGAACACGAACGCTGCGTCGTTCATGTGCAGCTTGTCGAGTGCGTCGCGTAGCTCGGTGTACTTGTCGGGCTCGGTTGGGTAGATGCCCGAGAACACCATCGGCTTCACGTCTTTGAAGCCCGAGAGCGGCTCGGTCGCCGGATCGCGCGCGTCGGTGACGGTGTCGCCGACCTTGGTGTCGTGGACCGACTTGATGCTGCACGCGACGAACCCGACTTCGCCTGGCCCGAGCTCTTTGACGCCGCGCGGGAAGGGCGCGAACACGCCGAGCTCGTTGACCTCGTAGTCGGTCTTGCTCGACATCATGCGGATCTTCTCGCCGACGGTGATCGTCCCGTCGATCACGCGCACCATCACCACGGCGCCGCGGTACTGGTCGTACCAGCTGTCGAACACCAGCGCGCGCAGGGTGGCGTCTTTGTCGCCCTTGGGCGGGGGCACCTTTTTGATGACCGCCTCGAGGATCTCCTCGATGCCGATGCCAGCTTTGGCGCTGGCCGGGATCGCCTCGCTGCAGTCGAGTCCGATCACCTGCTCGACCTCGTGCCGTGCGCGATCGATGTCTGCCCCTGGCAGATCGATCTTGTTGAACACGGGGATGATCTCGAGGTTGTTCTCGAGCGCGAGGTACACGTTGGCGACCGTCTGTGCCTCGACGCCCTGGCTCGCGTCGACCACCAGCAGCGCTCCCTCACAGGCGGCCAGCGATCGCGACACCTCGTACGAGAAGTCGACGTGACCGGGCGTGTCGATGAGGTTGAGCGTGTAGGTCTGGCCGTCTTTGGCCTTGTAGGTGAGGCGCACCGTCTGCGCCTTGATCGTGATGCCGCGCTCTCGCTCCAGGTCCATGTTGTCGAGGAACTGCGCCTTGGACTCGCGGTCCGAGAGCGTCCCCGTGAACCCGAGCAGTCGATCGGCCAGCGTGCTCTTGCCGTGGTCGATGTGCGCGATGATCGAGAAGTTGCGGATCAGCGATGGGTCAGTCGGCATAACTGTGTGGGTGCCTTGGGAAAAACAGTCCGGGACGGGCCCGACGCGTCGCCCCTCGGGGGCGCCTCGATCGGCGCTGTGAGTTCGCCGCGGTCAGCGCCGCGCGAGCGACCCACGCGACGCCCTGGTCGGTGAAAGAGCCTGGGCTCTGTAGCAGCTTAACCTGGGACGGCGACCTCAGGGCAGGTCTGGCTCGTCGACAGCCGGGATGGGTCCCTGCGGCTCCGCGTGTCGAAGCGCGCCCTCGGTCGTCGGAGCGACGATCTCGAGGCGAGCGGGGAGGGCTCAGCGCTTGCTCGCAGCTTCGCTCACATCGAGCATCAGCTGGCCGGGCAGGTGGTCGCGATGCCGCTCGAGGACCAGGTCGATACCTTCTCGAATGAAGACCGCGATGGGCACTTTGGTGCGGTCGTGCAGCACCTTGAGCCGCTCGTTTTGCTCGGGCGTGATGTAGATGGTGGTGGAGATCTTTTTGCGGGCCATCGCTCTTCGCCCCGTTCAGTCAGATGCAGGTGGCGCCCCGCAGGTCCGTAAATAGCGAAGCTACGTGGCATCATACGTACTGTCAACGAGCGCCGGGGAGTTGAGCTGACCTCCACGTACGCGTGCCCGTGCCCGTACGCGTACCGATCTCCCTCTCGTGCTGTCGCCTGGGCGTAGGCCGTCGCCCCGCGTGAGCACGAGGGTGGCTCCCACGTAGACCCAGATCGTGTACGGGCACGGGCACGGGCACGCGTACGACGGAGAGACTGGGCACAGTTTCGGTAGGGCTCCCGCGACTTTCGCGGTCCCTTGACTTGCCCCGGAGAGGGGGGGAAACGTAAGCTCCGCTGCGAGTCGTTAGGCGAAGGGGGCCGAGCTCAGTGATGCGCGAACCGCGATTGGGCCATTCCAGGTGGATGGCGACGTTACTGCTCATGGTCGCTTGCAACCGGGGCGAGCACGACGGCACCACCGCCGCCGACAGCCGGCGCAACGAGCCGCAGCCGATTACTCGCAAAGACTGCACGGGTGGGGGGGCCCAGACGGTCGACGTCAACAACGACGGCAAACCCGACATCACGCACCGCACCGACGGTGGCAAGCGCTCGTGTAGCGAGGTCGACCTCAACTTTGATGGTCGCCCCGATCTGCAGCGTTTTTACGAGAAAGACGGCACCACCGTCGCGTTCGAGCAGCACGACTTCGACTTCGACGGCAGGGTCGACGACAACGCCTACTACAAGGCCGGCAAGGTCGAGCGCAAAGAGCTCGACACCAACTTCGACGGGCTCATCGATACGTGGATGTGGTGCAAGGGCCCGCTCGTCGAGAAGGCCGAGCGCGCGCGCCGCAAGCCCGGTCGCGTCGACACCTGGGAGAGCTACCAAAACGGAGCGCTCGCCGAGGTCCAGTACGACGAAAACAACGACGGAAACGTCGAGAAGTGGGACGTCTACGCGGGCGGTGCGCTGAAGGAGACGCGCATCGACACCAACGGCGACGGCAAGGCCGATCGCACCGACCCGGCCGAGTCCGGGGACAACAGCGACGAGCGCGTCAGCTGCGACGGCACCACGCTGCCGCCCGAAGCCCCGCCGCCCACCGGGGGTGCGTGGGACAACAACGCGCCCACGCCGCCCACCACCACGGGTGCCGTCTCCGATGCCGGCGTCCCGCGCGCGCTGTACGACGCGGGCTCGCAGATCGTCATTCGTGACGCCGGCACGCTGGCACCGATCTACGATGCGGGTACCAGCGCCAAGGCGCCGACGGCACCGGTCACCACCACCAACGCAGTCGGCAGCACGGTCGCAGTCAAAGATGCGGGCGTCGTGAAGGGAGACGCGGGCAAATGAACACTCGCAAGCGTTCGTTGGCGTGGCACGCGGCGGCAGCTGTTTTGGCGCTGAGTGCGGGCTGTGGCGCGAGCGCCACCAAGGCAGGCGGCAAGAGCACCGTCGCGGCCAATGATCGCAGCAAGTCGTTGCCGGCCGAGACGCAGAGCGGCGCGCAACACTGCAACGGCACCGACGCCCGCTACGAGGTCAGCGAGTACGACACGTCCGGAGACGAGACGCCCGACGTCCGTAAGGTCTTCCTGCGCCTCGGCGAGGGCAACCTGGCGCGCCTGGTGTTGGTCTGCCGCGAGTCCGACCTCAACGCCGACGGCCGCAAAGACGTGGTGCGCTACTACACCGATGAGGGCCAGGCGCTGCGCGAAGAGGCCGACCGCAACTTCGACGGCACCATGGACGAGGTCACCTACTTCCAAGAGGGCCAGATCCTGCGCCAGGAGTTCGACACCCAGGGCGACGGCAAGGTCGACACCAAGATCTACTTCGACAGCGGCAAGCCCCTGCGCGCCGAGCGTGACCTCAAGGCGCGCAGCACGGCCGAGCGTTGGCAGCCCGATCGCTGGGAGTACTACGAAGACGGTCGTGTGGTGCGCATGGGCACCGACGTCGACGGCGACGGCAAGGTCGACCGCTGGGATCGCGACTCCACGTTGCGTCATGGGCCTGACCTTGGCGAGAGTCCTGCAGCGGCCGGGAGCGACAGCGGGAGCGGTCCAGCCTAAGCTACCGGCAGAATGCCTCAAGAGCGTCTGCAGAAGATCTTGGCCCGTGCGGGCGTGGCCTCGCGTCGCGCTGCCGAACAACTCATCACCGGTGGCCGCGTAACCGTCAACGGTGCGGTCGTCACCGAGCTCGGCGCGCGCGCCGATACCGACAGCGATCGCATCGACGTCGACGGCAAGCCCGTCGCGCGCGAAGACCACGTCTACTACCTGATCCACAAGCCGCGCGGCATGGTCACCACGCTCAAGGATCCAGAAGACCGGCCCAGCCTCAGCGAGCTGCTTCACAACATCCCCGAGCGCATCTACCCCGTCGGCCGCCTCGACTTCCACACCAGTGGCGCCTTGTTGCTCACCAACGACGGCGATCTCGCCCAGGCGCTGCTGCACCCTTCGCGCGCGGTCCCCAAGACCTACGTCGTCAAGGTCAGCGTCGAGGTGGGCGAGACCATGCTCCAGGCGCTCGAGCGCGGCGTCGTGCTCGACGACGGCTACCAGACCCAGCAAGCCTTCGTCGAACACATCCGCGACGAGGACGAAAAGAGCTGGATCCAGATCACCATCACCGAGGGCAAAAACCGCCAGATCCACCGCATGATCGAGGCGCTCGGTGCGCGTGTCATGCGCCTGTCGCGCATTAGCTTTGCCGGACTGAGTACCGAGAACCTGCGCCCCGGTGAGATCCGCCCGCTGTTCCAGGACGAAGTGGCGGCCCTCAAGCGCGACTACATCACCGAAGCGCCGGCGCACGACAAGTCTGCGCGAGAGCCGCGCGAGGCCGGCGAAGCCAAGCCGGCGCGTGAGAAGCCTGGTCGCGAGTACACCGATCGTGGCGGTGCCCCGCGAGGCCCAGCGGTCCGCGAGAAGCGTGTGGGTGAGGCATCCACGCCGCGCAGGCCGACGCGTGAGGCAGCGCCGGGCGACGCCGCCAGGACGAGCGACCGCCCGGCAGCCCGCGAAGGGCAAAGTCGCGATCGACCCACACCTCGAGGTGCCGAGCGAGGCAGCGCGGCGCGAGACAGGCCTGCAGCGCGCGCGACGACTCTCCGCTCGCGTGCGGAAGACCCGCGCGCGTCGACGCCTCGCGAGCCGCAGGGCGAAGAGGCCACGGCTCGCAAACCAGTGCGCGACCGTCTCCCCCGTGCGTACCTCGAGAGCGGACGCGACAGGCCGGCCCGAGACGCGGCGCCGCGCGGCAAGTTCGCGCGCGCGTCGGGTGGCCGTGACAGACCCGCTCGTGAGGCCCCTGCGCGCGACCAGCCCGGCGCGAGCAAGGCTGTTGCCCCCAAGGTTGCGGCGCCCAAGTTTGGTGCGGCGCCCAGGGCCGCGCGCGACAAGCCTGCGGCCAAGCATGGAGACCAGCGCTATGCGGCGAGCGACCGGGCCCGAGAAGGCGTCCGTGAGCCCGTCCGTGCGCCTGCCAAGGCCAGCGCCCCCGTTGTCGCCAAGCCCCGCGTCAAGGGCGACACCCGCCCGCGCTCCAACACGCCAAGCAAAAAAGCCCCCGCGCGAAATGGTGGGAAGCGAGACTGAAAAGTCCCCGACCACGGTTGACAGGGTCTTAGGGGCGAGACATAAGAGTCGCCCAACGTGACGCGGGGTGGAGCAGTCTGGTAGCTCGTCGGGCTCATAACCCGAAGGTCGTTGGTTCAAATCCAGCCCCCGCAACCAAAAGTGGCTCTCCTCCGGAGGGTCATTCCGATGCCGCTTAGGTCGACGACCTGGGCGGCATTTCGCGTTAAATTGCGGGGTGGAGCAGTCTGGTAGCTCGTCGGGCTCATAACCCGAAGGTCGTTGGTTCAAATCCAGCCCCCGCAACCAAATGCGAAAGCAGAACGCCTCCGGTCGAAAGACCGGGGGCGTTTCTGCGTTGGGGAGGTCAGCGCCTCGGTGAAGACCAGAGCGGCGGTGGCGCTCTCACCCGAGCCGTAGCTCCTTGCCATTGATGACCGCGATCACCTTGAGCTCCCCGCCCATCGCCTCGACCATCTCGCGCATGCGTCCGATCCTGTGATCCTCGCGCTGCTCGAACCGCGAGACCTCTCCCTGCGTCATGTTGGCGAGCTCGGCGACCTGCGCCTGCGAAAGTCCCGCCTCCTCGCGGAGTGCGCGGAACGTCACGGCCTGTGTCTCGACGTCCGCCTCGATGCGAGCGCTCGTCGCCTCGTCGATCTTGCCCTTGCGACTCTTGATGTCCTTCCAACGATGGACGGTCATGGCTTCACTCCTTGCTCGAGCAGGTACTGCTCCCAAATCTTCTCAGCCTTGGGGATGAACCAAGCGTAGAAACGGTCGTCGCCGGCTTTGGCGGCGCCCATCAGCAGCACCGCGTCGCGCGAGGGGTCGAAGGCGTACGCGATTCGCAGCTGGTCTCCACTCGCCTTCACGCGCAGCTCACGCAAAGCGTACTTCGAGCCGTTCAGCGCGCTGGAGAGCGGGAACGGGAGCTGCGTGCCGAACTGCTCGAGCTTCGCCACCATCTCGAACACTGCGCGACCCGCTGCGTCGTCGAGTTCGTCCTCGTACCATTCGCGGAACTCGTCGGCAGCGACGACCTCGACCATCCACGGATGATGCACTTCGCAGCATATGCACTCAACTGCATAATGCGAGCCGCGGACGATTCGTCGCGGAGACTGGCTGGGTGGTTCCTCAGCCCACAATAAACACTATCTCTCGCAAGGGCAGCCCCTGATGCCATTCGAGAACGCCCTGCCGTACTGGGCGTACGCCATCGACAGCCGTTGCTTCTACGAACAGAACGTGACGGTCTGTCTGTTCGAGCGTTGCACGTCGCGTGCGCTCGAGAAGCTGCTCAATGATCCGGACGAACGCGCCGATCTGCTGCGCTTCCTGCGCGACAACCCGCATGGGCGTAGCTATCCGCACGTGCGCGCGCTGCGAGAGCAAGGGCGGTTTGGCGAGAGCTAGACGCAAGCCAGGAGCGCCGCGCAGGTCGGGCAGCGTACGGGTCGCGCGCCACCGATCGCTGGCGCACGGACCCGACGCCCGCGCACTTCTTGGCCAGCGGACGCGACGAACTCGTGAACGACAGCGCCTCGCGGGCCACGTCGGGGACGCACGTGGCGTTCGCTATCGCGCACTCGGCTGCGAGAAGCCGAGCATCTGAGGCCGCGCACTAGCGAGTGAGGTTCGCGGGCAAAGACTGCGAGTCGATGGACACACACGAGCCGCGTACGCAGGTCTGCGTACCAGTACAAGAGTCCGCGTCGTCGCCATCCACCAAGAGGCACATCCCGGCGTTGTTCGCGTTGCGCTCTTGCGTATAGCCGCACGTCGAACAGACGCCGCAGCGCGCCTCGCAGCAGATGCCGTCGATGCATTGATAGGGCCCGCACTCACTGCTGTTCGAGCAGGGCGTTCCGCGTATGTTCACGCACGTCCCAGACGCGTCGCAGAACTGCGCGCCGTCACAGGTGTTGGGGTCGGGGCCCCTCAAGACGCGTGCGCAGTGGCCCGTACGATCGCACCGGTAGCAAGTCCCACACTCCTGCGACTCACAGCACACGCCGTCCTGGCACTTGCCGCTCGCGCACTGCGTGACGTTGTCGCACGCTCCACCGAGCTCCCGCAGGGCGACAGGTGCGGCGCCCACGTTCGGCTTTTCTGTTCCCGCTTCGCTCAGCTCGGAGTCCGACGGCGCGCGCGGGAGTTGGTCCTCCCCCGATGGTTTGGTAGCTTCGCCAGGCTCGTCGGGTGGGTCGGACATTGCCCCACCGTCGACCTCGACCCGCGTACCGTCGCCGCCGTCTACGCGACGTCTAATACCCGAATCCTTGCGAGCGGTCGGCTCCTCGACAGCGGGGCGGGGCCGCTCGATTGGGGTGCATGCCAGCGAGAGGCAAAGCGACAGCACCATGACAGCACGACGGCGCGCTTTCAGGACGAGTGAGTCGGTCACGCTAAAAGCTCGCCGCGCAACGAACGTGGAGTGGAGCCGCTTCGACCTGACAGGCGCGGAGCAGCTGCGCTGAGGGAGACTCGACCGAACTGTCGAGGGCGAACAGGAGCAATGTGCTGCTCAGCAAGGCGCCGCTGAAGGCAGCGGACGCGATGGTCGCGCGACGCCATGAGTTCGCTTGCTCGTAGAGACCTTGGCAGTCCTGCTCCATCGAGCTCCCTGGCAGGTAGCTCTGACAGCCGTCGTGTTGGAGCGATTGAGCACTTTGTTCTCGCACCCCCGCGCTGACTCCCGTCAACACCAGTCCTGCAAGCGCGCTCGTGGGATCAGTTGTTCGACCGCGAGGAGCTGCTCGGGCGTGAGCGGACGCGCGGTCTCGGTCGCCGCCGCTGTGAGGTACCGGATCGCATCCGCGTAGTGCCGCGCCTCGAACGACGCGACACCCATCCCCCGCAGCGTGCGTGCGCTCGGCCGCAGCGCGTGTGCCTGTCGAAACAGCGCGAGCGCTTCCTCCCAGTTCCCCGCTGGCATGCTCGGCGATCGCTGCATTTACGGTGTCTCTGTAGTCGTCCGTTTGGGCGCGCGCCGAAGGCAAACGAGCGTCGACCGAGAGCACGAAAAGTGCGATAGAAGCCGGGAAAAGGCTGCGAAACAGAACCACGTTAGCGGACGTTAGCAGACGCCTGAAACCAGGGCCCCCGCTACTTGGTGTGAGGCCCAGGCAAGCGCGCGTTAGTCGAGCTGTTGTGGGCAGTCGGGTTGTTCAACGCAGCTGGGCTTCGACGATGTCGAGGGCCTACGCGCGCTCTACCCGCAAGCGTTGCCCCCGCCGGCCGAGACCACCAAGCGCGGACCGAGCTGGTAGACGGTTCCGGGCACCGCGAAGTCGTGCGTCCCGACGTCGTGCGCGGCGATGGGTGCACCGAAGTCGACCAGGAGGCAATCCGACAAAGCGGGACCCCGCAACCAAAGCGCGAAGGCTGAACGCCTCCGGTCGAAAGACCGGGGGTGTTTTGCGTTGGGGAAGTTCGGCGGGTTGCTGCGCCTCCGGTCGCGGCGGGTGGCGCCCTCACCCGAGCCGCAGCTCCTTGCCATTGATGACCGCGATCACCTTGAGCTCGCCGCCCATCGCCTCGACCATCTCGCGCGGACACGTGGACCGACGCCAGCCCGGGCGCATTCGTGCTCATTCCCGGCGGCGTATCACCTCGCTCAACCGATAGGCGACGTCGGCCACGGCCTCGTTGGCATCGAGCGTTCGGTAGCGGAGTATGTTCGTCACGTTGTCTTCCTTCCCACAGCTACGACGCGCCAACGATGCGTGGGTGATCGGTGATCAGGGCTCCGCGTAAAACATGCGTTGGAGTCAGAACGGCCAGAAGCGCGACTTGGGGGCCTTCTCCGTCTGTTCCACTTTGCCTGCGCTCACGTCTTCACGACAGCGCTGCGCCTTCGGCACGTTGCCCAATACCTGCTCGATGTGCGCACCACAGCCGGCGAACGTGGGCTTTCCACATCGCTCACACGTCACACGACGACACATGGCTCAAGCTCCTTCCTCGCTCGCCACCACTTCGAACGTGGGCTGAGCAGCGATGGTCTTCTTCACCTTGCAGTTCTCGGCGGCACGGAGGATCGCGCTGCGATACTTCTCCGGAAAGCCAGGCGGCAGCACCACCTCGAGCTTCACATGACGCGGCAAGTGGCTCTCCGCGTCGTACTCGACGCTCTGACGCACCGACAGGCCCTCGGTCGGCAGGCTCCGTGCCTGGCAGAATCCGAGCACATAGATGCCCGCACAGGTTGCGATGGAGGCCAGGAACAGGTCGAACGGCGCGGGCGCGCTGTCCTCACCTCCCAAGTTGGGCGGCTGGTCCGTACGGATCACATGCTCGCCTAGCCGAGCGTCCACGAGCTTCCCGCCTGGGAACGTGACTTCGATGTCCATGATTTGCTCCTCTGCACGTGAGAGCCAGGGGGCTCCAAAAAGGGTTCGCTCGCGACGCCGATGCTCACGAGCAAGCTGTGTCAGCTCGGCAGGTGCAGCGGAGCGCTCTCGGCGTGCGCCAACGCGAGCTGGTGCTCGGCCTCGACTTCGTGCGCTTTCGTCCGGCGCGCCGCCATCTCGTACAGCACGGGCACGGCGATGCGGCTGATCAGCAGCGAGGCGATCTCGCCCGCCATCAGCGAGAGGGCGAGGCCCTGGAAGATCGGGTCGAACAAGATGACTGCCGCGCCGACCACGACCGCGAGCGCGGTCAGCAGCATCGGACGAAAGCGCACCGCGCCCGCGTCGACGACTGCCTCGGCCACGCCCATGCCTTCGGCGATCCGATGCTGTGCGAAGTCGACCAAGATGATCGAGTTGCGCACCACGATGCCGGCGCCGGCCATGAAGCCGATCATGGAGGTGGCGGTGAAGAACGCGCCCATCGCTGCGTGCGCGGGCAAGATGCCGACGAGCGAGAACGGGATCGCTGCCATCACGACGATCGGGATGATGAAGGAGCGGAACCAGCCGACCAAGAGTACGTAGATGAGCACCAGGCAGACGGCGAAGGCGGCGCCGAGATCGCGGAAGACCTCGAGCGTGATGTGCCACTCTCCGTCCCACTTGATCGCGGGAGTCAGGTCGCCCGCCGGCTGCGAGACGTTGTAGATGGTGGGCGTACCGAGCTTGCCGCCGAAGTCTTTGGCGTTGAGCTTGGCGAGCTCCTTGTTCATCGCAAAGACGGCGTAGGCCGAGCTCTCGAATGCGCCTGCGACGTCGCCGGTGACATAGATCACGGGCAAGAGGTTCTTGTGATAGATGCTGCGATCTTCAGCCGTGTGCTCGATGCGTACGAGCTCGCGCAGCGGGATCAGCGAGCCGTCTTGGGCGCGTACGCGCAGGGCAAGCAGCTCGTCACTGCTGCTGCGGAAGGTGCGTGGGAGCTCGAGCTGCAGGTTCACATCCTCTTGCTCACCGGGGACGTGCAGCAGACCAGCAGGCTGGCCGCCGACTGCGATGTGTAAGGTCGAGGCCACCGTCTCGGCGCTGATGCCGTGCAGCGCTGCCTTTTCCTTATCGACCACGAAGCGATCTTTGGGGTGGGTGTCTTCGACGTACCAATCGATGTCGACCACACCCTTGGTGCGCTTGAAGATGTCGCGGATCGACTCCGCCAGGCGCTGGCGCGAGGCATCGTCGGGCGCATAGGCCTCTGCGACCAGCGTCTGCAGGACGGGCGGACCGGGTGGCACCTCGGCGACCGCAACGCGCGCGCCGTAGCGCTCTGCGATCGCGGCCACGGCAGGGCGGATGCGCTTGGCGATCTCGTGGCTCTGCGCCTTGCGCTCGTGCTTGGGCAACAGGTTGATTTGAAGGTCGGCCATGCTCGCGCCTTGGCGCAGGTAGTAGTGCCGTACGAGTCCATTGAAGTTGAACGGCGCGGCCGTGCCCACGTAGACCTGATAGTCGGTGACCTCGGGCTCGCTGCGGATGCGCGCCGCCATCTCGCGCGCCACCTGCGCGGTGCGCTCGAGCGAGCTGCCCTCGGGCATATTCAGGATGATCTGCAGCTCGCTCTTGTTGTCGAACGGCAGCATCTTCACTTGCACGTGACCCGAGGGGATCATCCAGACGGCGCCGCCCAACAAGCCCGCGATGCTGACCAGGAAGGTCCAGCGCCACATGCTGCGTGTGACCAGACGCGAGACGAACCAGCGGTAGCCGCGCGTCATCGCATCGTCCGGCGACGCGTCGTGGCTGTGTCCGCCGCTTGCACTCGGCGTCGCGCGCAGCATGCGTGCGGCAGCCCATGGCGTGACCACGAATGCCACCAGCAGCGAGAAGATCATGGCGGCGGTCGCGCCCACCGGAATCGGGCGCATGTACGGGCCCATAAGTCCGCCCACGAACGCCATCGGCAAGATCGCGGCGATCACGGCCAGGGTGGCGAGGATGGTGGGATTGCCGACCTCCGCCACGGCCTGCACAGCGATGTCCTTCAGACCTTTGCCACGATTTTCGGGCAGATCTCGATGCCGCACGATGTTCTCGACGATCACGATCGCATCGTCGACCAAGATGCCGATCGAGAAGATCAGCGCGAACAGCGTGATGCGGTTGAGCGTGTAGCCCACCAGGTGGAACACCAACAAGGTCAGCGCGAG
Organism: Pseudomonadota bacterium; assembly: GCA_041179425.1. Classification (GTDB taxonomy): domain Bacteria; phylum Myxococcota_A; class Polyangia; order Polyangiales; family DASUME01; genus DASUME01. The sequence goes on along the minus strand of JBEGTL010000114.1, from coordinate 3,652 downwards.
TGTGGACGGGATCGCGACGGCCACCACGCCGGACTCGCGAAAGCCGAGCATGAACAAGATCAAGAGCGACACGCTCACGATCGCGATGCCCATGTGGAACAGCAGCTCGTTGGACTTCTCTGCTGCCGTCTCTCCGTAGTGGCGCGTGATCGAGACCGTCACGTCGGCGGGGATGGAGACACCCTTGAGCGCCTCGACTTGCGCAAGCACGGCCTCTGCGACCCCGACCGCGTTTGTATTGGGGCGCTTGGCGATCGAGAGCGTGACCGCGGGCTCTTCATGCGCGGTGCTCGACTCGGCGGCGCCGGTTCCGTAGAGCACGTACTGGGAGGGCTCCGCTGCGCCGTCGACGATGGTCGCGACATCATGCAGATAGACGGGCAAGCCACGCGATACGCCGACGACGGCGCCGCCTACGTCTTGTGCGGAGCGAAAGAAGGCGCCGGTCTCGACCAACACGTCATGATTCTGTGCGGTGATCGAGCCGGACACGCTCTGACGGTTGGCCTGAGCCAGCATCGGCGCGATGTCGGTGAGACCAAGGCCGTGCGCTGCAACGCGCACCGGGTCGAGCTGGACGCGCACGCTGCGCAGCGCGCCACCGCTCAGGGTCGTCTCGGCTACCTCCGGAACGCGTTTGATCTGGGCATCCACCTCGGCCGCCAAACGACGCAGGGTCAGATGGTCGTAGTGCGCGCTGCGAAAGGTGAGTGCGAGAATCGGCACATCGTCGATCGAGCGCAGCTTGATCAGCGGCGTGGAAACGCCGGTCGGAATGCGATCATAGTTGGACTGCAGCTTCTGGTTGAGCTTGACCAACGAGCGCTCGACGTCCTCCCCGACGCGAAAGCGCACCACCGCCATCGAGCGTCCCGGCTGGCTCGTGGTGTAGACATACTCGACGCCGGGGATCTCCCAGAGCAGACGCTCCATGGGGGCCGACACGCGACTCTCGACCTCCTTCGCGCTGGCGCCCTCCATGGCGATCAGCACATCGGCCATCGGAACCTTGATCTGCGGCTCCTCCTCGCGCGGCAGTAGAATGATCGCCATCAGACCGAGCAACACGGACGTCACGATCACGAGCGGCGTCAGCTTGGAGTTGACGAACGCGCGCGCCATGCCACCGGCCATGCCGGCGTGATCGGCTTTTTGAACAGGGTTGCTCACGGCTTCACCTCGACGGGCTGTCCATCCACGAGCAGACGTGCGCTATCGACTGCGACGGGCTCGCCGTCGGCCAGACCCGCAAGCACCTCGGTGGAGCCGTCATGCGCACGCCCCGTGCGCACGATGCGCAGCTCGGCCTTGCTATCCTTGACCACGAAGACCAGCTCCATCTGTCCGCGTCGCACGACCGCAAGCGTGGGCACGACGACAGCGCGCTCTTGACCTGTCTGCACCGACAAGCGTCCGAACATGCCGGGTCGCAGCCCAGGCGTATTGGGCAGGTCGAGCTTCACCAGCACTGTGCGACTGATTGGGTCTGCCGATGGGCTCAGCTCGCTGACGGTCGCGGACAGGGGCGTGGCGAGCGAGTCGATGCGCGCGGAGAGAACATCACCGCGATGGAGAAGCTGAGCTATCACCTCGGGCACGGCAGCCTCGAGCCGCAGCGCGCCGGGACTCTCGAGCACGAGCAGCGGCTTGCCCGGCACCGCCAGGTCGCCCACGTCGCAGCGCTTCTCGGTGATCACGCCGGCGAACGGGGCGCGCAGCGTCGTGTAGCCGCGCATGACGTTGGCCTCGGCCAACGTCGCCTCCGCGACGCGGTACTGCGCTGTCATCGCTTCGTAGCGGGAGGCAGGAATCGAGTTGCTTGCCTTGAGCTGCTCGGCGCGCTTCAGGTCGAGCTCGGCCTGCGCGAACATGGCGCCCGCCTGATTGGCCTTGGCGTCTATCTCGCCCGCCGACAGCTGCACCAGCACCTCGCCGGCGCGCACGTGACTGCCGACCGTGACCTTGAGCGCGCGCACGTTGCCCATGATGGAGGAAGAGATCGCCGCCACGCTGCGCGCGTGCACGGTGCCGATCACTTCGTCCCCGACCGACTGGCTGATCTCGCGCGCCGGCGCGACACTCACTGCTTGGCTGGCGAGCGGTGCGAGCTCGGCGGTCTTGGGATGATGCTCGGTAGTGCAGCTGACCAGCAGCGCCGTCAGTGTTCCGAGAATGCGTAAAGTCATGTTCGTTCCTTCGGTATCGAGCTTTGCCCAGACCACATCGGGGTGGCGTGTGGCCGCGGCCTCGAAGATCGGTCCGAAGGCCCGGCACGGCCCGCACCAGCTTGCCCACGCATCGACGATCACGATTGCGGGCTTGGTGATGAGGCTTTCGAAGTTGGCCAGACTGAGCTCGATGGTGTTCATGACGTACTCCTTGTGAAGAAGGAGCCAGCCAAGCGACCAAAGGATTCGCGCTCGACGCGTGCGCGTGCCGGGAAGTCTCAGTCCGCGTTCCACGAGCGACCTACGCCGGCCTGGCGGTCGTCTTGATGCCGATCAGTCGATAGAGCGGACAGAAGCCGACAGCGCCCGTGATGAGCGGGATCGAGCCGAACCAGCCGAGCCAAGTCTTGGGACCGACGAACACGAGCGCCAAGAGCATGATGCCGAGCAGGACGCGGACGGCCCGGTCGATGGTGCCTTCATTGAGTTGCATGACTTTCTCCCTTGATCTCGCCAGCGGCGCGGCGATTGCAATGCCCAGCGCATGATTCGTGCCGTTCGATATTTCGAGGACATTGAGCGGTATTTGGCGCTGGGCCGCGCAGAACTGGCGAGGTGACGAAAGTTTTGCGTGCGCGAACCCTTCGGGGCGGCCGCCGGCTCTCACCCTCCAGGAGGTCGTCGTGACCAGAGAAAAGTCCAAAGCGCTCGGCTCTTGGCGAGAGTTGTCGATCGGCTACGAGCAGGCTCTCGCGCGCCTGCCTGAGGTGCTCAAGAAGGAGGGCTTCGGGAGCATCACCGAGATCGATCTGCAGCAGACCTTCAATGCCAAGCTGGGCGCCGACTTTCGTCGCTATCGCATCTTCGGCGCATGCAACCCGTCGTTCGCGCTCCAAGCGCTGCAGGAGGACCTGCGCGTCGGAGTCCTCCTACCTTGCAACGTCGTCCTGTACGAAAAGGAGGACGGCACGGCCGTGGTCGGAGCGGTCGACCCGATGCAGACGGTCGGCGCGCAGGGCGATGGAGAGCTCGACGAGCTCGCCGAAGATGTCGGCCTGCGGCTCGAGCGCGTGCTGGCCGCACTGGCGGGTTGAGGTCGCCATGACCACGACCCTCAGACTCGTTCTGTTCGTGCTCGCCGGAGCGGTGTTCGGCTACGGCTACCACCGCTTGGTCGGCTGCCGCACCGGTGCCTGCCCGATCACGGCCAACCCCTACATCTCGACAGTCTATGGCGCGCTAATCGGATACGTCGTCTCGGGCGGTCTTCGGTAAATCTTCAAAGGAGCAGGTCATTCGCGTAGTCATCTTGGGTGCCGGCATATCCGGACACCCCTCTGTGCCAACGTGCTTGAGACAACGACCCGGCCCCAGATTAGTGTAGAGGCGTCACCAAGACCCACTCCAGGCCCCACGTCTCCAACGACAACCCGTACAGCGAAGCGCAGTTCAAGACGCTCAAGTACAGGCCGGACTTTCCCGAG
>JBEGTL010000113.1:0-17528 GCA_041179425.1 Pseudomonadota bacterium | reverse complement strand
GCCGAAGGCTACGCCGCTGCGAAAAAGGACATCGAGGACCGCAAGGCGCGGTTCTGGAAGTGAGGTGGCCCCATGAAGCGAATCTCCGACCTCCGGGCAGCACCCATGCCCATTGGACAACCCACGCCGCCGTTCAAGCTCGCCCCGCCACTGCTCCCCCAACTCGATGAAGAGAAGAGGTTCAAGATGCCCAACAAGATCGCTCGCAACGCAGACGGTTCCGCAATCCTTACGCTGCTCCGACCCATCCAGTTCAATCAAGCTCTACATCTGCGGAAAGGGAACGGCGCCGAAGGAGCTGATGATGCTCGAGGTCTTCAAGCGTTGGGGCTACTCGGCGCCCGACAACGACGCAGCCGACGCCTACTCGCTGATGCGGCTGGGCGTCGACTACCTGAGTGATCGGGCTGGGCTCACCAAGCGTGTTGGTGACGTACTGGGGAAGCTCGAGGCGCTGTCGTCGGCTGCGTGACCCCCATCATGGGTCGTACGGTCACGCATCTCGCGACAGCCCGAGTTCGGCGAACATGTTGTCGAAGTAGCCGCGTTTCAGGAGACGGCCGAACTCTTCGTAGGCATCGGCCGTGTCGCCTTCCTTGCGAAAGCCGATATAGAGCACCGAGACCCGCTGCAGGGGCGTCGAGTAGATAAAGAAGAGCCGGAAGCGACCTAACTTCAGTCGTTGGACACAGCGCAGCTCGTCACGCAAACGGTAGTGCTCGTCGCACGGATTCGTAGCGAGAACGTCACGAATGCGTTCAAGCAGCGTCTTCATCTGGGCTTGCGCACCGGTCTTCCGGAAGCGCTCGATCTGCTGCTCGACCTTTGGATGTCGCCCGACGACGTAAGTCACCCGCGCAAAGGTACACTGTCAGGCGGGCCAGGGAACACTTGTACTAGCAGGATCGCAGTCGTCCCAATCCACCGGAGGGAGAACCTCGATGCCCAGTTCCTCGTCGTCGTGCTCTCCGACGGTCACAGCCACGAATGCACGCAGCTCGGCGAGGTTGGCTACGGCGAGCTCGCGCTCACGATCGTATCTAACGACCTCGCGAGGAGCCGCCTCTTTTATCGCCTCTCGCAGAGCATCCCCGCCCTTCCCCGCGATCTGCACGTGCAGCATCCGCAAGGTCTTCAGCGAGTTCAGGTTGGCTTCTTGGGAGGCATCTTCATCAACATCGTAGTTGACCGTGATGTTGATCTTGAAGGCAGCGACAGCTTGCATGACTGCAACCGCGCGCAGGGCGAGTTCATGCTCTTGCTGAAAGCGAGCGACCCTGCGTGCGCGGCGCCGCGCAGCTCGCGCAGCGGTAAGCTCTCGAAGCGACCCGTCGAAGGCAGACGCCAGGTCGAAAGGATTGCCAACTCCGCCATGCAGCGGGGGCGTGCTGACACAGCTCTCCATGTGCTCAGCATAGACTGAAAGGATCAGCGCTGATCCACAAAATGCGCGTCGAAGCCGCACGTGACCAGCGCAACATCTAGTGGAATCGTGCCGTACCCGCCCAGCCTGGACCATCGTTCAGGTTTTGCCATCTTGTCCCCAGGCGGGGTATCTTGGTCCGACCGGCGAGGTGTGGTCGTGCACCGAAGACACCAGATGTCAGCTGTGACCCGGCGTACGAGACCTGCCAAAGCTCGCCGAGCCACCCACCCCTACGATTCCGGCTCAGCGAACCTTCTCAAGCGCTCGCCTGATGTTGGTTAGCTCGCCGCGGATGGCCTTCAGCTCCTGAACGATGCCGGCCGCACCCTCGGCGGCGCTCGCAGTCGGCCGAAGCGTACCGGCGAGGTAGCCGACGGTCAGAAGTAGGGCAGCGGCGATGATGCGCACGGTCATCAGTTGACCCCCGCCTCGAGGTGCTGCTCCGCCCGCTTGATCTGCTCGCGCAGCTCGTCGAGCTCGGCCTGCTGCTGGTCCGCCACTCTCTTGGCCAACTCGAGGCCCGCGCGACTCACGTTCAGCGGGACAAGGTGATCTCTGGGTGCGTCCCTCATCTGGCGCGCCTCCCGTCGGGGTACGCGAATGTTGACTCCGTAAAATGACAGCCAAGCCCCTGCGCCAGCGTCTGGGCGGCAGCGCGAATCGCGAGATCGGCCTGAGTGTCGTCCATGTGTTTGCGGAGGATGTGAAGCTGGTCCGCCGTTGGCACCTCGGGCATGCCTACTGCACTCGGCGGAAACTCGTACAGCAGCTGCGCGACCTTGTCGGAGATGCCCTGCCCCAGCTCGCTGCTCATGTAGAGCGCCACGGCGTTCTCGTACGGTGTGCTCGTCTTGTCCATCAGCCTGCCTCCGCCTGTCCTGAACCATCCCACCCAGGCATCCTGCGCAGCATGAGCAGTGCCTTGCTCAACTGGTCGACGTTCGGGCCGCTCGCACGCTGGCGTGCGCAGCACTCGGTGAGCTCCTGAGGCGTCACGTCCGCGACTTCGAACGGGTGCCCCTCGAGCAGCCGTCGCACGCCTGCAAAGGCTGCGAGGTCGATGTCAGACACCACGGTCTTGTCAGCGCCGTGCATCCCGACGCCCAGGAAGCCGATCGCGGCCCAGGTCATGCCCATGCACCACGACTGCTGGTCGAGGTCCAGCTCGTGCCAAGCGCCGAGCGGCGCAACGGCGGCGAGCACAACCTGTGCGAGGAACTGCTCAGGCACTCCCTGCTTGTGCGCTAGCCAGAGAAGGTGGGTGGCGGCCGGCCGCGGCGGTACCAGGCGCGTGCTCATCGCACCACCTCCAGCCGGAGACCAGCGAGCCGACGCAGCTCCGTTCGGTACGCGCGGATGAAGACGTCCATCTCGCCGAGTGATAGAGGACGGTCGCGCTCAAGCAGGCCGAGCGCGCGCCCGACCCTCACCCATTGCTTCCACGCTGGGTAGTTCGGCAGCGTCGGAAGGCGGCCAGCAACGTGCGACGCCATCGCGTCGACAGCAGCACGTTTGCCGAGCACGACGAGTCGCGTTTTGTGCGCGGTCGTCGGCTCTGGCCAGGTCGTACCAGCATCGGTACCAGCAGCTGTGACGTCGGTGTCTTTTTGAGTCGCTGACGTCGAGGTAACTACTGGAACCGAATCAAGATTTCTTTGTGGGCGATGTTGGGATTGAACCAACGACTTCAACCGTGTGAAGATTGCACTCTACCACTGAGTTAATCGCCCGGTTTGCCACGCCGACCTTACTTTGCTCACGCGCCCGAGGGCGCGCTTCGGCACAGTCTGTCGGCTCAGCGGGACCTCTCTCTAGCAAGCGAGATTGAGGCCTGCAACAACTTCGTGCTGCACGTCACGAGTTGGGTTTGGAGCCCTCGAGCTTGGCGCGCAAGATGTCGCCAAACGTGCCGAGTCCATGACGTGCCGCCTCGCGACGGTAGTCCTGCACGGCGCGCTTCTCTTCTTCGAATGCGACGGCCTTACGCGAGAAGCGGAAGCCGCCATCGCGGTCGACGCCGACGACCTTGGCAGGGACGTGCGTCCCCGGCGGGAAGCCACGACGGTGATCGGTGCCGCGCTCGGTGCCCATCTCGGAGTTCGGGATGAAGCCTCGGCCGCGCCGACCAAACACACCGGGCACCTGCACCAGCAGACCCGCGTGCTCGACCTTCTCGACGATCACGGTGAGGTGCTGGCCGGGCTTGGGCGGACGACCGCTCTTGGGGTCGACCCCCTCGGCAAGCGCCTTCTCCTCGGCATTGGACAGCTTGGAGAGCGAGATGCGGCGGGCCTTGCGGTCGATGCGCTCGACCACGACCTTGAGCTCCTGACCGTCTTCGAGTGCCTGGTTGGCGTGCTTGAGCTCGCGCCCCAGCTCGGAGATGTGCAGGAGGCCCTCGATGGTGGGGACCAGCTCGATGAACGCGCCAAACTCGGTGGTGCGAACCACCTTGCCGGTCACGATGTTGCCGGGCTCGAGCAGCTCGCTGTGTGCGGACCACGGGTCGGCCTGCAGCGTCTTCATGGACAGCGAGACGCGCTCGCGCTCTTTGCGCGTCTGCCCCTCACCCACACGCAAGACCTGCACGTCGATCTCGTCGCCTGGCTGCGCGACGTCTTGCGGACGCACGCCGCGCGCAAACGACAGCTCGCTCGAGTGCACGAGGCCCTCGAACCCGCCGAGGTCGACGAACAGACCAAACTCGCGCACCTGGGTGACGCGACCCTTGAGTCGCTGACCCGGCTGGAGCGAGCGGAACAGCTGCTTGGCAGCCTTGCGCTGCTGACGCTCGAGGATGCCGCGGCGGCTGACCACGAGGCCGTGCGTGCCGGCCTTGGCAGGCGGCACGGTGAACTCGAGGCGCTGACCGAGCAGCGGCTCGGGGTTGTCGACAGGACCGAGCGCCATGCCGCTGGCCGGGCAGAACACGCGCACGCCTTCGACCATGACGTCGAAGCCGCCGCGGTTGAAGCCGTACACCACGCCGCGCACGCGCTGACGCTGCTCGCGCGCCTTGATGATGCGCTGCTTGGCGGCGCCCACGTCGACGATACGATTGACGATCACCACGTGCCCGCTCTCGGCGACGGAGCCGATGCGACCACGGAAGATGGTTCCGAGGTCGGGAGGCGGTGGTGCCTCGGGCTCCGGCTCCGCCTCGATCTCTTCGGCGTGCGCTTCTTCGGCGTGTGACTCGTCGCCGTGCTCTTCGTGATGCTCGGACTCGGCAGAAGAAGCGTCGAGCGAGCTCGAAGCTTCTCCTTGCGCGGGCGCGCTCTCGCTGACGTCGACACCGAGTGCGGACTCGGCAACAGCCTGGCCGTAGGCCTCTGCTACGCCGGGCTCGCTGCCGTCTGCTGCCGCGCTGGTGCTGGGGTCGAGCGACTCTGCTGCGACCTCGACCGCCTGGTCGTCGGTCGGCTGCACCCCGAGTGCGGACTCCGCGATCGCGGCGGCCGGTGTCTCGGTGTCCGTGGCAGCCTCGCCTGCGGCGTTGTCGGCGACAGCGGTCTCACCGGCCTCGCCGGCGACAACATCGCCTGCAGCTGTCTCACCTGCAACCGGGGCAGGAGTGGCCGCGGCCTGCGCCTGCACGGGCGGAGCCGGCGGCTCTGGAAGCGCAGGCACCTCGTGCGGCTCGAACACGTCGACGAAGGCAGTCGCCTTGCCGAACAGATCGACCACGAAGGCCCCGTCGTTGATCTTGACGACCCGGCCGGCCACGACCTCGCCCGCGGAGAACGCGTGGCGCTTGCCCGAGTTGGGACCGTCGAAGAAGCGCGCGAACACGCCGCCCGCACCTTCACGCGGTGCGCGCTCTGGCTTTTCGTGGCCGCCCTCGGCTGCGTGGGCCTCGCCTAAGGCCGCCGCGCCGTTGGGTGCACCCTGCCCGGCCTGCGCGCCGGGGGCGCCCGGCTTCTTGCGCCGGCGACGACGCCGCTTTTTGCGCTGAGGGTCGGCCGCGCTGGCCGCTCCCTCCTCGCCGGCTTCGTGCTCGTCGCCCTCTTCTCCAGCGTCGCCTTCGGCGTCGGACTCGGCCGAATCCGTCTGCGCGGAGGCAGCGGCGGCATCGCCCGTGTCAGTCGCACTCTGATGTGTGTCGGCTTGCGCGGCGTTGGAGGTGGGCGCGGCACTGCCCTCGGTCGAGCTTTCGTTCGATCCGGTGGCGGGGGCTGCTTGGTGGGTGTCTTGGAGTTGGGCGGGAGCGCCCTGGCTCGCACCCTGTTCGGCTTCGACCGCGGATGCGGGAGCCTTGGATGCTTCGTGTTGTTCGGTCATGACCGTGCCTCACCACAACCGAGATGGCTGCGGGGTCGGCAAAGTACCCTTGCACCCAAGGCGCAGTCAAGGAGACCCCCTCAACAAAACGCCCGTTTGCGCGATCAGGGGCGCTCGAACTCCCATTTGAGATCGACCTGCCCCTCGGACCCGGTGAAGCGGAGGATCGCAAAGCGCGCCTCGGGCGGCAAGGTGGGGTAGCCGTCCTCGTGCAGCACCGGAAATACCAACCGAAACACCTGCCGCTGGGTAGAGATGCTCGGGAAGTACCGCTTGTCCGCTGGTGTGGGTCTGCGCACGTGCTCGATCTCGACGGGCCGCGACTGGCGGCCACGATCGTCGATCAGCAGCACCCGCCACGCACCGTCCTCGTCGGTCAGGTCGAGATCGCGTGGGTGCGACCCGCCCAACGTCACCAAGAAGCGGTGGTGTTGGCCGGCGTCGGCGAGCGACTCGGCGAGCAGCGCGTTGCGGGCCTCGGTCGTCAGCCCGAAGTCACGCCCGTAGCGCACGACGTACGCCCAGCGAAACTCACGTGACTCGAAGGTGCCAGTGAGGTTGAGGACCGTGGCCAGCCGCCCGAAGTCGAACGGCCGCGCCATGCTGGTCCAGCGACCGTAGACGTCTTCGTAGTCGTCCGCCGTAAACGCACGCGAGCCAGGCTGCAGGCTCAGCACCGGCGGCGCACAAGCCGGGAGCGCGAGCGCGAAGACAGTGAGTACACGCGCCATTCGCAAAAGCCTTCGCACCGGGCATCCATATCGGCGCTGCGTACAAATGTCCAACTCGCGCGCAGCAAGCCCTACCTACGCACGCCATCGTCTCCCACTTTGCGAGTCACTCCGCGGATGGCGCGCGAAGCGTTCTGGACGCCTGCCGCCTTGCGCAGTCTATGCCCCAAGACACGTTGTGCCTGCGCGGTGGTTCGGCTATCCACGGGGCCGGCTCGTAACGCGCTCTCTCACGGTGCGTACTTAGCCGCATGGAGGCAGCCCTGACTCAGACCGTCGCTCGGCACCGGCTCACCCACGACGACCTGCTCGCGCCGTTTTTCGACTCGTACAAGTCGGAAGACAAGTGGCGTGTCGGCGCGGAGGCGGAGAAGTTCGGTGTACTACAGGGCACCTACGAGCCCCTGCCTTACGACGGGCCGCGCAGCGTGCGCACCGTACTCGATGCACTGGTCGAGCGCTTCGGCTGGACGCCCGAGAGCGAGTACGCAGGCGGCGACGTCATCTCGCTCAAGCGTGGACACGCCTCCATCACGCTCGAGCCAGGGGGCCAGGTCGAGCTCTCGGGTGCCCCGTTCTCGAGCATCCACGAGACGCACGACGAGTGGGCCGAGCACATCGAAGAGCTGCGCGCCGTCGGCGACCCCCTCGGCATCGCGTGGTTGGGCCTCGGCTTCCACCCGTTCGCGCGGCAGGCCGATCTGCCCTGGGTGCCCAAGCTCCGCTACGGCATCATGCGCGACTACCTGCCCACGCGCGGCAGCATGGGCCTCGACATGATGCGCCGCACATGTACCGTGCAAGCCAACCTCGACTTCGCGTCCGAGGGCGATGCGCTTCGCAAGCTGCGCGTCGCGGTGGCGTTGTCGCCCATCATCACGGCCATGTTTGCCAACAGCCCGTTCTACGAGGGCGCCCTGGGCACCGAGCGCACGCGGCGCGGGTTGGTCTGGCTGCACACCGACCCCGACCGGACGGGCCTCTTGCCGTTCCTGTGGAGCAGCAAGGCCTCGTTCGAGGGCTACGTCGAGTGGGCGCTCGACGTGCCCATGTTCCTGGTCAAGCGCGGCGGCAAGATCGTGCACAACACCGGCCAGACCTTTCGCGCCTTCATGCGCGACGGGTACGCCGGCACCGAAGCCACGGCCGAAGACTGGTTCACCCACCTGGGCACGCTGTTTCCCGAGGTGCGGCTCAAAAAGACCATCGAGCTACGCGGCGCCGACAGCCTCCCCTACGCGCTGACGCCCGCGCTGGCCGCGCTCTCCAAGGGCCTGTTCTACGACGACCAAGCCCTCACCAAAGCCGAAGCGTTGGTCAGCAGCCTGACCTACGAGCAGGTGCACGGCGTGCGCGCCGAGGTCTCTCGGCAGGCGCTCTCGGCCCAGCTCGGGGGTCGCCCGCTGCTCGAGTGGGCGGTGCAGGTCGTGGCGATCGCCAGCGAGGGTTTGACTCGATTTCAGGCCCACAGTCCCTCGCCGCGGGGCAGCGAGGCGCTGTACCTACATCCGCTCGAGACCCTGCTCGCACGCGGCCAGTCGCCGGCAGACGCGCTGCTCGCGCACATCGACCCTGCCCTGCCACTTGCACCTCAGGTCGTGGCGCTGGCGAGGCTGTAAGGCTGCCGACCCGCGCGGCACGGGCGCACACGACGGTTGTCAGGCGCGGCGCGGGGGCGGACGGCCCGCCGTGTCACTCGTCGTCTTGGCTCTCTTCTTCGTCGTGATGGTCGTCGTCGTCGTCGACCTCGATGGTGCCCTTGCCCTCGTTGACGAGCTCCTTGAGCTCCTTGCCGACTTTGAAGAACGGGAGCCGTTTTTCAGGCACGGGAACGGCGCGGCCCGTGCGCGGATTGCGACCGCTGTAGGGCTTGTACTCGCGCACCGTGAAGCTACCAAAACCGCGGATCTCGATGCCCTCTCCGCGCTCGAGCGCGGCCGTCATCGAGTCGAACACGCAGTTGACCACAAGCTCTGCGCGGCTCTTGGTGATCTGCGTCCGCCGGGCCACGGCATCGATCAGCTCGGACTTGGTCATCGAACCTCCCCTCCTGCCCGTTCGTTGTAACCGACGTAAGTAGCTATAGTCAATGGAGTTTCTCTCGCAAAATCAGAAACAGACAAGACTTTTGGTCGAACGGTAGTCTGGAAAATTGGCGCGTCCACGTGAGCCGGTTCCCCGCTACGCCGTGGCGGCATCTGATCGTTGCGGCTCTGCCGAAACTCTGGTTATCGTCGCGCACCACATCGCGAGGACCGCCATGCAAGGCCCCGAGTCGGATCGCCGCTTCGATCCCCAACACGATCCATTCTCTTCGAGCCACGGCTCACAGCAGGCCGCCAACTTGGACTTCAGTCAGTACGAAGAACCGCTTCCCGACGTGGGCTCCACCGACGACGAGATCATGCGCCGCATGAATCGCAAGACGTCCCCCGTGGGGCGCATCGTCGGCATCGCCATCGTCGGCGGCGCACTAGGCCTCGGCTACTGGGCGTACCAGAGCAACGTGGCGTACGAGAATCGTAACCAGTTGCTCGAGCAAGCCGGGACCCTCTCCGGGGAACCCATGCTCGATGCGCTGCGCGATGCGTACGCCAAGAGCGAGCACGACGACGTCAAAGAACGCATCCTGCTCAACCTCGGCAAGTACAAAGACGCCAAGGCGGTCCCGCTGATGGTGCAGGCGCTCGACCAGGCGGGCATCGTTCGACGCTCGGCGGCGCGCGCACTCGCACACATCGGCTCGCCCCTGGCCGACACCGCCAAGCCCAAGCTGCTCGAGGTGCTGCCGACGACCGACAGCACCGACAGACCGCAGGTGGTGTGGGCGCTGGCTGTGCTCAAAGAGCAGGCTGCCGTGCCCGACATCCTCACCGAGTTCTCGTCGGGTCACCTGCAGGGGCTCGAAGATCTCGAGGGGCGCGACGCGTTCGACCCCAAGGTCATCGTCGACGTCGTCGGCCCACAAAAGCTGGCCAGCGACGAGCTCGTCAAGAACCCGAAGAAGCCCATCCGCGCGCTGGTCGCGGCGGCGCTCGCCGAGGCGGCCAACCCCGCCGCGGTCGAGCCGCTGATCAAGCTGCTGCAAGACGAGGACCTCGAGGTGGTTCGTCAGGCCGCGGCAGGCCTCGGCCGCACGGGCGATCCGCGCGCTGCCGAGCCGCTTTTCTCCATCCTGCAGGCCAAGCCGTCGATGCGTCAGAGCGTGCTCGACTCCATCGCGCGCTCCACCAGCGCACCCGACATCGCCAAGCTGCTGTCGGCCACGACGACGGTCGACCTCAAGCGTTCGCTCGTCGGGCTCTTGCGCGACAGCCACGACCCGCGCGTGGTCGACACGTTTGCGGCGCTGGTCGCCGATGCCGACCCCGACATTCGTGAGACCGCGGCGCTCGGCTTGGCCGACAACGTCGACCCACGCTCGGTGCCGGCACTCCTCGAGCTCACCAAGTCCGAGGATCGCACCACCGCGCTCGACGCGCTCGACGCCCTGGGCCTGGTCGCCAAGCCGCAGATCGCCGACGCGCTGATCCCGATGCTCAAGGACAACCCCGGCCGCAAGGCGAGCATCATCAAGGCGATCGGCAAGTCGGGCAACCCGAGTGCCGGTGCCGTCATCGCCAAGGAGCTCGAGGGCGACGACCGCGAGACCGCAGCCTACGCCCTGGCCGCCCTCAAGTACGCGCCTGCGTACCCCAAGCTGCTCGCCGAGCTGAAGCGTCCCAAGGACGTCGACTTCTCGAAGCCGAGCGTCCCCACCGAAGAGATCGTGCGCAACCGCGAGATCGCGATTCGTGCGCTCGGCAAGTACGAGAAGCCCGACGCCATCCCCGGCCTGATGACCTTGATCGAAGACCAGGCCGACAGCGCCAAGCTACGGGCCGTCGCGGGCTCGGTCTTGGGACAGCTGGCCGACGAGAAGGCGCTCTCCACCATCGTCGCCAAGGCCAAGAACTCGGCCCTCGACGAGGCCACGCGCACTTACTACGTGCAGGGCCTGTGGCAGGCCGATGCGCAGGCCATGAGCGGCCAGCTCAGCGAGCTGCTGCAGCCCTCGCAGCCTGCCGACGTGCGCCGTAGCGCGGCGCTCGCGATCGGCTACGCGGCCGACCCCGCCAACGACCAGCTGCTGCTCGACATGGTGAAGAACCCGGCCCTCAAGCGCGAGGCCTCGTTCGCCATCGTGCTCGGTGGCAACCAGGCCGCCGCCGACGAGCTGTACAAACAGATCGAGACCGACCGCGAGCTGCGGGAGATCCTGCAGGACTTCCTGATGGCGGACGACTCGGACTTCTTCAACCTGATCACCGCGCAGCACTTCACCAGCGGTGAGATCTTCCGACGTCTCAACGTCGCGGAGACGCTGCGCCACGGCAAGGGCGAGCTCACGTTCAGCTACCCGTGGTCGCAGACCGTGGCTCGCCTCAAGTCGGGCTGGGCCGGGCCCGACGGCCTGACCCCGCGCGAGGTGCGCCTCAAGCTGTACGAGGCGCTGCGCAGCCAAGAGCCAAACAAGCGCAAGCTCGCATCCGAGGCGCTCGGTGCGATGGGCGAGCGCGGCCTGCTCATCCGCTCACGCGACGAAGCGGGCCCCGGCCAGCAAGAGGCCCGCGAGGTCCTCATGCGGCAAAACAAGGCCCCCAGCGCAGAGAAGAAGTAAGGACCGAAAGACAGCCGCACGCAGCAGAGACAGCTGCACGCAGCAGAGCCAGCTGCACGCAGCTGGCAATGAACGCGACAAACGCCTGGCAGGCTTGACCAGCCAGGCGTTTTCTATCGAGCCTCAACCAGCTCACGCACCGAAAACGAAACGCCCAGCAGGCCTACTGCTGAGCGTTCTTTGTTTCAGAGGCAACCCCAACGCGCACACCCAACCAGCCCAGAAAACGTGGGTCGATGGCGCGCGAGGCACGTGCTGAGGCGTCGCCGGTTCTGAGCACCGCGCGGAGCCGACTTCCTGTCGGTGAGCACGGAGCGCAGGAAGCGGTGGCGGATCAGGGCGTGGATCGCGCGTCAGCGACCCGCGTTTTGGCTGAGCTTGCGGCCCTGCATGCGGTTCACGCGACGGCGGTTCTTGGCCTTGAGCTTGGCGGTGTAACGCGCGCCCTTCTTACGGTCGCGCTTCTGGCTGCGGGGCATGTGCAAGTACATGTCAGATTCCTCGTGGTTACTTCAGCGGGCGATGAGGGATTCGAACCCACGACCTTCGGCTCCGGAGGCCGACGCTCTATCCAGCTGAGCTAATCGCCCATCGCCGCCGCCCTAGCAGGGACAAACGGCCCCCAAACGTAGCGGCGGCCGGCACTTGCGCAAGCAAGGAAAGCGCGGGCGGTTGCCGGAGACGCTAGCCCGGCCGCGCTGTCTCTGCACGCAGGCATGGCGCCGCGACCGCGACTGTGCCGCGTTTGGCCCGGGCTGGCACACGACAACAGGCCTGAATCGCCGTCATTTTGCGCCTGGTCGCGCGGCACGGAGCCTGCTTCGCTAGCGGCCATGCTCCACCCCTCCGTGCTCCGACGCGTTTGTTTGCTCGCTTGCCTCTCCGCCCCCATGGCCTGCACCACCGACCACGGAGACGATCGTGGCGACGATGGGACCGACACGGGAGACGCCCCCGACGCTGGCCGCACCAAGCCGGACGCTGCCGCGGATGCCTCGCTCGACGCTGCCGCACCGCAGCTCGACGCGGGTGGACCCGATGCGGCTACGACGGATGCCGGTGGCGACGCGTTGACTTTCGCCGCGCCGCTCCGTTCTTCGGCAGCGCGCATCGCAACCCCCAGCACGGCCAACGTGACGGCCCTCGGCGCGGGCAATCGTACGCTGGCGTTCGAGCTCTACGCGCAGATCGCCAAGCGCAGCCCGAACCAAAACGTCCTCTTGTCTCCGTACAGCATCTCGACGGCGCTCTCGATGTTGTACGCGGGCGCCGCTGGCACCACCGAGAGCGAGATGAAGCAGACGCTTCACTTCGAGCTCGGCGCCCCCGCGCTGTTCGAGGCCTTCAACGCGACCTCGCTCGCGCTCACCGCGCGCGGCATGGGCCAAGTGGGCGCCGACGGAACGCCGTTCCGACTCAACGTCGACAACTCGCTCTGGACGCAGCGCGACTATCCCATCGAGGCCGCCTACCTCGACACGCTCGCCAAACACTACGGCGCCGGCGTGCAACAGCAAGACTTCCGCGTCGCACCCGAGCCCGCGCGCAAGACGATCAACGAGTGGGTCAGCCAGCGCACCGAGAAGCTCATCCCCGAGCTCTTGCCGCAAGGCTCCATCACCAAAGACACGCGCGTGGTGCTGACCAACACGGTGTACTTCAACGCCAGCTGGCTGACCAAGTTCAAGCCCGAGAGCACCGCGGACGGCCCGTTCACCAAGCTCGACGGCAGTAAGGTCACGGCAGCGCTGATGCACGGCAAGCTGCGCGCGCCCTACGCCGAAGGCAGCAACTACAAGGCCGTCGCCCTCCCGTACGCGAGCACGGAGCTCAGCTTCGTGGCCATCTTGCCCAACGAAGGCGCGTTCCCGAGCGTCGAGGCCGGACTCAACGCCGTGTTCTTCGACGCGCTGGTGACCAAGCTCGCCTCGCAGGAGGTACAGGTCACCTTTCCCAAGCTCGACTACAAGGTCAAGTCCGAGCTCAACGCGCCTCTGATCGAGCTCGGCATGAAGGCCGCCTTCAGCGACGGTGCGGACTTCTCGGGCATCACCAAAGACCGCGTCGCCGTGGATGGTGTGCTCCACGAGGCGGTGATCAAGGTCATCGAAGGCGGCACCATCGCTGCGGCCGCGACGGGCATCACCGTGGGCACCACATCGATCCCCGCCGAGCCCAAGACCATCGCGCTCGATCGCCCGTTCCTGCTCGCGATCCACGACGCACCCACCGGCTCGCTGCTCTTCGTCGGTCGCGTGTTGGACCCGACGGCAAAGTAATCAGGCAAACCGCGGAACGCTGACGACCTCAGCCCCGCAGCTTGAGCGCCTTGTCTTTGTCGTTGGGATGTTCGTCCAAGAACGCCTGGAAGCTCTCGTCGCTGATCTCGACCTCGATGTCGCCGTGCACCTTGGCCTGACAGCCGAGCCGCGATGTCGAACGAACGTCGAACGCCTTGTCGAGGATGTCGAACTCCTCGTCGGCGATCTCGGACGTGTTGTCGAAGCCCTTGATCACGTAGACGTGGCACGTCGAGCACGCACAGACGCCGCCACAGCGGTCGCCCTCGGGCGCGCCGATGCGCTTGGCCGCCTGCAAGATCGTCTGGCCATCGGCGATCTCGACCTCGATGTTCTCGCGCAGAAAGCGGACCTTGGGCATCAGCGACCCTCCGCTCCGAGATGAGACTCGATGCCGTGCGCACTCTCTGTCTCGGCCTCGACCGAGGCGGCCGAACGTCCTGACAGTGCCTTCTCGATGCTGCGATCCATACGTTTGCCTGCAAACCCCTTGGAGGCTTGATCGAGATCTTCGATGCGCCTCCGAATCTCGTCGTAGTCGTTGGCGTCGAGCGCGCGCTTGAGCCGCTTGATGGCGCCCTCGATGTCGGCGCGCTCTTCTTCGTCGGTGAGCAGCACCGCGTCGACCCGAAGCGCTTGCTCGAGCGCCGCGAGGATACGGCCCGCATCGACCTGTTCTTCGCGCAGGCGGCGCAGCTTGACGTCGTCTTCGCCGTGCTCGAACGCGTCGATCAGCATGCGCTCGACCTCCTCGTCGGTGAGGCCGTAGCTGGGTCGCACCTCGACCTCCTGGCGCGTCCCGGTGCTCTTTTCTTCGGCCTCGACCTTGAGCAAGCCGTCGGCGTCGACACGAAACAGCACCTTGAGGCGCGCCATGCCTGCAGGCATGGGCGGGATGCCCTTGAGGGTGAAGCGCGCGAGCGACCGACAGTCGGTGGCGAGCTCGCGCTCTCCTTGCACCACGTGCAGCTCGAAGCCGGTCTGGTTGTCGGCGTACGTGGTGAACTCCTGCGCCTGCGCCGCGGGGATGGGCGTGTTGCGCGGCAAGATGCGCTCGACCACACCGCCCATCGTCTCGACACCGAGCGAGAGCGGCAGCACGTCGAGCAACAACACGTCTTGGTTGTTGCCCTCGCCGGCAAGCAGATCAGCCTGAATGGCGGCACCCAGCGCGACGACCTGATCGGGGTCGATGGAGCCGAGCGGCTCTTTGCCGAAGAGCTCGGCCACGCAACGACGGATGAACGGCACGCGCGTCGCGCCACCGACCAAGATGACGCCGTCGATGTCAGCCGAGGTGAGGCCCGCATCGCGCAGCGCACGCTTGGCGGCGGTGCCAGTGCGCTTGGCGAGCGGCGACACGATGGCGTCGAGCTCTGCGCGTGTGACGGTGTGCACGACACTGGTGCCGTCGTCGCGCTCGAGCTCGGCCTCGACCGACTCTGCGTCGGTGAGCGCGTGCTTGATGGCCTTGGCCGCCGAAAGCGCACGGCGAATCAGCGCACTGCCGGGTGCGACCTCTGTCGTGCTCAGCTTGGGCAGCAGCTGCTCAGCGAGCGCGCGGTCGATGTCGTCGCCGCCGAGCTGGCTGTCGCCACCCGTACTGCGCACCTGAAACACGCCGTCCTCGAGCGACAAGATGGTCACGTCGAAGGTGCCGCCACCCAGGTCGTACACCGCAAAGGTACCATTCTGTTTTTCTTGCAGACCGTAGGCGAGTGCCGCGGCGGTGGGCTCGTTGAGCAAGCGCAGCACGTCGAGGCCCGCGAGCTTGCCGGCGTCTTTGGTGGCCTGGCGCTGGGCGTCGTCGAAGTAGGCAGGCACCGTGATCACCACGCCGCCCACGGCACCGAGCGCGTCTTCGGCCTGCTCACGCAAGAAGGCGAGCGTCTGCGCGCTGACCTCGACCGGCGTGACCACACGCTTGGGCTGCACCGCAAAACGCACGACGGGACCTTGGTCGGTCACGAACCGATACGTGCCGAGGCGGCGGGTCTCCGCGTCGTCGGCGCCGCGACCCATAAAACGTTTGACGCTGATGATGGTGTCTTCGGGGAAACGCTCGGCGAGTGCGAGCGCGTCTTTGCCCACCAGCACACGACCGTCGGCCGCGTAGTGCACCACCGACGGCACGAGGGCGTCGTCGTCGCAGTCGCGCACCGTCACCGGCTCACCGCTGGGCGTCACGTAGGCGACCAGGCTGTTGGTCGTACCGAGATCGATGCCGATCGCCTTGGGCGCGGCGTCGGGATCGTGAATCTGCAGGAGCGCCATCGTAAACCTCCGTGCCGAAGGGCGCGCGAGCGCGCGTGAACAAACGCGAGCAGCGCGAGCGAGAAAAAAGACGTGCGCGCTCAGTCGAGCGAGTCGTGCGCGTCTTCGAGCACGGCGACCTCGTCGAGGAAGCGCCGGTAGTAGCGCAAGCGTGACAGAGCGCGAGCCGCAACTTGTCGTGCCTGGTCGTCCCCGCCCTGAAGGGCACCGAGCGCGGAGCGAAGTGCGTCGAGGCTCTGGTGGTTGAGGTCGCGAACCTCGGACGTGAGGCGCTCACGTGCCGCGACATCGCCGCTCTGCTTGGTGTCGGACAGCTGCTCGCGCAGCTCCATGACCTCCATCAGCAGCGCGGGATCGGCCGGCTGACCTGCCCCCTCCGCGAGCTCGCCACCGAGGCGCACGAACAACACCTCGGCGCGCTTGAGCTGGTCGCGCAGCGCCCGATACGCTTCGTTGACGCTCACTGCGCGCGACAGGCTGGCACGGCGCTCCGACGCGGAAGCCTGGGCAAACTTGTCGGGGTGCAGCGCGCGCTGCAGATCTCGGTAGCGCTGCTCGAGCACCTTACTGTCGAGATCGAACGTGGGCGCGAGGCCCAGGACGTCGAACGCATCCATCAGACGTCCCTCAGACGGTGAACGACTCGCCGCAGCCGCAGCCTGTCTTCTCGTTGGGATTCCTGAACTTGAAGCCGTGCTGCATGAGCTTGACTTCGTAGTCGAGCACCGAGCCGCGCAAGTAGATCAGGCTCTTGGGGTCGATCACGATGCTGAGCCCGTCGAACTCGAACACGTGATCGCGCCCACGGATCTTGTCCGCGAACTCGATGGCGTACGACACACCCGAGCAGCCGCCGCCACGCACGCCGAGCCGCAGGCCAGCCGTTGCCTGGGCGCGCCGCTCGATCGACTTCTTCGCCATCTCGATCGCCTTTTTGGTCAGGCGGATCTCGGGCGTGCCCTCGACATTGGAGGGGGCGACCGCATTTGCGTCCCAAGCAGCCGCCGGCGTACCGGCGCTACTTTTGGTTTCGCTTTGCTTCGCTTCGGCGTTGGCTGACATCATCCCGCTCTCAGCTTTCGGACGTGGCGCTTGTGGTGGTGGGCTTTTGCTGGGTGCGACGCTCGGCCTGCTTCTTCCGGAAGTCCGCGATCGCGCTCTTGATGGCGTCTTCGGCCAGCACCGAGCAGTGGATCTTGACCGGCGGCAAGTTGAGCTCTTCGACGATGGTCTTGTTGGACAGCTCCATGGCCTCGCCGACGGTCTTGCCCTTGACCCACTCGGTCACGAGCGAAGACGACGCGATGGCGCTGCCGCAGCCAAACGTCTTGAACTTGGCGTCCTCGATGACGTCAGTCTCGGGGTTGATGCGCAGCTGCAGACGCATGACATCGCCACATGCGGGTGCACCCACCAGGCCGGTGCCCACGGTAGCGTCGTCTTTGTCGAGCGTGCCCACGTTACGGGGATTCTCGTAGTGGTCGATGACCTTGTCTGAGTACGCCATGATGCTCTCCCAACTCTCGTTCGCCGCGCTCGCGCGTTAGCGACGACCTGAAATGTTTAGTGGGCTTCCCACTGGATGGACTTGATGTCGATGCCCTCTTTGTGCATCTCGTAGAGCGGCGACATCGCACGCAGTCGCTCGACCGACCGGATCACGAGGTCGGCCACGTAGTCGACCTCTTCGTCGGTGTTGAACTTGCCGAGGCCAAAGCGGATGGACGAGTGTGCGAGCTCTTCTTCGACGCCCATCGCGCGCAGCACGTAGCTGGGCTCGAGGCTGGCGCTGGTGCAGGCGCTACCCGACGACACCGCGACGTCGCGGATGGCCATCATCATGGCTTCGCCCTCGA
>JBEGTL010000112.1:0-17531 GCA_041179425.1 Pseudomonadota bacterium | reverse complement strand
TTGCGACTGTAAGGTTCGTTGAACAGCTCGAACCAGACGCCGTCGTCGTTTTTGTAGCGAGCGGCCACGTCGGCCCACATCGCCTTGATGTTGTCCTTGTTTTTGTAGGCGTTGTGCATGGTCACGCCGTCGGCGTTGGCGATTGCGCACTGCCACACCGCCGGGTTTTCGACGAACCAATCTTTGGGCGCGCAGCTGTCGGTGCCGCCCACCTTGTTGATGCCGGTGCAGCCGTCTTCGTACTCGCTGTACTTGTGCGTCTTGCCGTTGCTGGTGAACGAACCGCGGTCGACGTTGCCACCGTTGCCCATCTTGCCGATCGCCCACAGGTGATTGTCGATGATCACCACCTTGCCCGCATCGCGTGCGGCCTTCACCGCCACGTCGACCCAGTCGCGATAGGTCGCGACCTTGGCGTTGCTCCAGTCGCGCACCACGTAGTTCTGTGTCCAGGCCGAGCCACAGATCGGGATGCGGACTACGTCGGTCTTCCACTTGGTCACCAGCGTGTTGACGACGTTGGCGAGCACCTTGGGGGCGTTGGTCGCCTCCGGCATCTGGTTAGACAAATACAGCCAGAAGCCGCCACCCGCGGCCGTCTCGCGCGTGCCAGTCTCGGGTCCGGTCATCGAGATGCCGCGTAGCACGGCAGGCTGATCGTCCGGCGAGATGAACGTGAACCTGCCCGTCTTCTCGTCGCGCGCCGTGCGCCAGCGGCCCTTGGTGGTGTCGACCGCCGTGGGGCCATCGGGAGGGACAGGCTCGACGGGGTTGTCGCTTCCGGGCTTGGGCGGCGTGGTGGTGTTGCCGCCGCCTGCGTCGCCCTTGGCGGGGCCCTTTCCAGCGTCTTTGGGGTTGGTGGTGCTGGGCACCTTTCCACCGTCGCCCTTGGTGGTGCCAGGACTTCCTGAGCTCCCGGGGCTGTCGTCATCGTCGCTCTTGTCGTCGCCGACTGTGCCGGGCGAGTCGCCGGAGCGCGTGGGTCCGCTTGGGTTGCTGCTGCTGCAGTGCGTCGTCGTCAGCAGGAGCAGGAGCGAAGATCCGACGAGCCACGCTCGCGGTCGCTTGATTGACGAAGCGCGCTGTCGGGCGCGCGAGCGAAGAAAAGGGGTCGGGTTCATAGGCGCGTTCGATCTCCAGCCGTAAGTGCCCATGGAGGCACAGCGCACGTGATTCGGGTCACGCTGCAGCCGCGTTCGTCGCGAACGACCAGCGCGGTCAGGGCCGATGACCCGATTCGTGATGGGGCCTCCTCTGAGCCGCCATGACGAGACCTTCACCCTCCTGTTCGCGCTGGACCTCGCTCGTGTTCCTCAGCGCTCTCGCGCTGCCGCTTGGCTGCAGCAACGACCCCGCCAAAGATCAGACCAAGAGCGGCGCACAGGGCGACGAGGGCGACGAAGACGACGACGGCAAGGACGGCACGAAGGACGACGGAGCCAACGGCGCCGGCAAAGACGGCGGCGCGGGCGGGAACAAGCCGACGGGCAAAGATGGGTCGACAGGCACGACCAGCAAAGACGGCGGCGGCTCCACGGGCAACACCGGCAAAGACGGTGGGCCCGCGAAGGGCAGCGATGCCGGCAAGCCGGACGACGGCCCCGACGACACCACGCCCAGCACGCCCGGCGACACCAAAGCAGCCGCCGCAGCGCGCGTCGACAATCCGTTCGCCGGTGCCAAGGGCTACGTGAATCCGGAGTGGCGCGACAAAGCGATGGCAGAGCCTGGCGGCGAGCGCATCGCCAACACGCCCACCGCCGTGTGGCTCGACCGTCGCGCTGCCATCAAGGGCACGCCCAACAGTTTGTCCAACGGCGCGATGGGTCTGGCAGACCACCTCGACGCCGCACTCGAGCAGGGCGCTGGCTACGCGCAGTTCGTGATCTACAACCTGCCGGGTCGCGACTGCTCGGCGCTCTCCAGCAACGGCGAGCTCGGTCCGGACGATCTCCCCAAGTACAAGTCCGAGTACATCGACCCGATCGTCAAGATCATGGGCGCGGCCAAGTATCAGAAGCTGCGCATCATCAATGTCATCGAGGTCGACTCGTTGCCCAACTTGGTCACGAACACCAACGTCGAGCAGTGCGCCAAGATGAAGGCCAACGGCGCCTACGTGCAGGGCGTGGCCTACGCACTCAACAAGCTCGGTGCACTGTCCAACGTCTACAACTACGTCGACGCGGGGCACCACGGCTGGCTCGGCTGGGACACCAACATGAACCCGTCCGCCGAGCTGTTCGCCGAGACGGCGAAGATGGCCGGCTTCGAGACCGTCCACGGCTTCATCACCAACACCGCCAACTACTCCGCGCTCAAGGAGCCCTTCTTCGACGCCAACACGATGGTGGGCGGCATGTCGGCGCGCATGGCCAAGTGGGTCGACTTCAACTTCTACGTCGACGAGCTGTCGTTCGCGCAGGCGTTTCGCACCAAGCTCGTGTCGCTCGGGTTCGACGCCAAGCTGGGCATGTTGATCGACACCTCGCGTAACGGCTGGGGCGGCCCCAAGCGTCCGACGGCAAAGAGCAGCGCCACCGACGTGAACATGTTCGTCGACCAGTCGCGTATCGATCGCCGCATCCACGCGGGCAACTGGTGCAATCAGTCGGGTGCCGGCCTCGGCGAGCGGCCCAAGGCAAGCCCCGAGCAGGGCATCGACGCGTACGTGTGGATCAAGCCACCGGGCGAGTCGGACGGCGCGAGCAAGGTGATCGAGAACGAAGACGGCAAGGGCTTCGATGGCATGTGTGATCCCGGCTATGGAGGCAACGAGCGCAACGGCAACAGCAAGACCGGTGCGCTCGCGGATGCTCCGCTGTCAGGGTCGTGGTTCTCGGCGCAGTTTCAGGAGCTGATGGACAACGCGTACCCCGCGCTCTGACTCTCCGCCGACGGATCGCTGCGCAGTTCCGCTAGCTTTCAAATCGACACTCAATGTGTCGTGCAATGGTGTCACCGTGAGAGAGTTCGAGGCAGCACTGGCGTCTGACACCAAGAGTCTAGAGGGTGGACTGCGCAAGACCGCTGAAGAGCTGCTGGCGCGTGCCCGGCTGTACGTGGGTGAAGTTGAGCTCGCGCTCGAACCGGCGAGTGCAACCCTGACGGTGGACGGCATGTCCGAAGCCCCTGGGTCAGACGGTATCGTGCTGCTCGACGTGGGTGACCACCTCTTGGAGTTTCATGCGCCGGGCCGCTTGAGCCAACGAAGACCGCTGCGCGTGCGAGGCCGGCAGCGACTGGAGCTACGCGTCACGCTGCCTGCCTTGACGGGCGGGGAAGCGCCGGCTTTCGTTGCGCGCAACGCGTCGCCAACTGGCCCAAGGCGCGTCTGCACCTGGATCCTGGGCGGCGCGACGCTGGCCGCCTCGGCTGCTGCATTGGGACTCGTTTTCGCCGTGGAGAAAGCCAAGGACACGTTCGCGGACTGCAAGGTTAAGAGTGGGCAGTGCGACTCTCTAGCGGACCAAGGCCCGCGTCTAGAGCGCTCCCGCAACGCCATGATCAGCGTGGCAGGTGCATTCGCGGTCGCCACGCTTGTGTCCTTCTTCGTCGAAGGTCGTGTCCGTCGATCCGCGCGCGTCTCCCTCAACGTTGCGCCGGCCGGGTTGCGCTTGTCGCGATCGCACTGACGACCCGCGCGGCTCATCTAGCACAGGAGTCGGCGCTGCTGACCTCCCCTAGGTGCTGACGCGCGAGCGCGAGGCCAACCGAGCGGCAGGCCACGTCGCGACCCGCTTGGAGCAAGGCGCAGGCTGGCTCGACGCCAGTCTACCCAGTTCGACGCCGCGTCGATCTGCGAAGCGCGCGCCCGAGCTCTGAGCCCAGCTACGCCTCGGGGCGATCAGGGAGAGGGGCAGGCCGCGGCCTCGGTCCAGCTTGCGATGGGTCCATTGAACAGCGATTCGCGCTGCGCGACGATCTCATCGCAGCTGTCGGTGCCGCCGGTGACGGGAATGAACTGCACCGTGTTGAGCCGCGCAGGGCAAGCCGCTGCGGTCGGGCTCGTGGCACTGAGTCCAAAACTACAGCCACCACCGGTGCAGCCGACAATCGCGTTGCTGGTGTTGTCGGTGATAGTTCCGGTATGCCTGCGATCTGTCGCAGGGGTGAGAGTCCACTGGCTGTTGCCGCTGGTCACGGCGAATGCCGTCGCGCTCGTTGGGCCGCTACCGGCGTTCTGACGTGGCGAGCTGGGCGCCGAGGTGGCGACAATCGCGGACAGACCGGGAAGGCCGTCTCCGTCTTGATCGATCAGCCTACAGTCGTAGGGTGCCTCGTCGCGATCGTACGGAGGCAGGGTGTTCGCAGCGCCCTGACAGGTGCAGGTAGCACCCCAGCTCGAGTTCCACGGAGCAGGTGGCGTGGACCTCGCAGTGCAGTTCGCCGGCTGCCGCGCAGGGTCCCAACCGAACGGAGTCGACGCGCTTGTCGCGGTCCAGGCACCCCTCGCGTTGATGGTCGCGGTGCGCTCGGTGGCGGGCGTGGCCTGGACCCACTCGGGCTTGCTCCAGGTGTACACCTTGATTCCCGACTCGTTCGGGTTGGGGAGGGTCTGCAACCAGCAGGTCTTCTCTGACACCGTCAGCGTTCCAGTAGCGCCGCTAGTGACCGTCACGAGGGCATACCCAATGGCGCGCGAAGTGGTGGGCGCGTCATTGCCGAGGCGTTGCCGCCCGTGGATCACGGTGCGCACGGCGTAGGTGCCAAGCATTCCGGCGCAGGCAGACTCGGGGACTCCGCAGCCGCATACGCCCGGTACGACCTTCGCCGGATCATCGGGACAGAGGTCTCCGTTGCAGTCGATCATGTCGATGATGCTGTCGTTGTTGAGATCCACGTCCGGCGTGCCGCAATCGCAGACGCCCGGTGCGGTCTTGGCCGGATCGTCGGGGCACAGATCGCCGCGGCAGTCGATCATGTCGATGATGCCGTCTTTGTTGAGATCCACGTCTGGCGTGCCGCAATCGCAGACGCCGGGTGCGGTCTTGGCCGGGTCGTTGGGGCACAGGTCGCCGCAGTCGATGGTGAGGTCGTTGTTGATGTCCGCTTCGGCGGCCCCGCATTTGCAGATGCCCGGTGCGAGCTTGGCCGCGTCGAGCGGACAGAGATCCTTACAATCAGGCGTCCCGTCGCGATCGCTGTCGACCGCACAGTCAGGGTCGGGACAAGAAGTCGGCTCGGGGCGCACTGCGTCGAGTGCGGGGTGGAAGATGCCGTGGCTGTCGAGGTCCTTCGCGCGTCCTGCCATCACGGCGGCGCAGTCGAAGTCGCCGCGCACCAGCTCGACGTGCGCGCTGTCGCTCGCGCAGGTGGCGCTCTGGACCTTGCCGATCTCGGCGGCCAGCTCGCCCTGCACACTCAGTTGGTTTTGCGAGACGCTGCCCTCGACGCCGCCGACGAGCTGTTCGCCTGCGCCGCCCTTGGCCGTGCCGGGCAAGCGCCACTCGACCGCCTTGACGCCTGCGATCGAGACGTTGAGCAACGAGGTCGCCGTGGCCGGATCGACCGGCCGTTCGAAGTTCACGGAGAGCTTGAGCCCAGGCGTGCCGTCTTCGTCGAGGTCGGTCACACGGCAGTCTTTGGGATCGCTCGGCAGCGCGTTGGCGTCGAAGCAGAGACAGCCCGAGCTGTGCGTGGTGCCCGGCGTACAGTCGGCAGGCTGCTTGGTCGGCGACCAAGACACGTTGATCTTGTCGCCGGCGAGCGGACGCACGAACCCGCCGTTGCGCTCCTCGAGCGTGGAGCTGCTGTCGGGGATGCGCTGCGTGCCGGCCGGCGTGACCCAGCTGTACATCCCGTCGGGGTTGATGAGCTCGAGCAAGCACAGGTGTTCTTTGACCACGCCAGTCGGGCTGATGTCCGCTACCGACAGTAAGACACCCTTGCTGACCACGTCGACGACCGCGCCGGCAGCGATCGTCTTCTGACGTGCGTAGCTGACGGTTCGCACCGCATAGCGGCCCGCGAGCGGATGGGCGCAGCTGGCCGGGTTGGCCGCGCAGGCGCAGGTGTAGGGCGTGGCATCTACGGTACAGTCCGCCGTGCCGGGCTTTTGCGCCGTGGCATCCATGGTGTCCGGGCCGGCATCGAGAGGTGTCGGGCCGACGGTCGCGTCCATGGCCGGGACCCCGATGCCCGCGTCCTTAGTGACGCTTCCGACAGGGGGCGTGACGGGCGTGACGGGGGTGGCACCCACCGCACTGTCTGTCTGTTGGACTTGTTTATGATCGGAGTCGTCGCCGCAGGCAGCAGACAACGACAGCCACGAACAGACGAACACGACTCGAGCCAGAGGCACGCGCGGGGGGAGCATGAGGCGAAGTAGACGCATGCTCGCGAAGGCGGAGCAAGAGTCGCAATCGAGGTCGCGTCGAGCTGGTTCAAAAAGGTGCCGTGACGGTTGTGGGGGTGGCGCGGGGTGACGCGCCACGACAACAGAACCGCATTGCGGGGCAGGTTTTGGAGTCTGCAGACTGCCTCCGCTCACGGCCATGACACAGCTCCCACACGGCACCGACGGCACTCTGCAAGGCGCGGGAGATCGTGCGACAGGTGCGTGGGCGGATGAACCCTGAGCTGAGGGTTTGCTGGAGCTCACTTTCCTGTCGGTCGAGCTCCAGGGGCTGATACCCGCTGGGGGCGAGTCCAAGACTAACGATCGGTCTTCCCCACCAGACGTCAGCTCGCTGCGGAAGTGGTCACGGCAGCCCCCAAGAACATGTAGGCGTGCGTGCGGGGCATGCCGGGAAAGTAGCTCGTGTCGAGAGACTCGATCACAAAGCCCGAGCGCTCGAGCAGCTGGCGGATGTCGCGGTTGATGTTGCATCCACCACAGACGGCGCGCTGGAGTCCGTTGAGGCGATCTTGCCAGCGTGCAACGCCGGCATCAGGCGCGCGACCGTGCTCGAGAAAATGCAGCCGTCCGCCGGGCTTGAGGATGCGCCTGACCTCGGCCAGCGCGCGCTCGGCCACCGGGATGGAGCACAGCGTGAAGGTGCTGAGCGCGGCGTCGGCCGATGCGTCGCGCGCGTCGATACGCTCGGCGTCGAGGCCGATGGGCTCGATGGCGCAACGCGCACTCGCGATGCGTTTGCGGCCGATGTGGCGCGCTCGCGCCGAAGGGTCTACGGCGAGCACCTTGGTGACCGCGCCGGGATACAGCGGGACATTGAGCCCGCTGCCGAACCCAATCTCGAGCACGGTGCCGTGTAAGCCGTGCGTCACACGCTCGCGCGCCGGCACGAGCTCTTTGGTCCCGCACCCCAGCTCGATACAGTAAGGCACCACCAGGTCATCGTACCAACCCATCGTTCCCCTCGCTCAAGCCGCCCGCGCTCGCGCGCCGGCAGCGAGCTTGTAGTGTACCTGCGCCCAGCGCGCCGTCTCCTGCACCGCAGTCTCGACCGGCGTGGCCGACACTCCGAAGGTGGTGCGGAACTTGTTGTCATCGAGCACGTACGGCACCTCCCACTGGTACATCATCTCTACGAGCTCGCGCATCATGGGCTGAAACACGCCGACGCCGCGCACCAGCCACTTGGGTACGCGCGTGGTGCGGACCTCGAGGCCGAGCGCCTGTCCCATGCGTGCGTTGAGCTGACGTGTGGTCTCGGCGGCAGGCGTGGGCAGGTGCCAAACCTCGCCGAACGCGCGCTCGTCGCTGCCCAGGATGGCGAGCGCGCGAGAGACGTCTTCGGCGTAGGTGTACGAGTGCGGCTGATCTGGGTCGCCCATGCACTCGGCCGCTTTGCCCGAAAGCACGCGCTGATAAAACCGATCGCTGAACGCGGACTGCGGCAGGTTGGGTCCAAAGAAGTCGCTCGCGCGCCCGACCGCGACCCGCACGTCGCCACGACGGTGCGCGGCAAAACGTTCTTCGGCCAGCGACACACGGAGCGCACCCTTTTTGCTGCACGGCGTGAGCGGACTGTCCTCGCGCATGGCGCCCACGGGGCGACCGTACATGTACAGACAGTCGAGGGCGACCAAGGCAGCGCCGGCTTTGGCGGCGCCGTGCAGCGCGCCCCTGGCGATGGGCAACAGCTGCTCGGGCCACTTGTCGTAGCTGGGGTTCATGCAGTCGTACACCACGCTGGCGCCGGCGAGCGCCTGCTCGGCGAAGGCGAGGTCCATGATGTTGCCTGCCCGAAGCTCGATGCCGGGCGCGACGGGCGCGGCGCTGCGGCGCACCGAGCGCACGCGAAGCCCCTGCGCACGGAGCTGCTGGGCGAGACGGGTGCCGATTTGGCCGGCGCCGAGGACTACGTGGAGTGCTTCATTCGTGTTGGTCATGGTCCTATTCTGAACTTGTAATGGCGCAAGACAACGCCGATATTTGCAATCCATGGCTGCAAAAAAGCAAGACCGACCCAGCGCGCCACAAGAGCCTCGCTGGGACGATATTCGTGTGTTTCTGGCGATCAAACGCTGCGGCAGCCTGGGCCAGGCCGCGCTCCGGCTCGGCCTCGACACCTCCACCCTCAGCCGACGCTTGGCTGCGCTCGAGGAGTCTCTCGGCGAGCGTCTGTTCGAGCGCTCGCGCGACGGGCTCGAGGCGACGCGCGCCGCCGGTGCGGTGCTGGCCGCGGCGGAGGCCATGGAGGCGGCGCACGCGCGCCTCACGCGCGATGCGAGCGACGTCGAGACCTCGGTGCAGGGGGTGGTGCGGCTCAGCATGCCGCCCGGGCTGGCCGACACCTTCATTACGCCGGCGCTGCCTCGGCTGCGTGCGCTCCACCCCAAGCTGTGCATCGAGCTCGACGCCTCGGCGCGTGTGCTCGACATCGCGCGCCACGAAGCCGACCTCGCGCTGCGCTCCATCCGGCCCGAAAATGCGCAGCTGCTCACGGTCAAGCTGCTTAGCGCGCAGCGCTGGGTGGTGGCCACCTCGCAAGCCTACGCGCGCGAGCTCGGACGTGTCGACGACTGGAACGCGCTGCCCTGGATCACCTGGGATCGCGACCTGGCCACCTTTGGTCCAAGCCGTTGGATCTCGCGTCACGCAGGCAAGGCCGAGATCGTGCTGCGCACCAGCCACTTTGGCTCGCAGCTCGCGGCGGCGCGCGTAGGGCTCGGTGTGATGTTGGTGCTGGAGATCGATCGCCGTGTGCGCGACCTCGCCGCAGTGCAGTCCACGCGCGCACTCCACAAGAGTGTCAGTGAGCTGCCCACCGACGATCTGTGGCTGGTGGGCCATCCCAACCTGCACGACGTCCCGCGCGTCGAGGCGGTGTGGCGCTTCTTGCGCGACGAGATCAAAAGTCTGGCAAACGACAAGCCGCCTTCGTGAGCTGCCCCCACGGCACGAGGCACGGTCACCTGCTTGCACGGCTTGCTGCGAAAGGCGTGCTCAGTGCGCGTCGACGTGCGTCAGCTGCGTCTCCAGCAGGTCGAGCTCGCGCATGAAGCGTGTGGTCGACTCGTCCGATACCTCGCGCAAACGACGCAGGCGCAGTAGCTCCTCGCGCTCTGCACGCAGCGCGACGAGGCGTAGCTCACGCTCGGCGTGGACTAGCTTGCGAGCGTGCTCTTGTTCATCGGCGTCGACCTCCAGTGAGTGTGCGTGTTGAAGGCGGCGGTACACGCCCACGATGCGCGCCGCGGCCTCGAGGTACAGCTCGGCGTCGATGCTCAGGGTGTGGTCGTGCTGCACCGCTTCGATGCGGCGCACCGCCACGTCGGCCAGCAGGGAGCGCGTCCGGTCGTCGTCGCGTTTGCCGCTCGTCGCGGCGACGTCGAAGTCCGCAAGTAAGAACGGTAAGAGCAGACTCGCGGTGAGCAAAGACGCGACGATCACACCACATGCGATGAACACGGCCACCGCGCGCCCCGGAAACGCGGCGCCGTCGGGCAGGGTAAGGGGTAAGGTCAGCACGCCCGCCAGCGTGATGGCGCCGCGCACGCCAGCCACCGCCATCGCGGCGACCAGACGCAGCGGGGGTCGGTCGATGGGCTCGCCACGGCGCTGCGCGCGTAGACCGGC
Source organism: Pseudomonadota bacterium (assembly GCA_041179425.1). Classification (GTDB taxonomy): domain Bacteria; phylum Myxococcota_A; class Polyangia; order Polyangiales; family DASUME01; genus DASUME01. The sequence goes on along the minus strand of JBEGTL010000112.1, from coordinate 7,543 downwards.
GATCCTCGCAGACACGACGATCCACACGAAGCGCAGCGCGATCAGGGCGGCCGAGATTGCGGCCACGTACAGCACCAGGCTCCACGCGCTGTGCACACGCGCCTCGGTCGCCACCTCGCGGTGGCCCGCGATGATGCCGGGGATCTGCTCACCGAGCAGCACGAAGATTGCCCCATCGAGCGCGAACTGAACCATCCGCCACACGGCGTTGCCCGAGAGCCGGGTCTCGGCCGAGCCCGTGCGCTGCAGCTCCACGTAGGGGAGCATGAGGCCCGCGGCGACTGCAGACAGGATGCCCGACAGGTGCATGTGCTCCGCGAGCAGATACGCGGCGAACGGCTGCAGTAAGGTGACCAAGATCTGCGTGCCCGGGTCTTCTCCACCTTTGTCCACCAACACGCGCTGCAGTGCACCGACCACCCAGGGCAGCGCTGCGCCGACCAGCACACCGCCCACGGCGACCACAACGAACGAGACGGTCGCCTGCAACACCGAGAACGTGCCCGTCATCATCGCAGCCACCGCGAAGCGAAAGCAGACCAGACCCGTCGCGTCGTTGAGCAACGCCTCGCCCTCGAGCAAGTGCATCATGGTTCGCGGCACGGGTGTGCTGGCGGTGATCGCCGACACCGCCACGGGGTCGGTGGGACTGAGCACGGCGGCCAGCGCGAACGCCACGGGCAGCGGGATGCTGGGCACGAGCCAGTCGATGAAGAAGCCTGCGCCCACCACGGTGAACACCACCAGGCCGAGCGCCAGCGTGGTGATGGGTCGCCACAGCCGGATGAACTCGCGCTTGGGGTAGCGGCGCGCGTCCGCGAATAACAGCGGTGGGATAAAGAAGAACAAAAAGAACTCGGGCTCGAGCGGCGCGCTGTGCCCGAGGGCCCACGTGAGCGCTGCCCCGAACGCGATCTGCACCAGAGGCAGTGGGATGCCGCGCACCAGCCTGCCCGTGAACCCGCTGAGGACCACGGCGAGCAGCACGAGCATCGCGGTCGTTGCCGATAACATCGGGCCATCTTGCCCCGTCCTGGGATGGCTGTCCGCTTGCCGGCCTGGCCGGACCCTTGCGCCACGTGCGCCCGACGAGGTTCGCTGTCGGCGAAGTGACCTCGCCACGAGCACCGTCCCGCCTCTGGCCGTGCCCTCGTCCGAGACGCCAACGGCATCGCGCAACCGGCGGCATCCGCACCCCCGACGTCGACGTCCCCATCGCCGCCCTCAGTGGCCAGCCCACGCCCAGCTCGCGCGGCAGCTTCTGGTGCATGCTCTTCGGCAGCACCGTCCGTTCCCGCCCGATAAGCTCGCCGCCCTCTACCCCCAGCCACGCCGGCTACGTCAGCAAGGTCGAGGCCTCGGCCCGCGCAGCGCGCGAAGCGGGTTCCTGCTCGAGCCTGAAGAGAAGGCGATGGTGGCCGAGGCCGCGCGGGTGAAGGTGCCCAACTGAAGAGGTGCGCGGGGAGGGCGGTGTGCTAATCCCGCGCTGCTCGGCACTGGGTTGTCCGCACGAGCTCCGCGTGCTGCTGCAAAGCAGCCGTAAGCGGGCTCCGGTCGGTTGAACTTGTCGAGGCGTTGCAGTAGCTTGCGCGCTCCGGCCCCCATAGCTCAGATGGATAGAGCAGTCGCTTCCTAATCTGCTGCGATGCCTCCGTAAAAGGCAGAATCGCAGCGGTTTTGGAGGGTGAAGCGTTCAAACCATCCACTTCGGCACTCGACGAATCTGAGGGTTTGCACGAACCGTTTGCACGTTCGCCATCATCATCGTCAGGCACGCCAGAGACGAGCGCGAAGGAGATGCCCTCGGCCGCGCACCAGCTGCGCAGCACCGTGACGAGCGCGGCAGCGTCGGGCAGCAGTTCGGGACGCACGTCCACGACGTGGATCTCCTCGCCAGCACGCGAGCGGTAGTGCTGCACCATGTGACCCGAGGCATGGCCGGTGAACTTGGCGGCGGCCTCCAGGCGCTCGAACTTCTCCGCGGCGATGGCGGCCATGTTGCGGCTGCTGTGCATGATGAGGCGCTGGCGCTCGCCCCCGTCCTTGTCGAACAGGTCGACCCAACGGCGCGAGCCAGGCACCGGGACACCCGGCTCCCCTGCGGCGCTGGCTGCCTCGAACGCGCGCTGCACATCCCTGCGAAGGGCGCTCGCCCAGGTGCTGTTGCCGCGCTTCTCCCCGACGCGCTCACCCGCGCCGCTGGAGGGCGCACGCCGAACCGGGAACAGGAGGTCGTCGCAGGTTGGTGCGCGTCCTGAGACCTTGGCGCGGCGCAGGTGCCAATATCTCAAGAAAAGCGGCATCACAGTCTTGCCGAGTTCGTAGCGTTGACGCGCAACAGCTTTGCTGCCCTTCGTGGACGCTTTCCGCCGCGTCTTGTACCGGATGACCTCGATGGCGTCGAAGGAGCCGCTCTCCGCCTGTACGCGGCCGAAGTCCAGGCCATGCAGTTCGCTGGAGCGGAGCCCGCCACAGAGCGACAGGAGCACCATCATCTGCCGCTCCCTGACGGCGCCGCGGTACATCTCGGCCTTGCGAGGGTCGGTGTACGACGCATAGAGCAGGAGCTCGCGCTCACTGAGGATGGCCTTTGCGCGGTCGTCGACCGACTCGGGCAAGCTCTCGGGCAGCTCGTCCGTTGCCGGGACGGGGAGGGCGTCGAGCACGCCTTCGCGGCGGAGCTGCTTGAACACGGCGCTGACCGCGTTGCGGATGTGCACGATGGTCTGGCCTGCGAGGCCGGCGTCGCGGGCCTTCTCCAGCACGCTGAGGACGTCGCGCTTCGTGATCTTCGTTGCCGGCATGCGGCCCAGCGTGGGCAGCACGTGGTTGTCCATGTAGCTGACCTCGCCGCGCCAGCTCGAGATCCCCAGGCGCTTGCGCTGCTCAAGGACGCGAGCAGCGGCCTGCGCGAAGGTCTCGACCTCGGGCACCACGTGTCCCAACTCGGCAGCCTCCACCAGAGCGTCCAGCTTGCGCCGCGCGATGATCTCGTTCTCGGTGTGCAGGTTGACGAACTGGTGTTTGTACCCGTCGCCAAGGTCGGCCCAGTACCGGCCGAAAAAGCCAGTTTTGAGTTCGACCAGGCTTCCGGTGCGTTTGCGCGGCATCGTCTTACTTCCCCGTGATGAACCGATCGAGAGTTTCGCGTCTGAAGCGGAAGCCAGCTATTCGACCGACGTGGCGGTTGTCCGGCTGGAGGTGACCGCGCTCGACCTGTTTCTGCACAGCTCGCGCCGTCATGCGCATGTACTCGGCCGCTTCTGCGGTCGTGAACCACACCTGTTCGAACTTCTTCTCGGACATCTGCCCCGTGTACCTGCAGGCTGCGAACAGCTCAAGCAGCGCAGCGCGCGTGGAGTCTCGGGCTCCGACCGTGCGCCTGTTTCCGAAGCGAAGCCGGGAACGGGGCCAGCCCCTCGTCGCGCGCGAGCTGTCTGACGTGCGTCAATGGCCACGGCGACCCGTCCTCAAGCTGCCACTCCACGATCGAGCGCAGGTAGTGCACTCGATCTAGCGAACCAGCTTGGATACCTTTACCGAGAGTCCAAAGACGCTCTGCGACGTCGGCTGAGATGTCCGCTGCACGCTTGCTGGCCAGGTACCGCCGCACGCTCTGCTGGTAGGCACTAGGCCGCACGGCGTGCTCCTTTGACGTTCGCGGCGCGCTTGCGCTTGGTCGTTGCACCGACGTCTGTACTTACCGTGAGCGACCCAGCTAGCAGTTGGCGGTTCGCGGACGTGTCGGCAAGGCCGTACTCGCGCAGCAGACTTCCGCAGGCGACGTCGACAACGGCTCCCTCCCAGTTCGGCCAACTCTCGTCGAAGAAGACGACGTAGATCTTCTCGTCGAAGCGCGCGGCCTGCGTCACCGACCTCTTCGGGCAAGGGAGGATGCCTGCAGCACGAACCACCCAGAGTGGAAGGAAGCTGCAGGCGAGTCCGGTTTTCTTGCGAACAGCAGCGGCGACTTCGGTGACACGCTTACAGGGCGTGCTGCGCGCCTTGCAGGCGTTCGTATTCTCGGCAATGCTCTTCGTGTTCTTCATGGGACTCATCCTCTCATGTTGGACCGGGCTCTCGCTGTTGACGCAGCGCGGGCCCATCTAGTTGGTGCGACTACTTCTTGTTGAGCTTGCGAGCGATCTGCTCGTTCATCCGTCTGACCTCTTCCGGGTCGTATCCGGCGAGTACGCGTTCAGCGCGGCGCTGCACCGCCTGGCCGCTCGAGAGCTGACGCTCCGCCACGACCACGAACCTGCTCACCGTTGTCTTCAGTTCCTCGACGATTGCTGCGAGGCGCACGCGCTCGGCGCGTTCGGAATGGAGTACGGCGACGAGGTCGCGCACGGCTTCGACAAGCTCATCAGCCACGTGACTTCCTCGCAGCAAAAGCCAGCAGCGTCTCGCGTGTGAACCGGTGCGACTTGAACGCGCCGCGACCGCCCCAGATGTCTGGCTTCAGCGTGCCGCGCTGCACGTGGCATAGAAGCGCGCGAACAGTTGAACCCATGACGGTCGCCGCTTGCTCGGTCGTGAGATACACGGTGGCCTCGGCGACCTCGGTGGTCATGGCGCGACGCCATCCTGTGCAGCGCGCCGGGCGTCGACGTCCGCTCGCATCGCCGCGACGCCGCGCGTCAGGGCGGCGCGCAGGACGTCGCCTCGACCAGTCCGCATGCCAGGCAGGCCCATGCGCTCGAGGTCCGCTGCGACGCCGTCAGCCATCTCGACGACGGCGGCGTCTACCCGCACGGTGACCGCGACGGGCTCGTCCGCGACCTTCGGCCGGCCCCGTCCCTTGCTCTTCTCTCCACTCATGACGCCAGTATGCGCATTGCTAATTTAACCGCGCAAGGTGCGGAATTAATGAAAATTCTAACCAATTGATTTTTAACGATTCTATTCTGCGTCGTGGGCGAGCAAAGTATCTGGCGTGCGCAAAACATCGGGGAGTGCGCGGTTTCTGATCGCGATCGCTCTTCTGCTTCCAGGCTGCCTGCGCGTGACCGCGACCGAGCTCCGGCATTTCCGCTCCGGCGTAGACAAGCGATGCCCCGAGGGACCGGACGTCGGCTCAACAGCCGCACCGCCAGGGGCCTGGCCGGTCTGGGGCTTGCGCGAGGCCGACTGGGCCGGACGCCGCGAAATCCTCTACGGGACCAACCCTGACAAGCTCACGACGTGGTGCGAGTACACGGCGGCGGTGTGGGCGCAGCAGCGCGCGGCCATCTGGCGCAACCAGGAGCCGTTGCGCTCCGTATTCGACCCAAGGCGATTGCAGCTCATCGAGCAAGAGGTGGTGGCGCGTGACCGGCAGCGCGCAGCCCACGAGACCACTCGTCTGGCGAGCTTCGTGCCGGTGCACTCGGCGGCTCCATCGAAGGTCGAAGACACGTCTATTGCTGCGGTGGACAGCGTGTATCCGGCCGAGGCCGACGGTGCGGCTCCTGTCGCGAAATACTCCGGAGGGGAACGGACAGATCCGTACGGGGAAGACCCAACGGATGTACTCTCGGCACTGAAGGCGGCCAAGGGCGGCGAGCGTGTTGATGCGGTCTGTCGCGCCCGCAATCTTCTGGAACGGCATGAAGCCTCCTCTCCGGAGATCGCAGCGCTCGAACGTGCCACTCGAAAGGCAGAGCATGCTCTGCTCCAAGAGATGGGACGGAATGCTCCGCGCTACCAGGAGCTCATGTGCAATGACGGGGAGCCCTCGCCAAGTTGCTCATGCGACGGCAACCGAGTGGGCAACTTCAGGGGGTGCTGCTCCCACCACGGCGGGATACGTGGTTGCGAGAGCTTCGTGGATGAGCCGCAGATCGAGTGTCATTGACCCTTCAGCGCTCGGTACGCTTCCTTGAAGCGGTTGAGAGGTTGGCCGCGCAGGCCCTCAAGGATTGGAGCCGCCTGCTTCGGCCCGAGCTTCTCCTCGAGTGCTAAGCCAATGCGGCATTTGATGAGTGCGTCGCGAGCGATCTGCCGAGCGCGCTCGCGGGTGACGCCCAGCTCGGCGCCGATCGCCTCGAGCGTCAGGCACCCGTCGTCTTCGTGTAGGTCGTCGAGCAGCATTGCCAGACTCCTGCCGTGCTACCGCCGCCAGAGTTGCCGCCACGCCGACGCCCGGCGTCCTCGCGCGCGTCGCGCCGCCCGTCTTGTCGACGGGAAGGCCGTGGGCTTCGTGGCTGACGTTCGCCGTGCAGGCGCTCACGCAAGCCAGTAGGATGTCGCGCGACATGCCCGAGAACTTCCAGGCTGCGTGGGTAGCTGCCTTCTTCATCGTGCCCGGCTACGTGTACCTATTCTTCCTCGAGGCAGCTCGCGTGCGCAAGCGCCGCGACACGCTGCTCATGGTGATCGAGTCCATCGCGATGAGCCTCGTCGTTTGGGTGCTCGCATGGTTCGCAATCGGCGCGGGGATCCTTGGGGATGCAACGGAGCTCGCCAAGGGGAGCCTCGAGATGCGGCACTTACTGGGGCCGGTCGCGGTGCTACTCGTGCTTCCGGCCATTCTCGGTGGCGGCTTCGGGTTCGTGCTGCGGAAGTGGCCGGACGTCTCCAAGCTCATCGGGTTGCGTCCGACATTGCCTCGCGCGTGGGACCACGCATTCGATGGCCGGAAGGTCGCATTCGTTCGCATCACGCTCACCAACGGGAGCTACGTTGCCGGGATCTGGGGGGCGGGCTCGCTTGCGTCCCCCTATCCCGAGCCCGAGGACCTGTTCCTCGAGGTGCAGTATGAGATCGACGATCAGGGCGTAATCGGGCCACCTATTCCAGGCTCGGCTGGGGTGTGGATCCCTGCGAGAGAGGTTCGCGTGCTAGAGTTGCTCGAACCCTTGCAGGAGAAAGCCGGATGACCAGGGAAGTGCGGAAAGACGGCGGCTACACGGGCACCGTAGAGATCAAAAACCCGAATAGCTTCAAGGCTCCGCAGGTACCGACGGGGGTGGTCTACCCTGCCACGCAGATGCCGCAGGCCCCCCGCACTGAGTCGAATCAGCCAGCGAAGAGGTAGCCGGGCTCACGCGGCCCGCGGACCACGTGGATCCCGATGGCCTGGGCGGCGCCACAGCACTGAGACCGCAGTGGCCCCGCGCACAGGGCTCCGCCTACGCCGCCGCCGAAAGCGCCTCGAGCTTGCCCAGCACGAGGAGGTCCGTTTTTCGGAGCCCACTGCGATCACCCAGATAGTCGACGCCAAGCCGCATCAGTGCGTGCGCGTCGGCTGCGTTGTTGTTGGGTGCCGAGTAGCCCCAGCGCTTGAACACCTCGAGTATCATCAACTCCTTCGGAGCGGTGCCCTTGCCGCACACGTAGAGCTTGAGCACGGACGGGGGCACCACCACGATCGTCCATCCGCGCTCGAACGCGAGCATGCGGTAGATGCCGCCCAGTTCCCCGAGCGCCTCCCGCGAGCACTTGGCCCCGTACGCGTAGCCTTCGATCATCAGCACGCCGGGCGCGAGGTCACGGGAGCAAGCGTCGAGCTCGGCGGCTAGCGTGTCACGCAGGTATCGCAGTCGCGCGATGCCGTGCGGGT
>JBEGTL010000111.1:0-17532 GCA_041179425.1 Pseudomonadota bacterium | reverse complement strand
TTTACCGCAGCGAACGCGGCGCCGAGGTCGGAGACATTGCTAGTGTCCCTGAAAGCAGTACCCCGCGGAACCTCTAGTGGAGGTGCCGGTCGGCCGCCGCTAGCGTATTCGCATGAACCAGACTCCGACTGACTTTACGCCCATGCCCTGGATGCGGTTCGCGAACCAGAGGATCGGTGTCACCGAGGCCAATCGCCAAACGGTGAAGTACTTCCAGGGCATCACGAACGCAAACAACACGGACCTGACTGGCAAGGACGGCGCGGAGCTCCCCTGGTGCTCTTGCTTCACCAACTGGTGCATGACGCAAGCTCGCATGGCAGGTACCGGAAAGTCTGGCGCCTCCACCTGGCTCACGTGGGGCACGGACGCCACCCGCGACGTCGCGCGCCGAGTGACGCGCAAAGCGCCCTACGGATCCATCGTCGTGTTATCGCCTGACTCAGCCAACCGAGATACAACTGGGCACGTCTCGTTTCTCTTGGAGATCACCGCGACCGACGTGCTCCTGCTTGGTGGAAACCAAGACAACATCGTGGAGGCCAAGTCCTACAAGCTGACGCGCGTACGGACGTATCGCTGGCCTTCCGGCTTTGCTATGCCGCCGCCATGATCCAGCTTCCAAGTACGTCAAGCGCCAGCAAACCAGAGGAAGCCACGTGCCATCCATGAAGCGGCTCTCAGCTAGCGTAACGCTCGTCCTCGCCCTGAACACGTCGTGCTCCGCGGGGGAGCAGAGCCCCGCCCAGGCTGCACCGGCCAAGGCCGCAGAGGTAGAGCCAGCTCTAGCCGCTCCGCCTCAGCCACAGCCAACGCAACGGGCCGCGCCCCTTAAAGACGCGTGTGGAGCCTGGCTGCGTTCTCGTCCAGAGCTGCTCGCCTACCTCGAGCAGCCCCTGGCGGCCGACGTAGCGTCGAAGGAAGGCGCCAGCGCAGATGCATTGGCGGCCGCTTTCCATCAACTGATGTTGGCATTCGTGAAGCGAGACTCGATGCTGCTCCAGGAGCTCTTGCCGGCAACAGGAGAGCTCACCGTTGTGAACACTCTGGAGGCGCAGACCGGAACCCGCGAGCTGGTCGCCCTGCGCAAGCAGCTCACCGCGCGCAAGGGTCCGCTCTACGCCAACCTGCTCGCTGGGGAAGATGACGACTATGCGGACCGCTTCGCCATCCGCGCGACACTCCCTTGGTGCAGAACTGGGGCGTCTTTCTACCTCCTGGGCGAGCACCCCTCGGACATCAGTTTCGTCCGCTTCACCAACACGACACCGCCCAAGCTGATCGCGCTCGGCACCGCAGGGCTGTAGCGCTCAGCGCTGAAAGGCCATCGCCAGAACCTGCGCGGCGAGGATGCCGCCGATGATCTTGGGCTCTCGGTACTCGATGAACGAAACGCCGATCACGAGCCACGCTGGAGACTAGTGGGGTCTGTCCTCATATTCTGGGTCGTACGCGTGCCCGTACGCGTACCCTTACCCGTACGCGAATTTCCGGCAACGTGGTGAGGTGGGTGGCCGATAGGGCGGCATGATTCTCGATCATGAACGCTTGGACGTGTACCGATTGGCTCTGGATTTTCTAGTTCTCGCGAACCAGGTGCTCGAGACACTCCCGCGCGGGCGCGGTCATTTGTGCGACCAGCTGACGCGCGCCTCGATCTGCATCGTGTTGAACCTGGCCGAGGGCGCCGGCAAGCACCCCAAGGCAGACAAGCGACGCGACTACCTGTCGGCACGTGGCTCTGCCACCGAGTCAGCGGCGCTTGGTCGTAGGGAAGTCTCTGGGCACGGCTTGCCTTGGAGGGGATGACCGGCGAGCATCCCTGCGCCGTGAGGGCCTTGCGCAGGTCGTCTGAGTCGTACGCCTTGTCGGCCAGCAGACAAACCTACTTGTTCGCGTTCATCGACGACGCCTGCAGACTCATCCCGCTCTCGACCTTCACCTTCTCTGAAGGAGCGGTGGCCTACCTGCAGGTGCTCGAGCAGGCGATACGCCGACGCGGGATTCCCAAGCGTCTGCACGTCGACAATGGCTCGGCGTTTCGCTCGCGTGCACTTGCGCTGGTGTGCGCCAAGCTCGGCATCGCGCTCATTCACGCCAAGCCCTACACGCCGCAAGGCAAGGGCAAGATGGAGCGCTGGTTTCGCACCGTTCGGATGCAGTTTCTCGCCACGCTCGCGCCCGAAAATCGTACCTCGCTCGAAGTGATGAACCGCGCGCTCGCGGCGTGGGTCGAGGGCGAGTACCACCACGCTCCCCATCGTGGTCTGCAAAACGAGACGCCTGTCGACAAGTGGGCACGCACAAGCGCGGGCGTGCGCATGCCCGACGCCAACGGCGGCGAGATGTTCCTGTCCGAACAACGCAGGCGCGTGCAGAAGGACCGCACCGTGACGCTCGATGGCGTCGCCTCCGAGGTCGATGCTCCGCGCGCAGGCTTTGGGAGCACGGAGACATGCTCCCCGCAGGCGGCCGGCCCCACCATTGGACACCGCCACAAGCGAGCCATCAACCCCCCAAAAGAGCAGAAGCAGTTACGCAATATCCCGCTTGGCTTCAGCAACGATGTCGTCAGCCATCTGCTTAATCCGATCAGGAGAAGGCCCCTCAATCATGATTCGAAGCTTGGCCTCCGTACCACTCCAGCGAACGAGTACCCGCCCATGAGCGCCAAGCTTCTTCTCAGCACTACGAATCGCCCGCTGCGTGAGAGGCATCTCCTCCAGAGCCTTACGGTTCGAGAACTTCGCGCTGATCAAAACCTGAGGCACCCGCTCGATCGCAGCTTGCGACAGCTCGGCCACGCTCTTCTGCTCCCGAGCCGAGATCGCCAGCACCTGCAGCGCCGCCACCAGCCCATCGCCCGTCGTCGCGTGATCCAGGAAGATCAGATGCCCGCTCTGCTCTCCGCCGAAGTTCAGCCCATTTTTGCGCATCGCATCGACCACGTACCGATCGCCCACTGCGCAGCGCAAGAGCTTGCCCTTCTCACGCTCGATGGCCCGCTCCAGGCCCAGGTTGGACATCACCGTGGCTACCAGCGTGCGGCGCTTCAGCTTGCCCGCGCGCAACAAACGGGTGGCGCACAACGACATCACCGCGTCGCCATCGACGACCTCGCCGCGCTCGTCCACGATGATCAGGCGGTCGGCGTCGCCGTCGAGGCAGATGCCCAGGTGCGCCTTCTTGCGCACCACCTCGCTGGCGCAGTTCTCCGGGTGATTGGCCCCGCAACGACGGTTGATGTTTTGCCCGTCGGGACGCACGCCGATGGCGATGACCTCGGCGCCAAGCTCACTGAGGATGGCGGGCGCTACGCGGTACGCAGCGCCGTGCGCGGCGTCGACGACGATGCGCATGCCCTCGAGCGTGAGGTCTTGCGGGAAGGTCTGTTTGACGAACGCGACGTAGCGACCCGGCGCATCGTCGAGGCGCTCGGCGCGACCGACGTTTTTGCCGCGCGGACGGGCTTTGTCGAGCTTGTCCGACTCGATGAGCTGCTCGATCTCGAGCTCGGCTTCGTCGGGGAGCTTGAAGCCGTCGCTGGCGAAGATCTTGATGCCGTTGTCCTCGAACGGGTTGTGCGAGGCACTGATCACGACCCCCGCATCGGCGCGCATGCTGGTGGTGAGGTGGGCGATGGCCGGTGTGGGCAACGGCCCCGACAACATCACGCGGCCGCCGAGCGCGCACACACCCGCGGCGAGGGACGTCTCGAACAGGTAGCCAGACACGCGTGTGTCTTTGCCGATTACGATGCGCGGCGCGTGCTTGACGCGGCGACTGGCCTGATAGGTGACGGCGGCACCAATACGGAAGGCGACCTCAGGCGTCATCACACCTTGATTGGCGGGGCCGCGGATTCCATCGGTTCCAAACAACTTGCGAGACATAGGGCCGGCTAGTTACCACACGAAGACGACTTCGGATAGTCAGGGTTCCCACGCCAGATCGAGACGCCAGTTTTGCACCGGGCGATACTCGAAGGTGCCCACGAGATCCTTGGGGAAGCGCAGCTCCAGCAGGCCGCCGCTGCGACTCTGTGGCGCAACCGTGGTGTCCACCGTCTCGCCGGCACCGGGTGCCACGAAGCCCTCCACGTAGGCGCCGCGCACGACCCGGCTCAGCCGTCCGAGGCGCCGCTCGATGAGCTGGTCGAGCTGCACACCCGCGCGGATGCGCGCCGTGCGCAGCGTGGTCGAGCTGGACTCCAGCGACAACACCGGCAGTGCACCGCCCAGCTGGTCGCGGGCGCCCTGCGTGAGCAACCCCGCGGTGACCCCCGCCAGGATGCCCGCAGCCGCACCGCTTGCGTCCGCATTCTGGGCGGTCGGGTCACTCGCGCGCGCGCCGAGCAGCTGCGTGATGATGGCGCCCGTGTCGGTAATGGCGGGGTTACTGTGCGTGAACGAGATCTTGGGGTCGCTGACGCGGCCCTCCACCCGCACGCCGATCTCGTCGCTGCCCACGCTGTGCTTGGCCTCGATGCTGACGAGCGGGTCGATGGTCTCACTGCCATCGAAGGCGAGCCGACTGTCCACCAGCTCGAACCGCTTGCCGTACAGGTCGAAGTTGCCGCGGCGGATCTCCGCGTTGCCCTGCAGGGTCAGGCTCGGGGCGCGGTAACGAAGCGTCAGATCGCAGCTGACCTCGGCATTGAGGTCGCTGCGCAGCACCCGAAAGGGCGGGTTCTGTGCGAACACGCGCAGCTCGAACAGGTGAGGGTTGTCCGCGGGCTCGGGCAGCTTTTGGCCGCGCACCACGATGTCGCGGTGCTCGGCCAGGCTCTGCAGACCCTGGCCCAGGTCGTTGGGCAGGTTGACGCGCAGATCTCCGAACGTGAGCTCTGCGCGCGTCCGCTCGAGCGTGCTGGTTGCGCGCAGCTTGAGCGCGCCGGTGAGGCGCGACACCTGTGCGCTCTCGCGACGAATCGGGAAGTCAGCCATGTCGAACGTGAGCTCGGTGTCGAGCTCGCGCAGACCGGCGAAGGTGAACGTGCCGCCGATGCCCAGCTTGCCGTCGAAGTCGCGCACCTTGAGCTCTTCGATCCGTATCGTATCGTCCTGCAACGTGAGCCGGCCGCGCAGGTCGGACAGCTCTTGGCCGAGCACGCCGAGGATGAGCTTGCCTTCACTCAGTGCGAGGGCCCCAGCCAGCGACACGTCGTCGGCTGCGAAGTCGTAGCGGACTTGCGCCTTCCCATCGAGCGAGCCGCTCGCACGAATGCTGATCGGCAGCGCGACCAACAGCGAGGCGAGCTCCAGCTTCACCGCCTCGAGGGTAAGGCGCGCAAGCGGCCACTCGCTGCGCGGGCTCTGCGTCGGACCCGCGTACACAGCCGCGCGCGGCAGCGAGCCACGCAGCTTGAGCTTGGAGCCGCTGCCCTGATCGACGTCGGCAAGAAAAACGAAGCTCGGGCCCTCGACGCCGCCCGACGCGTCGAGCGAGAACGGACGTCCCGTCGCGCGTGCATCGCGCAGTGAACCAAGACGCTGACGCTGGCTCTCGTTGGCCACGAGCTGCAGACCCGTCGACGCGACCTCGAAGTGCAGCTCGGGCGGGTCGGCGAATGCGTCGAGTGCGGACACGTCGACGCGCAGCGGGCCGGCGACCAGCTCACACAGCCCGGGGACCTCTTCGGCGGCCTCGGTGGAGGCGTTCATGGTGAAGCTGGTGCGCGGCAAAAATAGGGCTTGTTCGCCCGTCAGCCAGGGCGCGATGGGCGTGTCCGCCTCCAGGTCCGCCATCGCCAGCTCTTCTCGGTCGAGGCTGGCCGTGAACTTGCCGGTGGTGCGCCCATCGTGCGCGTCGAGTGTGAGGGCGAGCTCGGGATGACGGTACGCGCCGCACGCGTCGAGTCCCTGGGTCGCTTCGGGCCAGCCGAGCCGTGTAGTCAGGTTGAGGGAGGGCCCCGTGTGGGTCTGCGCGATCCGCAGCGAACCCCACGACGGCATCGGCACGTCCATGTGCAGCGAACCGGGCAGCTGATCGAGCCGCCGGTCTTCCCAGCTGAGCAAGACTTCATAGGCGCGCGTCCCGAGACTGGTGCGCAGGCCCCACGGATCGGACAGCTCATGGGTGCTCGCATCGATGAAGCCCGACAGCTTGCCCACGGTGCCGAGCGGGTCGCTCACCGAGAGGTCGCGCAGCGTGGCGCGCTTGCCGTCGTGCTCGACGTCGAGCTCGATGTCCAGCTTGGGCCAGCCCGGCAGCTCGAGTCCAGCGACCTTACTCTTCACGTCGAGGTACGGAGACGACAGGGTGCCGGCGCCGCGCACGGTCGCGGTCAGCGTGCCTGGCGGCGGCTCCATGCCCATCCAGCCCAGCCACGGTCGTGCGACGTCGAACGGCATACGCTCGGTGTCGATGCCAAACGAGTAGTTGCCGGCCGAGAGCTGCGTGAGCCAGTCGGGACCGGTGCCAGGCTCTCCACCTGCGTACAGCGCGATACGACTCTTGTCTGGCAGCACGAGCTCGGAGTCGATGTCGAAGCGGCGCTCGACGGAGACCAGCGACAACAACACCGTCAGGTCGTTGATGCCGAGGAACACGCCGCTCCGCAGCGAGCCCTGCGCGTCGATGCGCGGGTGACCCGGGACACCGGTGAGCGAGAGCTTGCCGTCGATGGTGCCGTCGAGGTCGGCGAGGTCGAGACCGCTCAGCTCGCGCAGGCCGCCGAGATCGAAGCTCTGCAGCGTGCCTTCGACCTTGTACTCCTTGGCGTACGAGTACGCGCCCGTCAGGTCGAGCCGCTGCGGGCCGTTGGCGAGGAACACTTGCCTGAACTCGATGCCGTCGCGCTCGAACGCCACGTCGGCCTTGGCGCGCCACGGCTCGCGACCTTTGACGCCTACCTCGAGGGGCGACAGCAGCACGTGGTAGCCGCCGTCTTTTTGGACGGTCAACGCGAGGTGCGCGTCGGCGGTGCGCGCGCGCCGGTCGATCAGCCCAAAGTCAGCGGTGAACTGGGGGTCCTTGCCGCGCAGCTTGTACTCGAAGTCGCCCACCGCATAGCCGAGCACGGTGGTGCCCCAGCTCGCGCCGGTCGCGTTCACGCGCAGGTTGCTGAAGTCCGAGTTGGCGCTGGCAGTGCCCTCGATCACCATCTCTTTGGCGCCGAAGCCGCCGAGCACGGGGGCGACCAAGCCCACGCTGCCGTCGATGGAGAACAGCTCGGCACGCCGCTCGATACGCACGTCGGTGCGCAGCCCGCCGCGGATGCCGGTGCTACGAATGCTCTCCGCGCGCGCGACGTCAGGCACCTGCGAGCGCACGCGCAGGGAGAGGTTGGCGTCGCTGTCGATGTGACCGGAGACATCGAAGTGGCCACCTCCGTACCGGACGCGCGCGCTCTGCAGCGACAGGCGGCCGACGTCGTACGAGGCTGTGATGTCTGCACTGCGTAGCTCGACGCCGTACAGGTCGACGGTGGGCGCGCGCAGGTGCATGCTGACTGGCCCGTGTAGCGGCGCGTTCACGTCGATCTGAGCGTTCATGGTCAGCTCGGGCGCGTAGCCGACCAGCTTGGCGAGCTCGAGCTTCTGGGTGCGGATGCTGACGACCGTCGCCGCATCGTCGGGGACCTTCCCGTGCACCACGACCTGACCCGCGTCGGTGTCGAGCGTGGAGCTGAATGCGAGGGCGCGCAGCGG
Source organism: Pseudomonadota bacterium (assembly GCA_041179425.1). Classification (GTDB taxonomy): domain Bacteria; phylum Myxococcota_A; class Polyangia; order Polyangiales; family DASUME01; genus DASUME01. The sequence goes on along the minus strand of JBEGTL010000111.1, from coordinate 9,880 downwards.
ACCACTCAAACGCACGTAGCCGCGCAGTGGAGACAGTAAGACCGTGGCCGCGGGGATGCGCAGGTCGGCGAGCAGCTCGGGGTCGATGGGTTCGAGCGCCAACAACAGGTCGAGCAGGCCGTCGCCCACCTCGGGTGCGCGGTAGCTGAGGGTCGCGCGCGCGTGGTTGAGCTCGTGTGACAGCCGCGCCTTGGCGACCATGCGCAGCGGTGAGGTGTCGAGTGCGTAGGTGGCCTGCTCGATGGTGATCGGATGTTCGTAGGGTCGCGTCAGCGCGCCGCTCGTCTGGCTCACGCGCACCGCGAGCTCGCCGTCGACGATGCTGATCGCGCCGCGTGCCTCCACGTCGCGCACCTCCAGGTCCTCGAAGCCAGGCACGTCGCCGTACAGCTCTGCGCCCTTCACGTGGATGTGCTCGAACAGGATGTCGAGACCTCCGCTCGAGCCGTCCGCACTCGTCGCGGGCGTCGCTGGCGGCGAGAGCGCGTCGAACAGCGTGATGGCCGCGGTGTCGGACGGGATGGCACGAATACGCGCCTGCTCGAGCAGACCGTGCGTGAAGCGCAGCTTGAGCCGCAACAGCGACCACGACCTGAGCCCGAGCGAGAGCCGCTTGGCACGCAACACCGTGCGACCCTGAGCATCGTGCACGGTGATGCCCTCGGCGCGGACACCGGCGAGCGTCAGCTCGGTGATGCGATCGATCTGCACGTCCCCTTGCAGCAGGTCGTCGAGCAGCTGCTCGAGCTCGACGCGCAGAAGGCTGCGCACCTGGGGGAGGTTGGGCGCGTACACGGCGGCGAGCGCGTACGCCAGCAGCGCGAGCACGAACACGCCTGCCGGTGCGAGCAACAACAGCGCGATGCTGCGGCGCTTGCTCAAAACGCCTCCCCGATGGTGAGCAACACTGCGCCGTTCAGGCGGAACAGCGGGTCCCTGCGGTCGACCTCGCGCTGGCCGTCGCGCCGGCCTTGGAGGCCGGGCACCAGCATGCCGACGTCGAGGCGCAGTGGACCGACCAGCGTCTTGTAGCGAAGACCTGCGCCGACCGTCGTGTTGGGGCGGTTGAGACGAAACTCCGCGCGCTTGGTTTCGCTGCCACCGTCGACGTCGCCCACGTCCATGAAGGTGGCGATGCCGAAGCTGTCGCCGAGCGGAACGCGCAGCTCGACGCTGCTGATCCAGCTCTTGGTGCCGCCCGGGAAGCTGTACTCATCTTGGTTGCGTCGGCCGAGCATACCGGCTTGCACGCCGCGCACGGAGTAAGGTCCACCGCCGCGCAGACGGTAAGGTCGCGGGCCGAGCCGCCCGAGCTCCTCGATCGTGACGTCGGTACGCCGGATCGCGATCCAGCCGAGACCCGCGCGTACGGCGATGACCAGACCGTAAGGGAGCGGAATGTAGCCGCGCAGCTCGGGGGTCAGCCGAACGTAGCCCCACGCCGAAGGGGGGAGCGTCTCGTGGACCTCGAGTCGGCCGTACACGCCTCGCGTCGGACTGTTGCGGTCGTTCCGGGTGTCCCACTCGACCACCTGCTGCAAAAACAACAGATGGTAGGCCTCACTCTCGATCTGCAGCTTGGTCGCGCGCTCGTCCGGCGGGCCGTAGGGCTCGTACGGGAGGTACGCGTTGTAGTGCACGGCGAACGCGGCGTTGAGGCGGTTGCGCAGAAAGCCGCGCGAGGGTCCGAGGCCCAGGTCGATGTCGTTGCGGATGAACTTGGCGCCGTACGGGTCGGGGCCGAGGTCCCACGTGCCTGTGAACCGCAACAACGTGCGCGGCTCGATGAAGGCAGGCCACTCGAGCAAGAGGCTCAGGTTGTTGCCGGGCCGCACCTCGCGCTCGCCCTTCTCGTCTTTGGCGGTGGGGAAGGGCGCGAGGAAGATCAGCTTGGGTCGCTCTTCGATGCGCAGTCGGCGGAGGCCACCGAGGAAGTTGCGCACCTCGGTGTACGCAAACAAGTGCACGTCCCACTGCGAGGTCGCGTTGATGGAGCGCTGGCCGTCTTCTACGCCGATCTGCAGGCCGGCGCCGAACCCGAGTCGGTACAGCTGCGCGGGCTTGACGCGGATCTCGATCGGCACACGCGGCTGTCCGGTGGTGCTCTTCTTGGCCAGCCGGCACACGCGCTCGGCGCTCTCGTCGGCCGCTTCGCTGTGGTTGGGGACGGCTTGCCCGTCTTGCCAGGCGAGCCACTCGCCTTCGCGCTCCGGGTTGTCGTCGACGAACGTGTTGGCCCCGGTCTTCGGGTCCACGCGGCCGGCGGTGATCTCCACCTCGGACAGCACCCGCATTTGGTAGATGCGCGTGCGCGCGTCTTCGATCTCCGTCTCGCTGAACGGGTGGCCGGGCCGCAGATCGCTGGCCTGCAGGATGAGTCGTGGCGGAAGCTTGCCAAAGCCCTCGACACACACGTCGCCCAGCTCCATCGGCGGACCTGCGGTGATCTTGAAGTGGATGGTGACGAGCTTGTCGACAGGGTCGACCTCCACCTTGCCCTTCACCTCCGCGCTGGCATGGCCGGCGTCGCGCAGGCTGCGCAGCACGAGCCGCAGCGTGTCGTCGTAGGTGGCCTCGTCGAAGCCGTCACCGGGAGCCAGCTTGTCGAGGGCCTGGAGCAGCTGCTTGCCGAGCTCGGGCGCGAGCGCCTCGCCGCCGTCCATGGTGACGCTCTGGATGCGGACCGGCTCGCCCTCGCTGATGTCGACGCGCAGCGCGATCGGTTGGTGTCCCGCGCCGGTGCCATAGAGCGCCTCCGCCGGGTCTGCGCGCGCGCCCAGCACGCGGGCACCGTAGTAACCGCGCGCGCGATACCAGCGCTCGACGCGTGCCAGGTCGCGCTCGAACACGCTCGGATCGTAGAGCGGCCAGTCGGTCCAGGGCCAGCGCCAGAGCGGCAGGTGAATGCGTCGCGCTTCGAAGGGCGGCTGTCCGCAGGTGGGCGCCGGATCGCGGCTCAGGTCGACCGAGAGGTACTCGCGCTCCTTGGTCGCGAGGCAGGCTCGCAACGCAAAGGAGTCCAAGCGCTCGATGCCCTGGAGCTCGAGTCGGTCCACGCCGTAGCGACCGTCCGGGATGGTCGCGCAGCCCGCGCAGTACCACACGAACATTGCGACGAGTGGCCACGGCCACTGACGCTGCATTGGCGGGAATCTACTATGGCCTCGTCGACTTGGCCGCTAATCCGGGACCTTTTGTCGAGGCTGTGCGGAAGCGCGGGCGCTCAGGGGCCCTTGATGTCGCCGACGGCCTTGATCGAAGCCAGGTAGACGAGCACACCCTTGAGCTCGGCCTCGGGCAGCTTGTCCTCGCCGATGGGTGCCATGCGGCCCGAGCCCTTGCGGATCTGGCTCGTCATCTTGGCGCTCGACTTGTTTTCGCCCTTGAGCGCAGGGCCGAGATCGGCCTCGCCGCCAGGGTGACAGGTGCCGCACGCTGCCTCGTAGCTCTCTGCGCCCGCTGCGAGCAACGAGTCCCACTCGGCCTGATCGGAGATCACCAGTGCCGGCTCACCACCCGATGCTGCCTCGCCACCCTCGGACGATGTCTTCTTCTCCGGGCCGCACGCGCTCACGGCAATTGCACCCGCAGCCAGCGACATCGCGATCCAGGTCCACCCACTCTTCATGTGCATCCTCCGTGTGCAGCGCTTCCGGCGCTTGCTTGGCGGCGTAGTCTGCACGATTGAGCGAACGATGGGTACCCCCGTGGCGTCGTGAAACGCCTACAGCGCATCGTCAGGCGAAAGAAAGGCACTGACTTCTTCAACCACGGTGAGGGAAGGCCAGTCGACGCGGCCACTCGCGTCCGGGATCGACACGATCACGGTTGAATCTTCGAGCCTCAGTGCAGCGGGTTCGTGCGCACTCCTCGACGCAAAAAACGCGTGCCCTCTCGGCCCGCGCGCCACGATGCGATCGTCGTCGCGACAAGCTGGGGAAAATCGTCGCAGACGCGCCACGATCAGGTTGTGGCGCGTGATGGGCTCGTCACTCGACGGCCACGCGCACACGTCGACGCCGGCGAGCGCAGCGTCGTTGCGCAGTGCTGCGTGTGCGAGCGCGAACGACGCTGCAGGACCGCGCGGCCAGGCGGCATTGCGCAGCCACGTGACCGCGCTCGCAACGGCCAGCCGATCGCCGGCGAGGGCGAGGGCGACCATGGCCGTCGCGGCGACCCGCGGGTTTGGGTGAACGATCATTCGTTGCCGCGCGCGTCGCGCCTCGTCGGTACGATCGAGTGTGCTGGCACGTAGCGCGGCGATGCTGCGACCCGGTCGCACGTCGGTCACAGCTGCGCGCACCTCCGCACGCGCGTCGTCGGAGCGCAGCGAACCGAGAGCCGACAGCGCGAGGGCCGCACTCGGGTCGTCGTTGCGCGTCAGGTCCCTCCTCAGCTGGCGCACGAGCGCGCGCTCGACGCGGACGTCGGGCGGGTGGCCCGCACGCTGAAGCCGCTCTAGCAATGCCGCCAGCACCCACAGCGTGTCTCGACGGCGGGCTCCGCTCGCCTCGTCGAGGCGGTCGACGAGCGCTGGCAGCGCGTCGCCACGCAGTGCACGGGCAGACGCGAACACGGCCGCCGCGCGCACCGCGCTGTCAGGGACGTCGAGCAGCGCGAGCAGACGAGCATCGCTCTCGGCACTGCTGCTTTGTGCGAGCAGGCGCACGTACGCCGCCCGCTCTCTCGGCGCGGCGTCGACGAGCAGCGCCAGCACCGCGGTCGCCGATAGCCCCGCCTGCGTGCGCTCGATCAGCCGCGCCAAGCGCAGGTGCAGGGACGCGGGGGCGCGCGGTAGCCACGCCAACAGAGGGTCCGCCGCCAAGGTCTCGCCCGCGGGGACGAACGCCTCGAGCTGCGCGACGAGTTGGGCGGCCTGCCGGCTGCTCAGCGCGGGACCTGCCGTCTGCTCGAGCAGGGAGAGCCACTCCGGGTCCCGTACCGAGAGCGAATCGGAGTCGACTGGCCGCTGTGTCGCGATCAGGTGCGTCGCGGCGCTGGCCACGATCGGTGAGAGTGATCGAGCCAGCGCAGACAGCCGCGGGTCGGGCGCAGTCTCTGTGGGTGAGGGCGTCGCTGAAGCCGCTCCACGGAGCAGACAGCGCAGCCCTGCGAGCAGCACCGCTTCGTCGCTGTCGTCGAGAGCACGCTGGCAGGTGGCAAGCGCGCTGGGCGGGGTCGAGGAGCGGCTCTCTTCGGCGCGCAAACGAGCATCCGCAGTGCGCGGCTCCTTGTCACCTGCCTGAGCGGGAAGAAGCACGAAGGTGTCGAGTGCTGCTGCCCGCAGCTCCGGCAGGGGGTCGTCGGCACTATCCTCGACCAGCGTGAGGGCCTCGGGCTCGCGACGCTGGCCGAGCGCGCGCACGGCCGCCACGCGCACCTCGATGCTCACGTCGTGCAGGGCGCTGGCGAGCAGCGAGACGGACCTGGTGTCGTCACGCTGGGCGAGCGTGCCGACGGCCGCGGCGCGCAGGTTGGGATCGGGATCCGTGACGGCGCGCACCAGCGCTTCGTGCGCGGGCGCAAGTCGACGCAGTGCCTGCAGCGCAGCGAGGCGAACCACAGGCGACACGTCGCGCAGTGCGAGCTCGAGGCGATCGGGATTGCGCCGCGCCACCGCCAACAGCGACCACGCCTCGGCCCGCACGTCGGGGTCGACGTTTTGGCTGGCGGCCTCGACGGCCGACAGGTCGAGCCCTTCGGGGACCCCCTCGCGCTCGGCGAGCTCACGGAGCAGGCGCAGTGCGTCGCGTCGGTCACGCGGCGTGGTCGCCGACGTAAGCGTGTTCACCAGCCGCTCGGCCCGCCCGGGCCAGTCGAAGCCCTGGCACAGGAGCAGCAGCACGACCGAGAGGGCGACCCCCCGCACGCCACGTACCGGCTGTACCGGAGCTCTCGGTCCATCTCGCACGCGCTCAAGATACTCCGTGGGCCAAGCGCGCGGGGAGCCGATGCGTGCCCCGCCTGGAAGCTGCCCCCGAGGCTGCTAGCCTGCCGCCGCCATGAAGCGGTACCTGGTCCAGACTTTCGGCTGTCAGATGAACGTGCACGACTCGCGACGCATCGAGGAGGTGCTCGGGGCGCACGGCTATCAGCTGGCCGACGAGCCGGCCGCCGCCGACGTGATCGTGCTCAACACCTGCAGCGTGCGCGAAAAGGCGGAGCAAAAGCTGCGCAGCATGGTGGGCACGTACAAGGGCCTGAAGGCCATTCGGCCCGACCTGGTGATCGTGGTGGCAGGCTGTGTCGCGCAACAAGAGGGCGAAAAGCTGCTGCGCCGCGTGCCGCACCTCGACGTGGTGATCGGCCCGGACAACATCGCCGAGCTGCCCGCGCTCATCGAGCACGTGCGCGACGGTGCGCCTCCGATCGCGCGCACCGTGTTCGACACCAAAGCACCCAGGTTTTTGGTGGCCGAGCCGCGGCCCCAAGCGCGCGAGGTCACCAGCTACGTCACGGTGATGAAGGGCTGCGACGAGCGCTGCACCTACTGCATCGTGCCCTACACGCGTGGGCCCGAGCGCTACCGTCCGGCCGACGAGATCGTGGGCGAGATCGCGCGCATGGTCGACGGCGGCGTGCGCGAGATCACGTTGCTCGGCCAGACCGTCAACTCGTGGCACTCGCTGGGCGCGGGGGAGGGCGAGAGCGAGTTTCCTGCGTTGCTGCGGCGCATCGCGCGTGAGGTGCCAGCGCTCGTTCGGCTGCGCTACACGTCGCCGCATCCGCGTCACCTCACCGAGGCGCTGATCGAGGCACACGCCGAGCTCGCGGTGCTGCCGCGCCACGTGCACCTGCCGGTACAGTCCGGCTCCGACCGCATGCTCAAGCGCATGCTGCGTCGCTACACCGCGGCCGACTACGTGCGGCGCGTCGACCGCCTTCGTGAGCGCGTGCCGGGGCTCACGCTCTCCACCGACATGATCGTCGGTTTCCCTGGCGAGACCGACGAAGACTTCGCACTCACGCTCGAGCTGGTGCGCGAGGTGGGCTTCGTCTCGCTGTTCGGCTTCAAGTACAGCCCGCGCCCCTACACTCCGGCGCTCAAGCTCGAGGACGACGTCCCCGAGGAGAAAAAAGACGAGCGTCTGCAGGCGCTGTTCGCGCTCAGCGACCAGATCCAGCAAGCCCACCTGGCTGCGTGCGTGGGCACGCGTGTGTCGGTGCTGGTGGAGACGCGCGATGCCGCCGGTCCCCATCGCTACACCGGCCGCTCCGAGCGCCACGAGCTGGTGCACCTCGACGCCCCCGAGGGGCTCGACCCTCGCGGCATGCTGGTCGACGTCGAGGTCGTCGACGCCTACAAACACTCGCTGCACGGCTTGATGGAGGGCGGCCTGCCCGTCATGCCGCCGCCTCCCAAGCGCTCTCCGATTCGTTTGCCCGTGGCCGCGAGCGGCGTCTAGTCGAGCGCGATGTCCCTCACTCCTCGTCAGCGCATCTTGATCGCGTGGCTGCCCGCCATCGTGTACACGCTGCTGATCTGGTGGCTGTCGTCGCAGGCGTTCGAGCTCGCGTTCATGCAGCGCGTGCCGCTGCAGGACAAGGGCGTGCACTTCCTCGAGTACGGCGCGCTCAGCTTCTTCATCGCGCACGCCGTCACCGTCACCTGGCCCGGGCGCGAGACCGCCACCTTCTTTGCGGCGGTGGTGTCCACGGTGGCCCTCGGTCTGCTCGACGAGATGCACCAGTCGTTCGTCCCCGGCAGGTTCAGCGACGTGCTCGACCTGGTGGCAGACACCATCGGCGCCCTCGCGGCTGCGCTGCTGTACCTGGCGCTGACCTTTGGCTACCGCGCCCTGATGCGTAGCCGCGATCGCACGAGCAGCGTCGGGTAGCAGTCCGGCTCGCACAACGCGCGCGGGGAGGCTTCGTAGGTGCGGCGAAACGTCGCAGCCGTGAGCCCCGCGCAGCTGGGGCGTGCGACATCAGACCGCATGGGCGTACCGCGAGCGTGCCGATATACGCAGTGTAAGGAGATCACACTTATGCGCGGCACGGTTCGAACGTCTACGACGGCACTGATGGCTCTCACGGCAGTCTTGCTGGCCCCTGCGCTCGCCAGCGCGCACATCACCATTTCCTCCGGGCCGGCGTACGTCGCGCAGTATGCGCAGGAGGTCGTCTTTCAGATCCCCCACGGTTGTGCGGGCAACGACACCTCGAGCATCACGGTCGAGATTCCGACCGAGATCACCAGCGTGCGCGCTTCGCCTAGTACCTTCGGCAGTGTCGCCTTCGACGGCGACAAGTTCCCGGTTGGCGATCCCAAGGCCGGTCAGCTTCAGCGCGTTAAGACGGTGACCTGGACCAAACCTGACGCGAACCGGTTCGCGACCGACACCGGCTATTACAAGCTCTCGCTATACGTGCAGATTCCAAATGCCCCTTACACCAAGCTGTATTTCAAGACGCATCAGGTCTGCAAGGACGGCAACGGCGCGACCCTCGCGACCGACTGGATTGGCACCTCGGGGACGCCCAGCACGACTGAAGATGCTGGGCCGGCGCCGGAGCCAGCTCCGTCGGTGCTGATCTTGCCCGCCAAGAAGGCCGGCTGGAACAAGGTGACCGTCCCCGTTGCGATCACGGATCTCGCCACTTGGTTCGCGGACGTGGCGATCGTGTGGAAGGGAACTTCGGCATTCAGCGTCAATCCAGCGACGGTCGAGCAGATCAAGGCGACCGCCGGCACCACCCTGCTGACGGCGCTGGCGGCGGGTGACGAGATCTGGGTGAAGTACTGATGTCACGCTTCGACGTAGAGCGTGCGGCAGTCGTCCTGCTGCTCGCGCTGTCGGTCGCGTCGTGTTCCGACGACGACTCCAAGGGCGCAAAGCCCCCGGACAGCGGCTGGCCAGGCGACTGGCCCGACGCCAACGATGCGGGGCACGACGCCGGTGCTGATGCGGCGCGTCCTGGTGACATCGACGCGAGCGGCGATGCGGCGGTGGTGGATGCGACGGTCCCCGACGCTGCCGCGCCACTCGCGCGCACGAGCTGCCTCGATCGCCCTGGCGCGCTGCCGGCCGCTCCGACCGGACCGCTCCCTTGTGAGCTCTTGCCGCCGGGACTCACGCTCTAAGCGCCGGCCTGAGGTACACGCTCCGCCCGCGCTTTCGTCCGTGTGTTCGCGCTTTGGCAAGGTTGCTTGCAGAGTGTTTTGGCAGAGCAGATCGCAAGGTCGTCGAGGAGCGCAAGCTTGAGCACTGTCTGACGAGCTTATTATTGTCCTCCCTCACGCCGCACCGATGAAAGCCGACAAGCTGACGGGATCTATCGGTCTCGTGCGCGAAGGGAGTGAACAGTCTGTTCATTTCCCATGATCGTGACGCACGTGTCCGCGCAATGATTGTGGGCGGTGATTCGAGAACGGACAGCGGCGCATCGGTCGCACGTGTGTGTGATGCTGCTGCTGCTGTTGGCTGCGTGTGGCCGCTTCCGCGTCGAGCTGCTCAGAGAGGACGGCGGCACGCGCGACGGGTCTGCTGTCCCATGTCCAACCAGTTGCGACAACCCTCACGGCGGCGCGGACTGTAGCGGCGGAGCATGTCTCGCGACGTGCGCGATTGGCTACGCGGACTGCGACTTCACCGCGAGCAATGGCTGCGAGGCCGACACCGCGAGCGACAGCCAGAGCTGTGGCAGCTGTGGCCGTACCTGCAACAACGAGCACGGCACCACCAGCTGTCGCGTGGGGTTGTGCGTACCGGCCTGCACAGACGGGTTTGCCAGCTGCGACGACGACGCGACCAACGGTTGCGAGGCCGACCTCGCGAGCACTTCGAGCTGCGGCGCGTGTGAGCTGACCTGTAGCAATCCGCACGGCGCAACCGGCTGCACGGCCGGCGTGTGCACGCCCAGCTGTGACTCGGGTTTT
>JBEGTL010000110.1:0-17533 GCA_041179425.1 Pseudomonadota bacterium | reverse complement strand
CTACTGGCAGCCGAGGCCGAGGCCGGAGTGGGGCACCACGTGGCGCTGTCGGTCGTGGGCACCGAGCGTCTGCTCGAGAGCGGCTACTTCCCCGCCAAGCTCGCGCAAGAGAAGCTCATCGAGAGCGCAGGGCTGCCCTACTCCATCGTGCGCGCCACGCAGTTCTTCGAGTTCGTGAAGAGCATCGTCGCCGGCGCCACCGAAGAAAGCCGCGTGCGGGTGTCCTCGGCACTGATCCAGCCGATGGCCGCGGACGACGTAGCCGACGCTCTGCTGCGTGTGACGCTCGGCGCGCCACACAACGGCACGCTCGAGATCGGAGGACCCGAGGCGCTTGCCCTCAGCGAGCTGCTCCGTCAGGCACTGGCAGCGCAAAACGATCCGCGTGAGGTGCTGATCGACCCCAACGCCACGTACTTCGGCGCTCGACTGGACGAGCGCACGTTGGTGCCCGACGAAGGGGCCCAGCTCGGAACGATTCGTTTCCGTGACTGGTTGAAGAGCGCGGACATCTAGTCGCAGTCTGCAGACACCCGAACAGACAAAACAGTCGACGACGAACGCTCTCTTCGCTCGCGGGCACAAGACCCGCGCGCTTCGACGTACGGTCGCTATTCTTCGATCAACGACAGGTCGCTCGCGCCGCCGGTGAGCTCGATCGACCAGCGGTCGGGTGCAGTGTCCCAGCCCGGCGTCGACAGACGTGTCGTGCCGCCGACCGCGCCGAGCTGCTGCGTGTCGAAGACCAGGTTGCTCGCGCCGCCTCGGATCGAGATCTGCGCCGCGGTGCCACGCGGGCGACGGATCATCATGCGGCTCGCCCCACCCGACAGCCGCAGCGTCGACGTCCCATGCGGGCGCGGGAGCGACAGCTCGGACTCGCTGGCGCCACCGGTGATCGCGATCGACTGGATCTGCAGGTCGCGCAGGTCGGCGGCGAGGTGGGAGACACCGCGGCGGATCTCGATCGACCACGGTACCGCGGTCGTCAACGTCAGCTGCGCGGCGACGTCGCGCGCACCGAACCACGAGAAGCCCTTGTACTGGACGTCGACCTCGCCATGGGGCGCCACCGTCACCTGCGGCCGCTTGCCGTCGAAGCGCGCGCGGTACAGGTCCTTGATCCGCGACCCGCGCAGCTCGAGCCTCGCGGCACCCGAAACAAAGCGCAGCCGGCCGTGCTCGACGCCAACCATCGGCGCGCGATCGGAGTCGCCACTGCCACCCGCGTCGCCGTCGTCGTCGGCCGCGCGACCCCGTCCCAGCTCCGCCGCGCCCGCGAGCAGCTGCTCGGTCGCGGCGTCGAGCAAGGCTGCGGTCTCCTGCACTCTGACGTCGTCGAGATCGGCGAGTGCTTCGCCCAGCAGGCGATCGCGCAGCGCCCGGTCCGCATCGATCAGCGCGCGACGGGCAGAAGCGAGCTGCACCACGACCTGACGGCGATCGATCTCGTGACGCGCGCGCTCGACCCAGCCAGCGCGCTCGAGCCGATCGATCAGCCCGGTGACTGCACCCGTGGTGATGCCCATCGCCTCGGCGATGCGACCGGCAGGGACGGGACCCTCTTCGGCCAGGAAGCGGACAGCCTCGAAGTCCACGATGTTGAGCCCAACGTGCTCACCCGCGGCGACGCGGAGCCCTCGGTCGGCCTCGGCCACCCGGCGCAGCGCGCTGGCGAACGCCTGAATTCGCTGATTTTTTTGGGAACGGGACACGACGTGGCGATCCTCTTGACCGAATACATCTTAGCTTCTAAGATATTTCTACGCAGAGCTTCACGGCCTCTGTACCTCCCATCTAACGTTCCTTTCCATCCCCCGCCAAGGACCAAGCCATGACCACCCAAGATTTTCAGGCAGCGCAGTCGTTCCGTCCGGCGCCCTACCGCGACGTCGACGTCGACCTTGGGGGCCTCGCCGTCCCGTACGCCGGGCAGACTCGGATGCGGCTGACAATCACGTCCGGGATGGCCGACGCGTGCGTCCGCATCGACCCCGACGCCACGGACCTGCTCGCGATTGCGTACGGCGACGACCTCTCTCCCCGCGTTCGCGTCTCGTCGTCGGAGCTGCGCGTGTCGTGGCCGTCGACGATGTGGTCGTGGCTGTGTGCCACACTGGCTGGCGAGGATCGCGACATCGAGATTGTGCTGCACCCGGCGGTCGAGTGGACCCTGCAGTTCCGCGGCGGGCTGTCGCGCTTCGAGGCGGACCTCACGGCCGGCAAGCTCGCGCGGCTCGAGATCAGTGGTGGCGTCAGCGACGTGCGCTTCGATCTCCCGGCAGCGACCGGCGTCGTCCCGATCCGGATCTCAGGCGGCGCCAGCGAGCTCGGACTGCGCCGCCCCGCCGACACGGGTATCGCGCTCGACGTCCGCGGGGGCATCGCGGGCCTCTCGCTCGACGATCATGGCATCGGCGCCATCGGCGGCCACGCCCGGCTCGCCGCCGGTCTCGTCCACGGCGACACCCCGCGCTACGCCCTGGAGATCAGCGGAGGCGCAAGTGGTCTGCAAATCGTTCCGCACGGAGTCGGGCGGGCACACCCCCCTCTCACACCAAGCTGAGGCGGTCTCGCTTCCGGCTGTCTGCTAGCCTCCGCCCTCGTGCTCCCGTGCCTTCGCCTCCTGCCCCTCTTGCTCGCTTGTTTGGTCCTCCCAGGCGGGCCGTTCGTCCGCGTGGTCCAGGCGCAGTCGGGCAGCTATCAAGGCACCATCGACGCCGCCGTCGACGAGTACGCAAGTGGGCACTGGGAAGAAGCGCTCGCGCTGTTTCGCCAGGCGCACGCACTGCAGCCGAGCGCACGTACGCTGCGCGGCATCGGCATGGCGTCGTTCGAGACACGCCGCTACGCCGAGGCGATCCGCTACCTCACCGAGGCGGCGACCGAGACGGCGCGGTCCCTGACTCCAAAACAGCAGCACGAGGTCGAGCAGCTGATCGCGCGTGCACAGGCCTTCGTGACGCACCTGACCATCGTCATCGAGCCTGCGCATGCGACGGTTGCGGCCGACGGCAACCAGGTCGCCGGCGACAAGCGGCGCTCGGTGCTGCTAGACGCCGGCGAACATCAGCTGGTCGCGAGCGCGCACGGCTACGAGTCCTCGGTGCGGTCCGTACACCTGTCTCCCGGCACCGAGGCCACGGTCGAGATCGATCTCTCCCCACGACGTGAGTCTGGTGCGCTGGAGGCGTCGCTGCAGCGCCGGAGGCCGAGGCTGGCCAAACCTCCGCAGTGGTTCCGACAGCCGCGATGGACAGCGCCCCCCGCACGCGCTTTGGGCGGATCAAGTACGCTGCCTTCGGGGCCACCGTGGCAGGGCTGGTGCTGACCGGCGTGAGCGCCCTCAAACGCAACGAACGCGCAGAGGCGCTCAAACAGGCAGGCTGCAACAGCTACACGCCGGACAGCCCGATGGCAAAGGGATGCGACGAATCCTACAACACGGGGCTCACCTGGCGACGCGCGACGATCGCGAGCGCAGCCATCAGTGGGGGCTTGCTGGCCACCACGCTGCTGCTCTTTACGTTCGACAAGCCAGTCGAGTCTCGCGCGGCGCGGCTGCTCGGCGCCTGCCAGCTCGAGGCAGCTCCGGTCCTCGTTCGTTGCACTGCGAGCTTCTAGCGTGGCCCCGCTCCGCGCTACGAAGGCTCTCCGTCACGCCACCACCGTGCTGTCTTGCGGCGTCGCTCTCATCGCCTGCACGGCACTCGAGCGTCCCCGCGCGGCAGAGGAGTCGGACCAGCCTGGGCTCGACGCCGGGCGAGACTCGGGCCCCCGCGCGCGCAAGGACGCTCGCGTAAACACGCCGGGCGAGGTCGGCGGCGAGGCGACGGGCCATGGCGATCAGGGCGAAGCTGCGGATCCAGCAGATGCCAACCAGCCAACGCCTCCATCGACGCCATCGACCGGCGGCGATCCTAGCAAAAAGCCGGACGCCGGCGCTGGCTCCCCCAAGCTGCTTCCGCTCGGCAGTGCGTGCACCCGTGTCGTGGAGTGCGCGAGCGACAAGTGCCAAGACGGCGTGTGCTGCGAGTCGCAGAACTGTGGAGCTTGCAAGCAGTGTGACGCCACGGGCCACTGTGCAAAAGTCGTCGGGCGCGACGACAAAGACACCTGTCATGGCGAGCAGACCTGCGACGCGAACGGCACGTGCGTGGGAATGCTCGGGGTGCAGTGCACCAGCAACGCGGAGTGTGTCTCCGGCGCCTGCAACAACGGAATCTGCTGCGAGAAACAGTGCGCCGTCTGTTCGACGTGCGGCTACACCAGAGAGCGCAACGAGACCAACAAGGGCAAGTGTCTGTTGTTGGACGGCGACGACAAAAGCGCCTGCGGCGGCACCCAGAGCTGTGTGCGCGGCACCTGCGCTGCCATCGACTCGCAGTCCTTGCCGCAGAGGTTCGGCCGCTACTTCGCAGTCTCGGGTTTCCCAGATCGCGTGGGGCAAACCTTTACCGTGTCCCGGGCCGGCCTGCTCGTGGGCGTCCGCATGGACTTCACGTGCTGGGCCGACACAGAACACGTGACTGCGTGGCTCGAGAGCGTGGCCGCCGATGGGACGCCGACCGGCACGCGCGTGGCAGACCTCTCCGAGTCTCCGAACGTCGACGTGCCGGGCTACCTGCTCCAACAGATGCCGTCGTTCCCGCTCGTCAAGCCGCTCAGCGTCGCGGCCGGCACCCGTCTGGCCATCGTCGCGGCGTCCTCGGGAGCGACTATGAACTGCCTCGTACAGGGCGGAGACACCGACAACTATGCGGGGGGTGAGGCCTTCCAAATCACCGCCGGCGAGGTGCGACTGAGCAGCAGCTTTGGAGCGGGCCAGAGCTTCGAGAACTGCTTTCAGGTGTTGATCTCGCACTGAGCTCGCGACAGTCTCGTCCCGACGAGTCTAGTTCGTTGCGCGATGGTGAGCGCGGGCCTAGACGTCAGCGCGAGGCGGACTCGCCCTCGAGCTGTGCCCAGGTCTGCCCGTCGAAGCGCGCGAGGTGGAGCTGGTCGAACGTCGCGAAGTCGGTGTCCGACGTATTCATCTTCACCCCTGGCAGCAGCATCGGGGGCGCGAAGTCCTTGAGCGAGGCCGCCTGCTTCATCAGGTTCTTGGGGCTCAGGTCGTCGCCGCACTGCGTGAGCACGTGCACGAGCGTCTGCGCGACCACGTACGCAAAGGCGTTGAACCCGTCGCGTGTATCGCCGCTCGGGTACTCGGACTTCATGAAGGCGTACCACTCTTTCATGGCGGGGTCGTCGGTCCAGCGCGGGTCGGTCGGGTCCTTGACGTACTCCACGGTGATGAGCCCCTTGGCCTTGTCGAGGCCGGCCGGGACGAGCACCGAGCCGACCGAGGTGGAGACGTTGGCGATGTAGCGCGTGGCCTTCCAGCCGAGATCCTCGGTCTTGCGCACCGCCTGCGCGCCGAACTTGGGCGTGGTGATGAGGACCACCACGTCGGCCTTCGAGCCCTTCAGCGAAACGAGCTGCGAGTCGATCGTAGCGTCGGTGACTTCGTAGGTGGCCTCGGCGACGATCTTGCTCGCAGCCTTGTCGCCAAAGCCGTCTTTGAGGCCGGCGAGCAAGTCCTTGCCGAAGTCGTCTGCCTGGTAGAGCACCGCGACCTTACTCTTGGGCAACGTCTTCAAGATGTGCTCGGCGTACGTTCGCCCCTCGAGCCGGTAGCTCGGGTTGAAGCCCATCGTCCACGGATAGTTCTTCGGATCGTTCCACTTGCTCGCGCCGGTCGACAAAAACAGGTGCGGCACCTGCCGATCGTTCAGGTACTTGCGGATGGCTGTGTTCGAAGGCGTGCCGACGGGGTTGACGATCGCGAGCACCTTGTCCTGCTCGACCAGCTTTCGCACCTGCTCGACGGCCTTGGGCGGGCTGTAGCTATCGTCCAGGCTGATCAAGTTGATCTTGCGCCCGTTGACGCCGCCCTTCCTGTTGATCATGGCGAAGTACGCCGACTCGAGGCGACCTATCGTGCCGTAGGCCGACGCGGGGCCGCTGTACGGCATCACCTGCCCGAGCTTGATCTCTTGCAGCTCGGCAGCGGCCGGCGCCGCGCTCTTCTGCTCGCTCGGGGCTGCAGACGCGGCCTCCTTCGACTCGGACCGCTGGCATCCCGCACCCAGGCTCACCGCAACGCTTGCCGAAACAAAAGCGGTGAGCCACCACGACACCGATCTGCGCATGCTTGTTCTGACTCCTTCGAGCCAGACCGATACACGAACCAACACAAGAACGAAGCCCCTATCTCGCGCTTCCCGACACGACACCTCAAAACTCCAGTATGGTCGGACCTCTTGGGGTTGACCCGGGTGTCGCGTCGGCTCACGAATCGAATAAGACGGTCGACGAGGAGTCCTCTCTGAGGGTCGACGACGACACGCCGCGAGGGCTGCTCGCGCTCTTCCCCGGCGGCTCCGCAGCGAGCGTTACGCGCTAGTGTCGCGATTTCGTGTCGGCGCCACCGCGGGTACGCCGACCCGACGCGCTCGAAACGAATCCAAGGAGAGCAAAGACGTGGGCACGTGCCCGGTCGTGCCCCCGCGGCCACGCACGAACGACGGTCAGTAGTTCAACAATCACGCAGGATGTACGTCACGCCTCGGCTGGCATGTCCGGTGCTCAAGCATGTCCACGAACGAGTGCTGCAGAAGCTGACACTCGCGTGGAGGCAACGACGATGAGAAGGTTGTTTGGAATCCTGACAGTCATGGCGTGTCTAGCAGCGGGTTGCGCGCCCGAGGCCGACGAAGACGACGCGGCAGAAGAAGGCGAGCTCGAAGTCGTACAGGTTCGCGCCGCACTCAGCACGCCAGCGTTTTCCCTCGTCTCGGCCACCAGCGGCAAGGCGCTCACCGGGGGCACGCTTTCGAAAGACACGCTCGTCACGCAGACCTCACTCAAGAGCGTGGTGTTCGACAACCAGCGTTGGGTCTTCGACGGGCAGACCGCGCGCCTGACGCCCGCTACCAAGCCAAACCTCTGTATGGAGCCGGAGACGACGGCACCGTTCCAGATCCGTCTGCGCACCTGCAACGGCTCTGCGCTTCAGGCCTGGAAGCTGCGCCTCAGTGTGCTCAACGGACGCAAGTTCGCCCGCTACGAAAACTTCTCGACGCACCAGCTGCTCGACAACGGCGGCTCGAACAGCGAGGGCGCTGCAGCCGTCACGTTCGCGGAGAACGGGACCAACAACCAGCTGTTCGAGCGGCGCTTCTGAGCGACGCGGGGCAGGCGGCCGAGCCGTTGCGGTAGGTCGGCTAGTGGTGTGCGGCTGTCGCTTTGCCGGCGCGTGGGTCACGCAGACGCGGCTCGAGGATGATCTCGATCCGGCGGTTTTGCTGCTTGCCGGCGTCGCTGTTGTTGCGCGCGATGGGGTCGTGCTCTCCGTAGCCTGCCGCAACCAGCTGTGCGGGGCGCAGTCCACCGCGGATCAAGGCGCCGGTCACCGTGACCGCGCGAGCCGACGAGAGCTCCCAGTTGTTCGCGAACTTTCCGCTCACCGGTACGTTGTCGGTGTGGCCCGCGACGATGAAGTGCCGACCGCTGAAGCCGCGCAGACTCCGTGCGACCTCGGTCAGGGCGTCTTTGCCATCGACAGTCAGATCTGCACTTCCGGATGGGAACAGCACCTGCGCCTTGAGCTCGACGACCATACGACCGCGTCGGAAGTTCACCTGCAGACGGCCACTGTCGATCATGCGCGACAGCTCGCGTGTCATCTGTTTGATCTCCGCGAGCTCCGCACCCAGCTCGCCGCGCTCATCGACCATCTCGAGCACGCTCTGGTTCGCGGCGAACAGCTCGGCGTTGGCTGCCTCGAGCTTGCCGCTCAGCTCTACGATGCGTGCCGCTTGCGCCGTACGCTCGCCCAAGAGAGCGAGCAGCTTGCTCTCTTGCTGCTTGTCTTTGGTGCGTTGCGCGAGCAGCTGCCCCTCGTTCGTCGTGAGCACACTCTGCAGACCATCACGATCGATCCGCAGCACGAACGCGTAGTAGGCGAGCGCCCCAGACAGCACCAACAGCAGGCTCACCCACAGCCAACCGGGCGCGCCCGCTCTGCGACGTGGCGCGGCAGACGTTGGAAAAGGAAGCGCTTCAGAGGCTCCGTGCGGACCGACCATGCTCATCGAGTTATCTTCCTTTCGTGGGGGACCGGCATCCTAACGCGACCCTTCGCAGCGGCGCACCGAGAGCAAATTCGCACTCGCGCCACGCAAGTCAGCCGCGCGTAGGGCCTGCTCACCTGCGCGACGCAAGACCCACGGTCGGACTCTTTTGCACCACGCCTCCGACATCACGCGAAGGCGCGCCCGCCGCGCGTCGTCGAGCCTCGAAGCAGAACAGACAAAACTTTCGCAACGATGCGCTCGAGGCACGCGCTCGAGGTCGAGACAAGGTTGGTGGTGGGCCCTACGAGAAAGCAGCGCGTCACTACGCACCGCTGCGGTAGGACGGTATGCGACCCCGGCCCGCGCGGAAGACGGCGTCGCCGCAGCACAGCCAGGGTATGCCTGCAGAGATTCGACGAAGGGACTAGATCGCCGGACCTCCCCTACCGCTGCCCGATGGTGCCCTATCTTGCGGTTCGAGACGCTTTCACGGCGGCCGAGCTCGTGGTTCCCCGCGAAAGAAAAAAAAGAACGTGCCCGCGAATCCTTTCGCCCGATCGGGCCCTCTTGTCTAGTAGCGCCTCACGTGGCGCACCGGAGGCGACGTGTTCTATCGAAAAAACGTGGGCGGTATCGAGCGTGTGGTGCGTATGCTGGCGGGCTTGTCGCTCGTGGTCTGTGGCTTCGCCTTGTTTGGCAGGGCACCGCTAGCCTGGGTGTCTGCCCTCTCCGGCTTGTTTACGATGGGCACCGGAGTACTGGGGTTTTGCCCCGCTTGTGCCGTGGCGGGCCGGCGCGCCGTCGAGCGAGAGCAAGGCTGAGGAGCCAACGTGCAAGTCGAGACACAGCTTCTGCTGGCCGCCAGAGCCGGCGATCCGCAGGCGATGCACGCCCTGCTGGCAACGTTGCGCGTGGGCATCCAGCGCTACGCGACCTACCGATGTGGCCGCGCGACTTCCATCGAAGACGTCGTGCAAGAGGCGCTGATCGTGATCAACCGCAGCATCTCGACGGTCGAGAACCTGTCAGCCTTGGCCGGCTGGATCGCCAAGGTCGTGACGCGGCTGTGTCTCCTGCCGCCGCTCCAGCTGCTGCGAGCCACCGACTCGCTGCTGCAGCTAGAGCGCTCGCCCAGCTTTCTCGCGCGCTCGCCAGACGGGCTCCGCCTCGACGTCGTGCGTGCCCTCGAGTCGCTGTCGGAGACACAGCGCGAAGTCATTCTCATGCGCGACTTCGAAGAGCTGACGATCGGCGAGATGGCCGCGCGACTCGGACTGACGCGTGAAGCTACCAAGAGCCGCCTGCACCGGGCGCGCACGCTGATGCGCGAATATCTGACGACAGGAGATCACGCGGATGCCGACGCGCGATAGGAGCCCGTTTGCGAGCGCGTCCGTGGTCGCTCATCTGGTGCGAGGCGTGCTGGCCGCCACGCTCATCGCGCTGGCGATATCGACGCACGCCCAATTTCCGTGGCTCTCGGCGGCTGCCGGAGTGGGAGCGCTGGTCCTGCTGCGCGGTTGTCCGTTGTGCTGGACGATTGGCCTGGTCGAGACAGCGCTCAAAGGCCCGCGCAGCGAACGTTGGAGGGCACCTCGGGCGCGGCCGCGTGGCTAGCGCGACCGACAGCGACTGCAGACGCGCGGCGGGAGCGAGAGCTCGGCTCAGGCCCGGCCGCACCTCGAGACGCTCACACCGGTCCATCGAACTGCTTGACCGTGGTAGGGGAAATGCTTTTAGTCGCATCCGTGACCAGCAAACGCGTGCCCGGTGGGGTTGTACACAAGCTACCGGTAGACCTTCGTGATGCACTCATCGCGAACGCCACAGCACTCGCCGCCTGGAGGGACATCACCCCCTTGGCACGCAACGAGTTCATCTGTTGGGTCGAGGATGCGAAACAAGAGATGACGCGAAAGCGCCGTATTCGTAGGACCCAGGAAGAGCTTGAAGAGGGCCAACGCCGACCCTGCTGCTGGCCCGGCTGCAAACACCGCGAGCGCACGGGTGCCTGAGCGTTCGACTGATGGCGCCGCCGAAGGAATTGCCGCGGGCGGCTCCGCGTACCATCGCGTGGCGCCCTCGACCTCCTGCGCGCAGCAACCTGGGCTGCACAGGCCTACGGCTGGCGCGAGGAGAGACAGGTTTGTGCATCCCATCTTCGCTCCCCTACCCGAAGTTGCGCTTCGACCTGCCTTCGCTCACGACTCTCACGCTGTGCATCGCATCGTCGCTCGCGGGTTGCGCAGACAGCGATGAAACATCGCTGGGGGCCCCGCTCGCGGACGCAGGCGTGAGCGCGGACGCCTGCGCACCGACGCAGAGCTGGGGATCGGGACTCGTAAGCGTCACGGACGCGGGACAGCTTGCCGTGAACGGACAGGTGTTCACGGCACGTGGGATCAACAGCTACCCGTTGCTGCAGCTGGTGGGTGCGGCGCGGCTCGACGCGGTCGAAGACATCTTCGTTCAGGCCGCACAGCTCGGGCGATCGCTGGTGCGCACGCCGGCCTTTCTCGAGCTCGGGAACAGCCCCGCGCGCCTGCGTGACGACCGTGGCGCGCTCCGGGAGGAAGGACTGCGTGCGCTCGACGAAGTGCTCGCCGCCGCCGCGCGCAACGACACGCGGCTGATCTTGATCCTCACCAACAACTGGGAAGACTTCGGCGGAGCGCCCGCGATCGTGAACATGATCGCACCTGGCGAACAGCTGCCCAAGAACGCGTTCTGGAGTGACGAACGCGCACTGCGTCTACAGCTCGACTATCAGACTGCGCTCGTCCAGCGCGTCAACAGCCAGAACGGCCGCGTGTACGGAGAGGACGCCACCATCTTTGCTTGGGAGCTGGCCAACGAGGCGCGCTGCGAGCGCGAGCGGACCCCCGCGCTGTGCGACGACGGGACACTTACGCGCTGGGCCAGGCGCATGTCCGACGGGCTGCGCGCCGCCGGTGCGCGCCAGCTGATCGCGTGGGGCGGAGCGGGCTCGCTAGGCGAGTACGGCGAGGATCTACGCAGCATCGCGACCCAGGGTGGCGTGGACGTGCTCACGCTGCACATGTACCAGACCGCCAGCGCGCAGGCGTCCGATCCCGTCGAGGCCGCCATCCGCGCAGGCGAGCGGACACTGCGCGAGCGCGAGCAGGTGGCGCGCGAACTCGGCAAACCACTGCTGCTCGAGGAAGTGAACTGGAAGCCAGCCTCCGGTAGCGAGCGCGATGGAGAGCGAGCGACGGTGCTCAGCGCGTGGCTCTCGATCGCTGATGGCTTGGGCGTGGGCACGCTCCCGTGGATGATTGGAGAACGAGGTCGCACGGACTACGACGGCTACCTGATTCGACCCGAGGACAGCGCGACCCACGCCGTGCTGCGCTGCCAGTGAGCGATGCGGCTTGCTCTCTCGGCTCTTTCGTCTCGTGTGCCGACCAGGACAAAGTGCTGGCTAGAGACCGCACTCGCTCTTACAGCTGTTGGTACTACAGGTCCCGATCGCGTTGGCTCGGCCTACCGCCGTCGAGCTGTCGTTCGAGGCGTTGAGGATGTCGACCGAGCTGCTGCTTGCCGCCGCGGTCTTGATGACGTCGACGCAGCCCCCATTCGGCGCCGCGCACAGCAACGAGTTGCCGCAATAGCAGTTCGAGCCCGCGCAGTGCTTTGCTTCCGCGCACGCCTGCACCTTGGCGCACTGGGTATTTTTGGCGGCGTCGCTGCTCGCGTAGCACGCCGCCACCTGCGTCCCGCACTTCGTACAGATACAGCGTGCGCACGCATCGGCCGTCGGATAGCTCGGCGTGTTAGTACACTGCGCCGTGCTCCCGCTGGGCGTCGCGCCGGCATCTGCGCTCGTGCCCGCGTCGATCGCGCCGGTCGGCTTTGCGCCAGCGTCGTAGGTGGTTGGACCGCTGGGAGCGGTACCTGCGTCTTGGATCGTCCCGGTTTCCGTCGGAGCCGCGGCGTCGGTGCTCGTGCCACTGTCGCTCGGCACGGCGCCGGTGCTCGCGTCCTTCGCGATGCCAGCATCGACTCGCGTACCCGAGCCTGTTGGACCACTGTCCTTGACGGTGTTGCCACCTGTGGCACCGCTCGTCGCACCGGTGTTCGGCGGTGTGGTTTCCTCAGGCTCGTCTTTGACTGAGCCGCTGTCGGTCTGCTCGTCTACCTCCGTAGAGGGCTCCTCCACAGCACTGGTGATCGGAGATTGCGCGCACGCCGCGAAGAGGAGCAGTGCGGCTACATAGCCCTGCTTCGACGTCCTCTTCGCTCGCTTGCCCACAAGGGCGCCCAAGATTGCGGCCTCACGGCCTAAAGACAACGCCATGCTTGCAACATATGCAATTTTCTCGTCGCTTCAGAGCACGAAGTTGCACCCATTCACGTGAGCCAGCCTCCAGACCCTTCAATTAGCGCAGAAGATAAGCGCCTACGATGACGCCAATGTGGAGATCGTTGCATTTGCGGCAAGACGAGTGCGACGTCGCGCGCCCAATGGCGGCAGGAACCCGGCCTGAACCGAGCGCACGAAGCGCAACAGAGCGCTCAGGGGTTGTCTTGAGCGAGCTCCGCTCCCTTCGCGCGCGGAGCACAAAGAGTAGCCGGCAGCGTCGCATCGCTAGCCTGCACGGACACCTGAGGCCATCGTCTACATGACTGACTGTGCATCCACAGTGCACTGGTTGCAGACGCACCCCACCGACTCCTTGAATCAGCCCACCGCGTCGCGTGCTCGAGGCAACTGCGCGTTCGGCGCCCTTTCGTCGAGCGCGTGGTGGGACTCGCTCGAACCTCTGCTCGCCAAACGTTACCGCGTCATCAACTACAGCCGTCGGTTCGCGTTTCCAAACCGTCCTGCCAGCCGCGACGACAGCGACCCACTCTCGCAGCACGCAGCAGACCTGGTCGCGCTCGTCGAGACACTCCGCCTCGGCAAGGTGCACCTCGTCGGCAACTCCTCCGGTGCGTTCGTGTGTCTGCTCGCCGCGCAGCAACAACCTGATCTCGCGCGAACGCTCACGCTCGAAGAGCCTCCGGTCGTCTCCATGTTCTTGCAGGCGTTGCCGCCCAAGCCGGGCGAGCTGTTCAAGCTCTTGTTCTCTTCGCCCGGCGCGCTGGTTCTGCTCGTCAAGTTTGGCGCCGGCACGATCGGCCCGGCGACGAAGGCGTTCCAGGACGGCAACGATGGGGTCGGTCTCGAGATCTTCGCGCGCGGGGTGCTCGGAGCCGCCGCCTTCGCCAAGACCACCCCCGCACGCAGACAGCAGATGTTGGACAATGTGACGGCGCATCGCGCGGCGCTTCTCGGCGCGGGCCTACCCGTCTTCACTGCGGCAGAAGCCCAGGCGATCGAGACGCCAACGTTACTCATCCGCGGCAGCGACACGCCGGCCTTCCAGCGGCGGATCAACGAATGCCTCGCGGGGCTGATGCCCAGTGCCAAGGAGCTTTGCATTCCAGACGCGTCGCACCTCGTCCACGAAGACAATCCGCAGGCCGTCGCCGAGGCGATCCGCGCGTTTTGTAGCGAGCACTGATTGGCGCGAGGTGACGAAGTCGTAACAGAAAAATTGCGACTATCAGGATTGAGAATCGAGCGGCGAGGAGAAGGATGCCACCTTGGCTGCACGCTAACGCTGACGGGTCAGGCAAGGCGGATCACGTGGCGGTGTACACAGGCCAAGCGGCCTGCGGTCGTCGTCGCGAGAAAGCCGCAGGAAAGAGAGCCACCCCCCCATGCGGAACGCGTACATCTCCGGGAGCGGATTTTATGTTCCCCCGCGAGTCGTCACCAACAACGACCTGCGCACCGTGTTTGGCATCGACACGAGCGATGAGTGGATCGAGCAGCGCTCAGGCATCAAGGAGCGCCACTACGCCGACGAGGGAGTGGGCTGCTCCGACCTCGCGCTCGAGGCGAGCGTCCAAGCCATCGAGCGTGCCGGTCTGAGCAAGGCCGACATCGGCATGATCATCTTTTGTACGTTGTCTCCGGACCGCTTCTTTCCCGGCACCGGCGTCATCCTGCAGCAGAAGCTCGGCCTGTGCGACACAGGTCGCTTCATCCCCTGCATGGACATCCGCAACCAGTGCTCGGGTTTTCTCTACGGGCTGAGCACCGCCGTCGCACTGGTCCAGTCCGGCGCACAAAAGCACGTGCTCTTGGTCGGCGCAGAAGTGCACTCCTCGGCGCTGGACCTCACCACGCGCGGCCGCACCGTGGCCGTGCTGTTCGGAGACGCAGCGGGTGCCGTCGTGGTGAGCGCCACCGACGAGGACCGCGGCGTGCGCGGCACCTTCTTGGGCGCAGACGGCCGCTACGCCGATGCTCTGGGCATGCAGGTCTTTGACATCGCCAAAAAGCCCTACATCCCGGTCAACGCCGAGGGCGTGGGGCAGATCGACCCCGCCCTGCTCTACCCCCCGCTGCCGCTGTTTGGGCCGGTATGGCCGGGCGTGATGCGCCACTGCCCGGCCTGCTCGCCGGTCTGCCAGTTGCCGTCCTTGATGAGGGCGGAGGTAGACGTCGGCAGGTCGAACGAGAGCGCCGTGTTCTTGCCGCCGCCGAGCGTCACGTCGGTGTTGTTGGTGATGCGAACGACGGGGGTGAGGGGCCACAGGTTCGCGGCCTCGGTGGGGTACTTGGCGAGCTCGACCTTGACGTCGAGCACAGCGCTCGGCAGCTCTGCCAAGCTGCCCTCACGGCGCAGGTCGCCGTACGGAGCGGCGTCGGCAAGCCGCTCGCTCATACGATAGGTCAGCGTGTAGCCCATCACGCACAAGCTCTCGGGACGCACTTCGGCCGGGCACTGATAGTCGCCGGAGAGCTCCCACATCATCACGCCGCCGGCGCCGCTCGCCTTGACGAAGTCGACGATGGCGTCGACGCCCTGCTCGTCTTCGGTCGACAGGAAGGTCTTCTTTTCGTCATTCCAGAGCCACGAGGTGCGCGTGGTGGCGTCCCACTCGCGCGTGTACGTGCCGCGGATGGTGTCGTCCGCGTCGGTTGTGGGTGTCAGGCCAACGTGCTCGGCGTAGACCGGCTGGACGTTGTTCTCGAGGTTCTTGGCGTGCCACATCGGATTGATGCCGGCGCTCAGCTCACCGCCGTTTCCGGTCTGGTCGTGCCAGATGTTGTCGATGCCGGAAGCCCCGGCTCCGCACGGACGTTTGATGCCGGTGCCAGGCTGGCAGTCCTTCGCGCCGGACGTGCCCCACAGGCCTTTCTGACCGCCGCTGACGTCCTTCCAGCCGCGTGTGTAGTACGGGACGCCGATGTTGATGCGGCCCGCCTGGAGCGCACCGCGCAGGTAGTGGAGGGCCCAGTCGGTGTTGAAGTAACCAACCTTCTGATACTCGGGCGTGGTGTACAGATCGCTCAGCTCGCCATCGTTGCCGTCGTCGTAGAGCGGAGCATTGGGGCCGACCACGTCGTTCCAGGTGCCTTGGAAGTCGTACGCCATCAGGTTGGTGAAGTCCTGGTAGCGCAGCGCGGACTGACTCTCCATGCCGCGGACGAGGTAGCCCGATGCCGACGACGCAGACGTCAGTAAGTAGTAGCGGTCGTCGCCCGCGCTCGCACGGTCGAGCTTGTCGCGCAGGGTTCGCATCAGCGCGTCATACCCTTGTGGCAGGCCCTTACGCCTCGAGCGCGCCGCGTCCCAGTCCTGCGGATTGCCGGTCTCGTCGAGCGAGGTGGGGTACTCGAAGTCGATGTCCACGCCGTCGAAGCCGAACGTGCGGAGGAAGCTGACGACCGAGTCTGCAAACGAATCGATCCCCGGCTGGTTGACGGTGCCATCCGAGCGGGTCGTCATCGAGTAGAAGCCCAAAGACTCCGCCCAGCCGCCGACCGAGATCAACGTCTTCACGCGCGGGTGGAGCTTCTTGTACTTGTTGAGCAGGTTGAAGTGACCTCTGTACGGGAAGGCGGGGTCCATCTCCGCACCGGACAAGCCGGGCCACTCCATGCCGGTCGCCGGATTGTTCGCGCCGTCCGCGCCGATCGCGATGCGATCATTTTCGATGTGCGCGAAGGCGTAGTTGATGTGGGTAACCTTGGACCATGGGATGTTCCGGACAAGATAGTAAGGCTTGCCATCCGCGCCGGTGCGTCCGCCGTTGAAGTAACCCACCACGCGTCGCGCGCGACCCTCGCCGAGCCACTCGCGACCGTCGGCTTGGTACGCGCGGAAGTAAGGTGCGGTCACGCCGCTCGCTGCCCGCTCGCCGCCCCCGGCTACCTCGGCATCCCCGTGACGATGTTGAGCGTGCCTACCCCATCGGCCGGTGCGCTCGGCCCGAGATCGAGGCTGTCCGTCGCGGTTCCGTCGAGCGTGATCTGATTGTCTGCACCGCCCGGATACAGGCTTGCGCCGAACGCCTGCCTCGTCCCCACCGTCGACTTGCGACCCAGTGCGGGCCAGCTGAACGTCGTGATGTCGCCCGAGCAGACAGTCGGAGTGGTCACGTCACTCGCGAGCACGCACAGGTCACTCGTGGCGGGGCAGCTCGTGCCCATGTCGAGCGAGTCGCGCCCGAACACGCGCACGCCGTCCGACTTGAGCTGAGCGCCGCAGTACCCGAAGCCGATTCCCGCGACAGACAAGACCAGCTCGCGCCTGACGGGCTCCGTGTGCAGCTCCATCACCCCGTACGAACAGCTGTCGAAGCCGCTCATCGGGCCGCACGCGCCCGCATGGAAAGCGCTGCGCCGTGCGCGTGAGGATCAGCAGCGCCTCGACGAGTGCAAACTGTTTGCCGATGCAGGTGCGCGTGCCTGCTCCGAAGGGTATGTACGCGCACTGCGGGATCGTTTTGCGGTTCGTTGGGCTGAAGCGCTCAGGGTCGAAACGCTCAGGGTCGGGAAACCAGCGCGCGTCGTGATGCGTCAGGTAGGTCCACATCACCACGTCGGAGCCACGCGGGATGGTGTAGCCACCCACCACCGCATCTTCCTTGGCCACGCGGGCGAGCACGTACGCCGGGGGATAGAGGCGCATGGACTCGCTCAGCACCTGCTCTGCGTAGGGCAGCTGCTCGAGGTCGGACCAAGTTGGCGCACGCCCGCCGAGCACCCGCGCGAGCTCGGCATGCAGCTTCTGTTCGACCTCTGGATGGGTAGAGAGGAGGTGCCAGGTCCAGGACAGGGCGTGCGACGTGGTCTCATGACCGGCGATGAACAATGTGACGAGCTCGTCGCGCAGCTGCCGACGCTGCTCATCGCGCTGGCCGTCGTCTGTGCCAGAGGCCGCCGCCAGCGTGCTGAGCACGTCGCGTCCCCCGCGCGCGTCAGCATCGAGATCGCCTCCAAGAAGTTCGAGACGCCCGTCCGCTACACACTCAGCTACGCCAAGTGAGCTTCCGCGTGTGTGTCCACCACGTGTAGAATCGCCCTCACCTGCCGCTCCGTCTTGGCCGCC
>JBEGTL010000109.1:0-17548 GCA_041179425.1 Pseudomonadota bacterium | reverse complement strand
AGCGGATTGCTGCTCGAGCGCGACGGCATCCGTCTACTCGAAGTCGCCAAGGTCGAGCCACAGCCGGGATCCGGGGAAAACCACGCACTCCTCGCAACCAGCTCGCTCGTGGAGAGAGGTCGCGTCACGCTGCGCGGCGAGATCGTAGACATCAAATGCTGGCTCGGCCGGATGAAGCCGGGCGATGGCCGCACCCACCGAGCGTGCGCACAGTTCTGTATCGCGGGCGGCATCCCGCCCGTGCTCGTGACCCGCGACCAGGCTGGGGTCGAGCGCCGCTACCTGCTGACCTCGCCCGAAGGTGGAGCCATCAACGACGCCGTACTCCCTTACGTTGCCGAGGTCGTGGAGGTCGACGGCAGCCTCGAGACCGCGCCCGGCATGTCGTTCTTGCGCCTCGATCCGGCGCTCATTCGCCGCCTCTGAGCGAAGCACCGGACGAGCCGCTAGCCCGTTGAAGAAGCCTGCCGCTGTCGACGCGAGTGCGGTAGCATGCCGAGTGGTCGTGGGAGCGCACGCATGGCGGAGATAGGCTGGGCCCTCTTGCTGTTGCTCGTGCTGGGCGCGATCACGGCGGCACGTTGGTTTGGCTGGAGCGAGCTGGTCGAGCTGGGTCAGACGCTGATGCTGCGTTCATCAGGGGTCGGTATCCCGCTCGAGCTGGTCTACTTCACGCTGCTTGCCAGCACGATTCGTACGCACCCGGACTGCCCCCAAGGCTGGTACTGGCGCTCGTTCGAGCATCACGACCTGCTCACGGCCGCACAGAGGCGCTACGTGCTGCCGTTCTTTTACCTCGGCGCGCTCGCGTTCTTGGGGATCGCCATCGGGATTGGGATGGTGCTGCTCGGCGCGATCTCGGCGCTGCAGCAAGGGTGACGCGTCTGGGTCGCGCTGCGCGCCCGCGCGAGCTCAATCCGCGACGTAGGCGCGAAGCGCGGCCGCAGTGCGCTCGACCACGCGCGCAAGCTGGGCCGAGGAGATCAGCGGCGCGACGCCGTCGACGTGCAGCGAGATTCGCCCTCCGTACGAGACTGCAGAGCCACTCAGCTGGCCGAGGATCGACGAAGCGGCGACGAAGTAGCAGTCGACCAGCTCGAGGGAGCCTACCTGCGACGTGATGCCCAGACGCTCGAGCGGCCCGAGGTTGGTGAGCGAGAAGGTGTCGGTGAAGACCTTCTGCTCCGCGAGATCGCGGAAAACGTCGAGGGGCAGGTCGCGGGTCTTCTCGACGAAGTAAGGTCCGCGGATGGGCGCCGTCAGCAGCGGCTCGTGCGCCTGCTTTTTGGCGCGGACTTGTGTCGTGATCGCGCTGGCCAGCGCACCCAACGACTCCCCGTCGCCGACCGTGTGTTCGCTGGAGACTGCGGACACGTAGTACCCTACCCGGTCGCCGATCGGTGCCGCGGACGGATCGAGCTCGCGCAGAAACCGGCGCAGGTCGACCGGATGCGCGAGCACTTGCCGGCACGGCGAGCCGCGCTCTGCTGCGACGCTCTGTGCCAGCGCGGCGCACAGCACGCCGTGCACGGTCGCCCTGTCTGCACGCGCCCGCTGCAAAAGTGCAGTCGACGACGAGACGTCGAGCTGGATACGCTCGGCCATCACGCGTCGCTCGGTCCAGGACGCTTGTCCAAACGTGCTCAACCGGAAGGGCGGCTCGACGGCCGCCGCCCCACGGGGCGCGGGTGCGGCCAGAAACGCCTCGCGCCGGGCTGCATGGCTTGCGGGGAAGAACGTGTCTTGCCCGGGCGACGCCAGAGGCTCGACCGCCGCGAGCTCGGGCGCTGCCACGAACGCCAACAAGTCGCGCATAGCCACCATGCCGGACGTGCCGTCGCTGACCACGTGCTGAAGCCGAAGCAGCAGCGTGGAGTGGCGCTCTCCGTGTCGCAGCCACACCAGCTCGCCGCGCGGGCCAGCGTCGTCCCAGACCGAGTGATCGATCGATGCCGCCACCAGCGCGGGCACCTGCCGTGGCTCCGCGTCGATGACCGTGAGCAGCAGCTCGCGCCCCTCACCACACACGAAGGCGGGCGTCGGACCCGCGCGATCGATGCGGGCACGGAGCAGGGGGTGACGACGCTCGAGACAGCGCAGCGCCGCGCGCAGCCCGTCTGCGGAGAGCGGACCCAGAAGCTCGGCCACGGTGGTGAAGTTGAGCGTGTAGCAGCGGTCGAAACGGTCGGTCATCTGTTCGGCCGGAACGAAGGGGCGGTTCATCGGGCCAAGATGCAGCATGGTGAGCCACTTCGCCATGCGCGCTCGTTTGCACCTGTCCGCGGCCGCGGCCGCAGAGAGACACGGCCTCTCGCTACGCGCGTGACGGTAGGACCTGACTGCGATCTGCCACACAGCAGACAGTAAGATACGACCCCCAACAGACGAACCTTCGATCCGCTCGCGCGCGCGTGAAGAGCGTTGCCGCGTCGTACCGGTACGTCTCCGATCACGCTGCAGACGAGGAGGAATTCTCCGAGAAATGTGCCCGTAGTGTTGGAGGTGTGACTCGCCGAAGGATGTTCATGAACGCCGAACGTTTTGTGCTGACTCAGGGTCGTAAGTCCGTCCTCATGCACCGCCAGAGCGCACGCGCACTACGACTCGTCACGAGCTTTGCCTGGCTGGTGGCTGCGCCTGCCTTTCCCGTGCACGCGCAAGAAGTCGTCGAGAGCGGCTTCGGCATCGAGCTCAGCGCGCCAGACGCGCGCGTCACCTCACCTCCGCCCGTGCGTGTCGTACCTGCCGAAGTTCCGCCGCCCGTGAGCAGCTGCCCGCCGCCTGACGGCACGCGTCCGGACCCGACGCTGATCAACACAGACGCTTTTGTCATGGCGCGCTTTCCGCTCCGCCGCGTGTTTCGCCAGCTGCTGCTGCGAGCCGGCGCCTTCGGCACCAACGAGACCCAGCTCTTCCAGCAGATGTGGGACAGCATGGACGTCAAAGCCTCGGCGAAGTTTCCGAGCGCGCCCCACTGCGACGACAACGCGACGCCTGGCATCAACGGCTTTCCCATCGACTGCCCGCGCCCTGAGGCGGTGGAGAAAGACGCCGCCCTCGAGAGCATGGTGCCGGTGGCGCTGATCAACCGCTTCGATCTCGCGGACGCTTCCGGCAAGAACTGCGGAGAGTATCGGCTGATCTACGCGCTCAAGCCGTTCCGGGCGGACAATCGCAATTTGATCATCCTCGAAGGCATGCTGCCGAACCCTCGTCCGGCCTGCGGTCTCGACGCGTGTCGACCGGTGGTGGACTTCTGGGAAGGTCTCGCAACGCTCGACGCCAAGACAGCCAACGGACAGCGGGCGCTCGCCGATCGTATGGAGAGCTTCTACTTCGCGGGGCTCTCGGGTTTCTCGCCAGTGATCGACCCGACCAACTTCGGACTGCGCGAAAACCCGGGCAGCTACCTCGCCGGAGCCGGGCAGATCCGCACCAACATGTTCGTCACGGGCACGCTCTGGCAGCTGCGCGAGTTTCAGCTGCAGCGCGTTTGTCGCGGCTTCACCTGTCGCATGCTCATGAACCCGGTGAGTGTGAAGAACAACCCGTTGCCACAGATGTTCGACGCCACCGACCCGGCGCCCCACGAGCGTGCCGCAGACTTCCACGCGAGCTTCGCTTCGGGTCAGGTCGGTCGCCTCGTGACCGACGACATCAACATGATCTCCATGGACGTGCCAGACCGTTTCAACGCCGGCCAAAGCACGTCGTCCGACCCTGCCGACGCGTACGGGTTTCAGATGGACGAGACCTTACCCAACGCCTTTGGCGACGCCATCGAAGACGAGCTGGCACACCTCGGTCGGTTCGACCTGACCGCACTCGACGTCGCCAAGCGCGCCTCGACGCAGTCGTGTGCAGGCTGCCATCAGCTGTCTGTCAACGAGCCTCTGTCGGCGAGCGGCTCGCCTGTGTGGCCACCCAGCCGTCCCGACGGCTTCGTGCACGTCGACGAGAGCGGCTTCTTGTCCGAGGCGCTGTGGTGTCACTTCCTGCCCTTCCGCAAGGGCGTCCTCGACGCCTTCCACACGAGTGAGCCCACGAGCTGCGACCGTCGTGGGAGGCCGCTGCAGAGCTCGGCCGCACCACGCGCGGTGGTGGTCTCACGCAGCGCCGCACCCGTGCCGCCCCAAGCGCCCGTGGTCGGTCTGACGGTCGCCGGACGTCCGTTCGGACCCAACTGAGCAGACGTCTTCCACCCTCTCCAGGACGGAGCCCAGCATGCGATCCTCGACGGCCACCGACGCCGCCACGAGCGACCAGCAGCCGCACGCCGCGACTACGTATTGCCCCGTCGCGGGCCTTACGGACACGGCGCACGCGCTGACCCCACAAGACGAGCTCGCGTTGCCCAAGTACCGGAGCGCGACCGTGGTGCACGCAACAGACGAGGCGGGAAAACCGGTCGTGCGCCTGCTCTACCGCGGCAACGAGGTCGAGTTCGACGAGCCCGAGCTGTTCACGTTCGCCGAGCGACTCGTCAAGCAGTCGCGTTTTACGGCCGGCAGCGCGGCGCTGTGGGGCGAGGGGCTCTCCTGGGCGCGCGTGAGACCATTGTTGGAGCAGCTGCTCGACGCCGGGATCTTGGCCCGTAGCGAGAGCGTCGTGGAGCCGCCCGTCCCCACGGGCCCCGTGAGCTCCCCGTTGCCAGCCGCTCCCTCGAACACCCCGCATACCTGGTGCGCGTGCGAGGAGCTCTCCGAGCTGCTCGGTGGGCGCGCCATCGAGCAGGGCTACCTCGAGGTGATCATGCCGGTGTACCGACTCGCGCACCCAGCGCTCGATGCAGAAGACCGTCAGGTCGGCGAGGCCAACGTCTTCCCCGGCGGTCTGCGCATCGACGTCCCGACGGAGTGGCGCGTCTGCAGCTATGGAGGCAGTCGTTACCTGGACGACTTCCCCATGAACGTCACCGCGCTCAAGACGATGATCAAGGAGTGGAAGCCCCTGCTCGCGGTCACGCTGCAGCTGCGCGACGCCTACCTTGGGGGTGCCGGTGTCGCAGGGCCTCTGACAGTCGGGAACCTGATGGTGCTGTCGAGTCTGATCATGGCGCTGCCGGCCTATCTACTCGCGCACCCCGAGCATCCGCTCCCGAACGGACACATGCACCCCTTGTTCTCGTCGCTGTTTCGCATCGTCGATGGCGTGCGGCTGGTGACTTACCGCAAGCTGTACCAGTCGGCCGAGGGCGGCTCCGCGCTACCCTCCGATGTCATCCGTGCGTCCGAGATCTACCCGTTCGCCGACGCCGAGGGCTTGTTTTTATCGGCCAGCGGCGTGTGCGCGGGCTCGCGACCGATGATCGAAGAGTTCTTGCGCGTGCTCGTCGACGGCGAGCGCCGCCCGAACGCGTCCCTCGCGTACGCACCCGAGGTCGCCACGGGGCTGACCGAGGTCGACGACGCCTTCGCGTACGGGCTCGCCGCGCTGCGTGTGTACGCGCTCGCCTTCTCCCTCTGGCCGGCCGTCAGCGAGACCTGCGAGCGGCTGTCGACCCTCTGCGCCACGCATGCGTCCGCCGACACGGGGCCGCTGCAGACGCTCGCGCTCTACCTTCAGGGTGTGCGAGCTCTGTTCGAAGCCAACAGCGTCGAGACCCGCGCGCAGCGCGCAGCGCACGCACGCGCTTACGGCCACCTGTACGCCGAGACCACGGCGACGCTCGATGGCCACGAGACCTACCCGACCACCCTGTCTGACTGTCTGCAGACGACGTCGCTGCGTGGCGCAGACAACCTTCGCAATCACCTCACCGCCGCGCTCGCGGCGCGCCTCGGCAGCGCACTCGTGGCGCGCGGCGTGGCAGACGAGATCGCTCAGGTCGTCCTCGAGCACGTGGCCCGCGAGCAAGCCATCGTGCGCGCCACCGAAGATGCCCAGGCCAAGGTCAACGGACTGCTACGGCGGGTCCCCCCGTCGCGCGCGCTCACCGGCGCCGACGTCGCGTTCAACCACGCGATGCGCGGTGCCTCCGGCCTACCTTCGTTGTCGCAGGTACTGCACGACTCGCTGGGCTTTTCGCTCGTGGTGAGCGCGAACGCGGTGACGCTCGTCTCAGGCTCGGCCGCGCGCGGCTGAGTCCATGGTTTTGGCCGGCCGCGTGCCGGTCAGAAGGTCGCGCAGCAGCGCGCGATGCACAAAAAGATGGAGACCAACATGAAGATCAAGTCGAACGTCAAGGGCGGAAAAGCATCGGTCCTGCCACGCACCGGCGGCTGCCGCGGCCCCATCGTCCTGCCCCTGGCACAGATCCAGATCGCACTCGTCTGAAGCCCTCGCGCGCAGGGGACGGGGGAGACCGCCACCCCTCTCCCCTGCGCGCCCTTTTTTCGCGTCATGGTCGCCACGGGGCGCGCTGGCCCGCAGTCCTTTTTTGGGCGCAGCAGGTACGGAGGAAAAGTGTCTCTCTCGTTCTCTCGCTCGCTGCGCGCACAACAAAGTACGCACGAGGGCCACTTCATGGTCTGGATGGTCCTCTTGGCCGCGACGGCCGCGTGGCTCGTCTGGCTGTGTCAGGCGCGTGTAGCGGTGCGGGTCCGTGCCGAGGGGGCTCGCGTCGAAGTCGCGCGCCGCGGCCACGTGCTCGCTGCGCCGGTGAGCGGACGCGTGCTCAGCTCGACCTTGCGGCTCGAGCAGCGTGTGGTGAAAGACCAGATCTTGGTAGAGCTCGACGCCGCAGAACAAATAGGAGAACGCGAGCGCCTGCTCCTCGAGCGCGCGAGCAGCGAACTACAACGACGCGCCATCGTCCGCGAGCTCGAGACGCTCGAGCGGGTCGTCGTCTCGCGCCGGGAAGTCGCACGCGTGCGCCTCGACGAGGCAGAGATTCGGCGCGAGCAGACAGGCTCGTTGGCACGCCTGCGCGCGTCCGAGAGCGAGCGCGAGCTCGACCTGAGCAGTCGCGGATTCTTGGCGCAGGTCGTCGCCGACCGAGGCGCCTCCGACGTCTACCAGCTGCAGCGAGAGCTCGCCGCGGCCCAGGTGAACCTGCGCCGCATCCGCGCCGAGCAGCTCGCCGACGAGGCCGAGCGTGCACGCGAGGGCGCGGCGCTGCGCAAAGAGGTGTTGGTGCTCGACGGCAGACTGTCTGCACTGGACGGCAAGCTCATCGAAAACGCGCGCGAGCTCGAGCGGCGGCGCATCCGTACGCCGATCGCGGGCACCCTGGGCACCATGGCGGCGCTGACGGCAGGCACGGTCGTGCAGCAAGGCGACACGCTCGTGACGGTGGTGCCGAGCGGGGACCTGCGGATCGTCGCCGAGTTCTTGCCCGCGCGCGCACTCGGCCGTATTCACGCCGGGCAGCCTGGCCGGATGCAACTCGCAGGCTTTCCTTGGACGCAGTACGGCACCCTCGCCGCGAGGGTCGAGCACGTCGGGCGCGAGGTGCACGGCGAGCGCGTGCGCGTCGAGCTCGCGATCACAGACGCAGCTCGTCACGGCGATCTGCAGCACGGTCTGCCCGGACAGCTGGAGATCACACTCGAAGAGGTGTCTCCCCTGGTGCTCGCGCTACGCGCGGCAGGTCGACGGGTGAGCGGGCCATGAAGAGTCTACCCAATGCGATGCGCCGGCACGTTCCCGAAGTCTTGCAGACGTCGTCGATGGACTGTGGACCGGCCGCGCTGTGCAGTCTGCTGCGCGGCATGGGTCGCGTGGTCGACTACGCACGCCTGCGCGACGCTTGCAACGTTCAGCTCGACGGGACCTCCATCGACACCCTCGAAGAGCTCGCAAGAGAGCTCGGACTCGACGCCACGCAGATGCTATTGCCACTCGATTGCGTGCTCTTACCCGACCAACGCGCACTGCCGGCGATCGCCGTGGTCACGCTGCCGGGCGGACTCGCGCACTTCGTGGTGATCTGGCGTCGGGTCGGCCAGCGTGTGCTGATCATGGATCCGGCCCGTGGCCGTCGCTGGCTCACGGTCGAGCAGCTGCAGCGTGAGCTCTTCGTATTGCGTGCGCCGGTCTCCGCGCAGGCGTTCCGCGTCTTCGCCGCGACGCCAGACTTTATCGCCCCACTGTCGGCCAGACTCCACAAGCTCGTTGGGGCCGACGAGCGGCGACGTCTGCTAGCGCAGGCACTGCGAGACCCGACCTGTCACGGGCTAGCCAAGCTCGATGCGGTGGTCCGCGCGACCGAGAGCCTCGTGCGCGCGGGTGCTCTGCGCGCACCGCGAGAGACCGCTCGTCTGCTCGCGCGCTGGTGCGACGCCAGCGACGACGAGGGCGGAGCCGCTGGCCCTCCCGCGCAGCACTGGTTCGTCTCCCCGGCGATAGACGACACGTCCAGCGCGGGCGACACGCAAGAGGCGCAAGTCGTCCTCAGCGGGGCCGTGGTCCTCGTGGTTCGCGGCGTGCGCTCCGCCGTCGATGCGGCGCAGCAAGCAGAGCAGGCAGCGCGCTCGGCCTCTTTACTGGACGCGAGCCTACGAGCCTTCACCCCGACTCCCACGCTCGCCGCGCGCTGCGTCAGCCTGCTCGGCGTGCCGGGCGGCAGGCTGTTGGCGCTCCTCGTGGCGGGCTCGATCGCGCTTGCGTTGGGCGGCGTCTTCGAGAGCGTGTTGTTGCGGGGTCAGCTCGATCTGTCCATGCACCTGAGCTGTCCCCGACAGCGTCAGCTCGCCACCCTCGCGGTCCTGTCTTGGCTGTTGGTGATCACGGTGTGGGAGCTGTGGCTCGCACGCGCAGCGCTCGCACTCGGCAGGCACATCGAGGCGCAGCTACGTATCGCCGTGCTGCGCAAGCTCCCACGGCTGCACGCGCAGTACTTTCACACGCGTGCCGTGTCCGATCTCGCCGAGCGCAGTCACATGGTCCACCTCGTGCGCGGTCTGCCGTCCTTCGCCACCAGCGCGCTGCGCGCACTCTCAGGTCTCGCAGCGACCGCACTCGGCATGGTCTGGCTCAGCCCGGATAGTGTGGCGCGCGTCATCGTCGCGGCACTGGCCAGCTTGCTGGTGCCCCTGCTGCTGCAGCGGTCGCTGGTCGAGCGTGACGGTCGTTTGCGGGCGCAGACCGCCTCGCTGTCGCGTCTGTACTTCGACGTCCTGCGCGGCGCGACCGCCCTCCGCGCCCATCGCGGGCAAGACGCGATGCACGCCGAGCACGAAGGACAGCTCCACGCCTGGCGAGAGCTCGGCGGGTCGTTCGCGCAGCTCGGCATCCGCCTCGAGCTGATCGTCGGCGTGGCCTCGGCGGGGCTCACGGCGTGGCTGTTCTGGAGCTATATGGCGAGCGTCGGCGATGCGACCTACGCACTTCTGTTTCTGTACTGGGCGCTCACCTTCCCTGCGTACGGTCGCGAGCTCGCGCTCCTGGTACGGCAGCTGCCGAGCTTCTACAACGTGCTGCGACGCTTGTTCGAGCCGCTCGACGAGCCGGAGGTAGGCGCGTCTAGCAATGAGCCCGTCGCACAGGCAAAGGCACCGGCCGGGCTCGCCATCCGCTGCACCGACGTGGAGGTGCGCGCTGGCGGTCAGGCGTTGCTGAGCGGGCTCGACCTCTCCATCGCGCGTGGTGAGCACGTCGCGGTGGTCGGTGCCTCCGGTGCAGGCAAGTCCACCCTGATCGCGTGCTTGCTCGGCGTGGCACGCCCGAGCCACGGTGTCGTCTCGATCGACGGCGAGCCGCTCACCGATGCGCGCCTCCCTTGGCTGCGCGCGCAGACGGCCTGGGTCGACCCGTCGGTCCAGCTCTGGAACCGCTCGCTCTACGACAACGTCGGCTACGGACGCGAGGACCATGCGCCCGGCATCCAAGAGGCGCTGCGTCGCTCCGAAGTGAGCCGCCTCGCAGCCACCTTACCTGACGGTCTGCAGACGACGCTCGGAGAGGCCGGGCGCGGTCTGTCCGGCGGCGAGGGGCAGCGCGTGCGGTTTGCGCGTGGACTGTGCCATCGCGACGCCAAGCTCGTCTTGCTCGACGAGCCCTTGCGCGGCCTCGACCGCTCGCGACGCGAACGCCTCCTGCTCGACGCCCGCGAGCTGTGGGCCGACGCCACACTCGTCTGCGTGACGCACGACGTTGTCGAGACCCTGGCGTTCGACCGCGTGCTGGTGTTCGAGCGCGGTCGTCTGGTCGAAGACGGGGTACCGCGTACGCTGTGCACCCAGCTCGGCTCGCGCTACGCGGCACTGCTCGGGGCAGAGCGCGAGGTCTTGCGCACGCTTCGGCGCGACCGCTCATGGCGACGTCTGTGGCTCGAGGGCGGAGCCTTGGTCGAGTCGCTCACAGAGATCGCTCCGCACGACGGCACGCACGGCCTCGCACGCGTCAGCAGTCACGTCGTTGCGCAGCGTGCACTGTGGGTGGGCAAGTGAACGCTCCCAGCCTCGGCGCTCTGGCCTGGCCGCTCGCCCAGGCGACCGACGCGCTGCTTGCGCTGACGCTTGCCGCGGGTTTTGTGCCTCCCACGCTTACACGCCAGCCCGCGGCGCCCACCCCCGCGATCGTGCACGACCGCGCGCGTCGCTCGGACTGGTTACGGGAGCTCGGCAAGTGGCTCGGCCTCGACGTCGTGGAGACCGAGGAGAGCTACCCACGCGTGCGCGGGTTGTTCGCGCGCTGCGCCCCTGCGCTGCTGCTCGTGAGCCACGAGGGCGAGCCTCGCCTGCTCGCGATCGGTACGTCGGGCGCGCGCCACGTGGGTGTGCTCGCGCCGGGCGGCGAGCGCGTACGGGTCCCGCTCCAACGTCTGCAGACTCTTTTCCTCACCGAGCTCGAGGCGCCGCTCGCGTCGGAGGTCGAGGCGCTGCTCACGGCGGCAGCCGTTCCCGTCTCGCGTCGCGAGCGCGCTCGCTCGGCACTGCTGTCAGACCGGCTCGCGCACCGCGCAATCGTTGGCTGCTGGCTGGTGCGCCCGAGTCCGCGCCTCAGCCTGCCCTCGGCACTGCACATGCTGCGTGCGCCGCGTCAGCTGGCCTGTCTGCTCGCACTCTACTGCGCGCACTACGCCTTGCTCGGCTGGTCGTGGGAGGTCGTGGCCCGCGGCGCACTGACAGGACAGCGCGACGAGGGCTGGTTGTGGGCCTGGCTGCTCGCGCTGCTCAGTGCGGCGCCCTTGCAGGCGCTGCTCGCTTCGCGCAGTACGAGTCTGGTCCTCGACGTCGGTGGCTGGCTGCGCACGCGCATGCTCGCAGGCATCCTCGAGCGCCACGGCGACGACGCGCGCGGCGAAGGCGCAGGCGCCCTGATCGGCCGCGTGATCGAGGCCGGCAACCTGGAGTCGCTCGGCCTGACGGTGGCCCTGTCCGCATGTTTTGCAGTCGTCGATCTGCCGGTCGCCGCCTTCCTGTTGTACCGCGCGGGCGGTCTGCTCGCGCTCGGGAGCTATGGACTTGCGCTCTTCGTGCTGGCCCTCGGCGCTCGTCGCTACCTTCGGCTGCGTCGCGAGTGGACCAGCGAGCGCCTCACCATCACGCACGACCTGATCGAGCGGATGGTCGGTCACAAGACCGCGGTCGTCCAGGCGCCACAGCAAGAGGTCCGTGCGCTCGACGACCGGCGGCTCGAGTCCTACCTCGTCCGGTCGCGCGACTTCGATCGTGTCGCCGTCGCACTCGGGCTGCTGCCGCGTGTGTGGATGCTGGTGGCCTTCTTGAGCTTACTCTCCTCGACCGCGCAGCAGGAGCCCGCCACGCTCGCGTTCGCACTGGCGGGTCTGTTCGTGGGCATGCGCACGCTCGGCGCGCTCACCCTCGGCATGTCGCAGCTGGCCGCGGCGCGCATCGCATGGACGGGCGTGCGCTCTCTGTTCGAGGGCCAGGCCGAGCCACCCGGTGCAGATCCGGCGCTGGTCTGCGCGGCGCGCGGCCCCGAGTCTCCACGCACGCTCGAAGCGTGTGCGCTGACTCTCTCGTGTCCGGACCACACGCGGAGTCTACTCGCCGATGCCGATCTGACGATTCGTGCGGGCGACCGCGTCCTGTTGGAGGGCCCGTCTGGCGCGGGCAAGAGCACACTCGCCCAGGTGCTCGCAGGCACCCGCGCCCCCGCTGGCGGCACACTCACGCTGGAGGCGCTCGACCTCGCCACCCTCGGCCGGGCCGGCTGGGCGCGTCGTGTCACGCTCGTACCGCAGTTTCACGACAACCACGTGCTCGAGGGCACGCTGGCGTTCAACCTCTTGCTCGATCGCTCTTGGCCGCCGCGCCCGACCGACCTTACCGCCGCGGAGGAGGTCTGTCGCGAGCTCGGTCTCGGTCCACTGCTCGACACCATGCCTTCGGGTCTGCATCAAGTCGTGGGCGAGAACGGCTGGCAGCTCTCCCACGGGGAGCTCACACGCGTCTACGCGGCCCGCGCGATCCTGGCCGATGCCGACCTGGTCGTCCTCGACGAGAGCATCGCGGCGCTCGACCCAAAGACCGCCGAGTCGGTGCTCGCCTGCGCGCGCAGACGCACGCGCGCATTGTTGTTGATCGCGCACCCGTGAGCAGTGGACCCGCACCGCAAGGAGAGGACAAGGTGAGCAACACAGTCAGAGTCGTGGCGGAGTCGCACGCCGGAGAGTCGGTCGAGCTGACCCTCCACGATGGAGATTCCGTGATGGACGCATGCGATAGAGAGGGCGCGCCCATCCCGTTCTGCTGTCGCTCCGCAAGCTGCGGCACCTGTCAGATCGAGGTGCTGCGTGGCGCGGAGCAGCTCCTCCCCGCGGCCGCCGACGAGCTGCTCATGCTGGCCGTCCTCGATGCCGACCCGGCTCGTTTCCGCCTCGCCTGTCAGCTGCGCGTGCGCGCGGGCGACCAGCTGGTTCACTTGCGCGCGCTGGACGACTGAGTCGCCCGCGCTCGCCTCAGCCGACGGCGAGCAGCTCGACCTCGAAGACGAGCGTCGAGCGCGGCGGGATGACCGGCGGGTAGCCTCGGTCGCCGTAGCCCAGCGCGGGTGGAATGGTCAGACGGCGCAGGCCGCCGACCTTCATGCCCGCGACTCCTTCGTCCCAGCCACGAATGACCTCGCCTGCCCCGAGCCCGAACGAGAAACCCTTGCCTCGGTCGCGCGAGCTGTCGAACTTGCTGCCGTCCGTGAGCGTCCCGACGTAGTGAACCGTCACGCGCTTGCCCGCGACGGCCTCGGCTCCTGTGCCCTGCTTGAGATCTTCCTTCTGCAACGTGTCCGTCATGGTTACCTTCCTAGGTGCAGATGTGAAGGCGCTGGGCCTTCGCGGCAGCTTAGCGCGCCGACAGCTCCGCACAGAGATTTTGGCCCGCTGACAAACCTACGCCCGCTGTGAGGAACACGAGGCGCCTCGAGACAGGACCTCATCTTCGAGCACTCGTACGGCGACCCGCGTGTAGCATGGGCCCACGATGCAAGAGCTCGCTCTGCGACGCGAGATGCCACCTGTCGAGCACAGTGGACGCTACGAGATCCTGGAGGTGTTGGCCTCCGGCGGGATGGGCGTCGTCCACCGGTGTCACGACCGCGTCGGCCAGCGCATCGTCGCCTACAAACGACTCCGTGTCGACCGTAAGGCTGAGCGCACACACCTGAGCACGCTCTTTCAGCGCGAGTACGACACGCTCGCGCGAATGACTCATCCCAACATCGTCGAGGTGTACGACTACGGCTTCGACAGCGAGGGACCTTACTACACGATGGAGCTGCTGCCTGGGGCCGACCTGGCCGCGCTCGCCCCGCTCTCGTTCCGCGATGGCTGCCGTCTGCTGCGCGATGTGGCCTCCGCCCTTGCGCTGTTGCACGCACGCAAGCTCGTGCATCGCGACTTGAGCCCAAAAAACGTGCGCATGACCGGCCACGGGCGCGCCAAGCTCATCGACTTCGGCGCGCTCACCAGCTTCGGCGTTCCGTCCGAGGTCGTGGGCACCGCGGTGTTCGTTGCACCGGAGTGTCTGACGCTCGACGGAATCGACCAGCGCACCGATCTATACGGTCTCGGGGCGCTCGCGTATTGGACGTTTACCGGTCGCACCCACATTCGTGCACGCCAGCTGGATGACCTGTGGGACGCCTGGCAAGAGCCGGTCTTGCCGCTCACCAGTCAGGTCTCGGGTCTCCCGGCCGAGCTCAACGAGCTGGTGCTGGCGCTGCTGCGCCACGATCCCAAAGAGAGACCCGCGAGCGCCGCAGACGTCATCGAGCGACTGACCTCGATGGCCGAGCTCGGTGCAGAGGAGAATGTTGCCAAGGTCGCCTACAGCTACCTCCTCCACCCCACGCTGACCGGGCGCGCGCAGCCCCTGGCCGACGTCCAGCACGCGCTGCGCAGCGCGATCTCAGGGGTGGGTCAGATCGTCTGGCTCGAAGCCGAGCGTGGCTTGGGCCGCAGTGCATTGCTGGATCAGGTAGCCATCCAAGCGCAGCTCGCGGGCGCCACCGTGGTACGAGCGGACGGCGGCATCCACAACACGCCCTTCTCTACCGCGCGGCACCTCGCCCAGATTGGACTCGCCACGTTCCCCCTGGTCGCCCAGGCTCTTGCAGCGCGCCTCTCGCCGTCCGTGCTCGTCCCGGTGGGAGAGCGGACGAAACGAGTTGCAGACGAAGTGCCGGGGTCCGCCATCGAAGCATCGGAGCGGCAAGCCTCGATCTCCGCTTCGCTGGCGGAGGCCCTGCTGCAGATCAGTCTGCAGAATCCTCTCGTCCTGCTGATCGATGACGCGCACCTGGTGGACAGCGAGTCGCTCTCCCTGCTCGCATCGCTCACCGAACCGCTCAGCCGCCACCCGCTCTTGTTGGTGCTGAGCACGAGACGGGCCAGCACGTCTGGCGGCGAAGCAGCCAGCAAGCTCTACCTTCATGCCAAGCACTGCCACTTGACCTTGCTCAGCGAACCTCAGATGCAGGAGCTGGTGCGCAGCTTGTTTGGTGACGTACCCAACGCGCGCCACCTTGCGGGATGGCTGCACGCGCAGACGGGCGGCAATCCGGGACACGCCCTGGATGTCGCGCGCCTGCTGCTCGCACGCGACGTCATTCGGTACACCATCGGCACGTTCGTCCTGCCCCACGAGTTCAAGGCCGACCTCGATGAGAGTGATCACGCCGAAGCGACCCTGACGCGCGTCAGCGGCGTCAGTGCGCGAGCCCGCGACATTGCAGGCGTGCTCGCGCTGCGCAGTGGACCGCTCCATCCGCAACAGCTCGCGAGCGCGCTCGGCATCGAGCTCTCGGACGTGGTGAGCGGTCTCGAGGAGCTGGTGGCGCGCGGTGCCGTGGCGAGCGTGGACGGCCAGTACTCCTGTGTCAGCGAGGCGCTGCGTGGTGCTTTGGCACGAACACTCAGCGCGGAGCAGCGCACGCAGATCCACGAATCGCTGGCCCGCGCGCTGTCCGAGCACGACCCGGTCTCGCTCGCCGCCAAGCTCGCCGTGGCCGAACACCTGCTCGCCGCTGGCGCAAAGCTCGAGCTCATCGGAGCGTACCAGCTGGCGCGGATCGGTGACGCACAGCGTTTCGAGGTCGCCATGCTGACGAGCGCACTGCCGCTCTTGGAGCGGGCGCTCGGCATCCTGCAGCGCAACG
Source organism: Pseudomonadota bacterium (assembly GCA_041179425.1). Classification (GTDB taxonomy): domain Bacteria; phylum Myxococcota_A; class Polyangia; order Polyangiales; family DASUME01; genus DASUME01. The sequence goes on along the minus strand of JBEGTL010000109.1, from coordinate 2,047 downwards.
GTCTGAGCGACCAGGAGTGCGTGGGTCTGTTGGTTCCGCTCAGTCTGTCCGGTTTCTACGGCAGCTTCGAGATGCAGAGGCGCTACCTCGACCGCACGCTCAACGCGCTCTCGGACCTCTGTGGACTCTCCCTAGCCGCGCGTCTGCGGCGCTACCTGGGCGCCCAGCTCGCGCTCGTCATCGGCCTGACGGTTGGATTCTGGACGCACCTGTTCACGCGACGCACGCTCAACCGTCGTTCGTTCGTGGAAAACTTGCTCGCGTTCACCAGCATCTTGGGTCCCGCGACCGCGGCTGCAGCCAGCAGCTACGACGTCACCGAGAGCTACCGCATCGCAAACTATCTCGAGCCGCTCTCCGGGGCGCCCAAGCGCTCCGGACTGTACTGCATACGAGAGTTCTGCCTCGCCACGGCCGAGCTCATCGACGGGCGGATGGAGTCGGCCTCGCGCCGCTACGCGTACGTGCTCGCCACCTTTCAAAAGCCAGTCCTGGGCATGGACGATGTGCTGCGCGAGCAGGCGAGCCTCGGCTGTCTTCATGGGATGGCGCAGGCGCTCGTCACCGACAGCTCTCCAGAGGCTCTGCGGCTGGCAGACGAGCTGTCGCAACGCTCCACGTTCTTCGCGCCGCACGCCGAGTGCGTGCGTATGACGTACTACGCCAACCGTGGGGACACCGCGCAGGCCGCGATCCATCGCGAGCGATCCGAGGCACACGCACTTCAAAGCGGTACCGCGTGGACGGCGCTCTGTGTCCTGACGGTGCGCACCATGCAGGGGTATTTGCTGGTCTCCGACGTGGTCGCGCTGGTGCGTGCGGCGGCCGACCTGCAGCGGCTCGCCACGCTGTGCGACAGCATGGCGGCCAACGCGCAGCTCGCACAGGCACACCTCGAGCAGCTACGTGGCCAGCCCGCGCGCTCGTTGCCCCTCTACGAGGCCGTGTTTGCGCAAGAGGTCGGGCGCAGGCTGGTGTCGCATCCGCTCGATCGTGCGATGTACGCGCAGGCGCTCTCTGCGCTGGGAGAGCACCAGCGCGCCAAGGACGTGTGCGAGGCGCTGCTCCTGCACCCTCCGCCGACCGAAGCCGAGTTTGCGCGACTGATGCCGCGGCAGAAGCTCGCCCTGGCCGAGGCAGCACTCGGCAATCGAGCGCGTGCGGTGGAGCTGCTCGACGCCGCTCTGGCCGAGGCCCGGGTGCTCAATAACCCGGTGACGCTCGGGACGCTGCATCGCGACAGAGCCTATGTCGCCGCGCTCGACGGCGACTCGGCAGACTACGAGCGCCACGAAAAGCTCATGCGTGCACAGTTCGAGTCGACCCAAAATCCCTGGCTCGTCCAACAGATCGCAGCGCTGCACGCGCAGGCGGTACGCGTTGGTCTGCTCTCGGCGGTCCGCGCGCATCCTCAAAGCGGAGAGTCCGACCTCGATGGGTGCACGGAGCTCGGCGTGGCCACCGACGCGGAGCCAGCCACGGCGCTCGCCAAGCGGACGACGACTTCGTGAGGGGCAGACCCACGACCTCCGCGAAAGCCAGCTCGAACGCCTTTCAAAAAGCCCATCACGTGGAGGAGCCCGTGCACCGCCAACAAGACCGCGAACGCGACTTTCATAGTGCCAACATCGTCTCGGGCGACGCACGATGTATGCCGGACCGCACCAGCGGGCAAAGATCACAAAGTTGAGGGCGCCCGTCACAGGCGTCCCCGGTCGCGCGTCTCGAGTGTGTACCCCCCAAACACGCAGGAGATGAAGCATGAAGATCGTAGTCATCGGTGGCACCGGCCTGATCGGCAGCAAGCTCGTCAACAGGCTCCGTGCAGAGGGTCACGAGGCGCTGGCCGCCTCTCCGAATACCGGCGTCGACACCCTGACCGGCAAAGGCCTCCCGGAGGCGCTGAAGGGCGCCTCGGTGGTCGTCGACGTGTCGAACTCGCCCTCTTTCGAGGCGGCAGCAGTGCTCCACTTTTTCGAGACCTCCACCCGCAACCTACTGGCAGCCGAGGCCGAGGCCGGCGTGGGGCACCACGTGGCGCTGTCGG
>JBEGTL010000108.1:0-17738 GCA_041179425.1 Pseudomonadota bacterium | reverse complement strand
GGCCCTTACCTCGCGCGGGAAGTGCGGTAGCATCTCGCCGCCTCGACTAGAGCACACCCCCTTTTTTGTGCAGTCGCGAGGCACTGGAGCACTCCGTGACGGGTCGGCTATCTGGAAAACGAGTGATCGTCACTGGCGCAGCGAGCGGCATCGGCCGGGCGAGCGCACAGCTGTTTGCCCGCGAGGGTGCCACCCTACTGATCGCCGATTGGGCTGAAGACGGTCTCGCCGAGACGGCAGAGAGCGTCACGAAGGCAGGCGGACAGGTCAAGACCGCGCGCATCGACGCGGGCCGCGAAGAAGACGTGCGCGCCCTGGTGCAGCGCGCAGTCGACGAGCTGGGCGGTCTCGATGGCTTCTTCGCCAACGCGGGCATCACCGGCACCGCGCGCGGCATACGCGACACCAGCGTGGCGCAGTTCGAAGAGGTGCTTCGCGTCAACCTGCTCGGGCCGTTCCTCGCCATCAAGTACGGCACGGCCGCCTTTCTCGACCAGGGCAAGGGCGGCGCCATCGTGTGCACGGCATCCGTCGCGGGCATCGGCGCCAACGCGGGTCCGCTCGCTTACGGCGCCAGCAAGGCGGGTGTAATCAACCTCGTCAAGGGCGCCGCACACGACCTGCGCGGCACGGGCGTGCGCGTCAACGCCATCTGCCCAGGTCTCATCGAGACCGGCATGACGCAGCCGCTGTTCGACTACGCCAAGGTGCGCAATAGTCAGGGCAAGATCGGTCAGTTCACGCCGCTCGAGCGCGCGGGCCAGCCGCTGGAGATCGCGCACGCCGCGCTGTTCTTGCTCAGCGACGACTCGTCGTACGTCCAGGGTCACGCCCTGGTGGTCGACGGCGGTCTCACCGCCAGCGTCCCCTACCTTCCTCCACGCAAGTAAGAGCGCACCACTTGAGTCCCACTTCGTCTGCACGGTCTACGACACACGGCGTGACAGCGAGCACGCTCTTGGTCCTGGTTGCGCTGTGCGCTGCTTCTTGCAACCGCATGGCAGATGCACCCGGTGTGCAGACGACTGGAGACGGGGCACAGCTCGCGCGCGACAGCAGCTGCCCGAGAACGGCCAAGGCGCCGGCCCAGCTGCCCAACACCACGCCCGAGCTAGAGACGCTCGCCTACTGGCTGGGTGCAGAGAAAAAGCAGCGGCTCGACGAGGTGTTGCTCGATGAGCGCGCGCTCGCGGTGCAAGACGAGTCGCTACGCGGTGGGCCAGACGGCAGCTTGCGCGTGGTCGAGCTGCAGCACCCGGCCACCATCGACGAGCTCAAAAAGGCCCTCGCCGAGCGCGTCGAGAGCTACCGCGGCCAGCTGGCCAAGGGCCAGTACACCACCGTGCACAAAAACGCAGAGGCCGAGCTCACAAGCGCGCCCGCTTCGTTCGTCGAGCAGCGCGAGCTGCGGGTGGCAATCGCGCCGGTCGACCTGCACTGCGTGCCGTTTGCCGAGCCCATCCTCTCGAGCGGCGGCAGCGAGGGCTTCGACCGCAACCGCTGCAGCCAGGCGCGGGCCCAAGAGCCCATCGAGGTGTTGGGTCGCGTGGGCGCACTGCGTTTTGCGCGCACCAAGAACGCGCTCGGCTTCATCGACGATGATGCGCGGCTGTCGTCCGTGGTGCCCGCGGAGCAAGAGGCCGCTTTTCGTGGCCCCGCCACGCTTCAGCTCACCAAGGCACTCTCGCTCGAAGGAACAGAGCTGCCCTCAGGCACGCTCCTGCGCGCCGCCGACGGCACGCGCGTCGCGTGGTTTGCCAAACCCGACGGCCTGGTGCGCACGCGCGCGCTCAGCCAGGGCGAAGTGTCGACCACCAAGCGCCCACTCACCTGGCGCGACTTCTTGAGCGAAGCCTTTCGTTACGTTCGCTCGCCCTACGGCTGGGGCGACGCAGGCGGCGGACGTGACTGCTCGCGCTTCGTGCTCGACGTGCTTGCTGCCTTCGGACTCGAGCTACCGCGCACCAGCTCGCACCAGGCAGAGTCGGGCCGCTACGTCGTCGAGGTGCCGGCCGACACCAGCGAGACCGAGCGGCTCGCGCTGCTCGACGAGGCGCACGAGCGCGGCGTCGTGCTGGTGCACTTCCCCGGTCACATCATGTTCTACCTCGGCCGCGACAAGGCCGGGACCCCGCGCGTGTTGCACTCGTTCTACGAGTACCTCGCGCCCTGCGCGGGTGGCGGCGAGACGCTGCTCGAGGTGGGCCGCGTGGCGGTCACCGACCTCACGCTCGGCAAGGGCACCAGCCGCAAGTCGTTCCTCGAGCGCACCACGCACCTGACTGTGTTCGGCAAGGCGCCGGGCTACGAGCTGCTCGCGCTCTCCCGTTTCCGCGCGCCGGTGACACCTACCGTGCTCGACCCCAAGGTCTGCAAAGACAGCGAAGACCTCGCCCTGTTTCGTTCGCCCCGCGAGCCCGACGAGGGGCGCCCGCTGCGTGTGATCGCGGTCGGACGCGACGATGTCAGGCCCGCGAGCCTGTGGCTCGTCTCGCCGAGCGGAGCGCTGATCGCTCCCGAGGTCCACGACCTCGGCGTGGGCCCGTACGCGCGCTGGGTCGAGCAAGCCTCGCCCAAGCCGGGCAAGTGGCGCGCGCTGCTCGCCGACGGCGACAACGTGCTCGCGTGCGAAGAGTTCCGCGTCGCGCCGCGCGAAAAGAAGGCCAAGCCCGAGCCCGTACGCAGTGGCGAGCAGCCGGCGTGGACAGCGACACTGCGCTGGGAGCGAGACACCGAGGCGCTCTACGCAGCGTTCGTCGAGCAGCTGTTCTCGCACCCTGTCAGCGACTTGCGCAGCTGGTCTTCGTTGAGCGAGCTGCTGCAGAAGCCCGAGCGCAACCTGCTGTTCGATCATCGCGGCCTCGCCGAAGACACCACGCTCAAGCTCGCGCCCGACTGCGCCGACCTACCCTACTTGTTGCGCGCCTACTTCGCGTGGAAGGTCAGCCTGCCGTTCGCGTTCCGGCTGTGCTCGCGTGGCCGCGCGGGCGCGCCTCCGCACTGCGACGAGGTCGCCACCAACAACGAAGTGCCGGTCTCGGCCAAGAGCGAGCTCAAGGCGTTCGAGGCCTTCTGGCGCAAGCTGACCAACGGCGTGCACTCCGCCTCCGGACGCACGCTGCCCGACGACCCGCAGACCGACCTGTACCCGGTCCCTCTGTCGCGTCGCGCGCTCATGCCGGGCACCGTCTTCACCGATCCCTACGGTCACATGATCGTGGTCGCCAAGTGGTTGCCGCAAGGTATCGCGGGCGAGGGCATGTTGATGGGAGCAGACGCGCAGCCCGATGCCACGGTGGGTCGTCGGCGTTTTTGGCGCGGCAACTTCCTGTTCACCCCCGACACCACCGACGTGGGTGCAGGCTTCAAACGTTTCCGTCCCGTCGAGCCCGAGCGCGAGAGCAAGCAGCTGCTCGAGCTCGACGACAAGGCCATCGCCGACAGCCACGACTTCCCGGCGGCGAGTCGTGAGCAATACACAGGCACGCTCGACGACTTTTACGTGCGCATGGATCAGCTCATCTACCCGCGCCCGGTCGCCGTTCTCGACCGTATGCGGCGCGTGGTCGACGCGCTGTTCGAGCAGGTCGAGCGCCGCGTCGAAGCAGTCGACGTAGGCGAGGCCGGACTCAAAGAACACAACACCGGCATCGTGCCCATCCCCGACGGTTACTCCATCTTCGAGACTTCTGGGCCCTGGGAAGACTTCGCCACGCCCTCTCGCGACATGAGACTTCTGATCGCGATCGATGCCGTGCGCGCCTTCCCTGCGCAGGTGCGCGCGCAGCCAGCGCGTTACGGTGTGGCCCCGGGAGCGCCGGAGCTCACGCAGGTCGACAAGAGTCTCGACCAACAGCTCGCCTCACGAAAGTTTGGGTACACGCGAAGCGACGGCTCCAAGTTCGAGCTCTCGCTCGCCGATGTGGTCGCTCGCGTGGCGACGCTCGAGGTTGCCTACAATCCAAACGATTGCCCCGAGTATCGTTGGGGAGCCAAACCGGCAACTCCAGAAAACGAGACTTGTAAGCGCAGCGCGCCACAAGAGCAGCGTGAGCAGATGGAAAAGTACCGCTCCTGGTTCCACGATCGCGCCCGGCCTGCTCGGCCTTGATCCTTCAGTTCGATCACGCCCCCAAAGAGTGCAGCTCCGCAGACGGCACAACCCGCCTCCCTTTCGCACTCTCGTCAGCAGCAAGCCGAGCCAACGCTCGACCCACCTTCTTCGCCTCGATCCCCCGCACTGACTTCGGCAACAGACTCATGAGCGGAGCTGCCAGCCTCTCCCCGAGTCTGCTCTGTTTGCCTCGGTCCCCGATCAGCAGAGAGGGGCGGACGATGGTGAGAGCCTCGAAGCCGAGGCCCGTGAGCGCGCGCTCGAGCTCTCCTTTGACCCTGTTGTAAAAGACACGCGAGCTGGCGTTGGCGCCGAGCGCCGTCACCACCAGAAAGTGCCGCGCACCCGCAGCTTGGGCCTGCCTGGCAAAGGTGAGCGCATAGTCGAAGTCGATGTGGCGAAACTGCTCCTGCGAGCCGGCCTGCTTGATGGTGGAGCCGAGACAACAGATGGCAACGTCCGCGTGCTCTGCGCTCAGCGCAGCGGAAAGTGCTTCGAAATCGACGACTCTCTCGTCGAGCTTGGGAGACGTCTGCCCACTCGGCCGGCGGACGAGGGAGAGCACGCGCTCGAACTGAGCAGCCTCGAGCAGCGCCAAAACTGCCTCACGTCCCACCAACCCGGTAGCGCCGACAATCCATACGTCGCGAGCGTTCGTCATGCTCCCCATTGCAGCAGAAGAGCACGCTGTCTGCACGAGCACGTCTGCACGGGATGCCACGACTCTCCGCTTCAGCTAGGACATGTGTATGGCGCGCATCCTGGATCCCTCCCTCCACGCTTTCCGCGTCCCTCCTGTCGACGAGGTCGGTCTGCTGATCGACGGCGACGACTACTACCGCGAGTTCTACCGGGCCGCGTCCAAGGCCGAGCACTACCTCCTGCTCTCCGGCTGGCAGTTCGACAGCGACGCCGAGCTGCTGCGCGGGCCCGAGGCAGAGCAGGCCGAAGGTCCGGTCACGCTGCTCAAATTCCTCAACCACCTGTGCGAGACCAAGCCCGACCTGCAGATCTGGGTGTTGGCCTGGGACTTCTCGCTCGTGTTTGCCGCCGAGCGCGAGTGGATGCAGCGTTTGGTGTTCGACTGGACGACGAACGAGCGACTTCGTTTCCGTTTCGACGACAACCATGTCGAGCGCGGGTGTCATCACCAGAAGTTCGTCGTGGTCGACGGACGGTATTCGTTCTTGGGTGGCCTCGACCTGTGCGACGACCGCTGGGACGACCGTCGTCACCTGAACGTAAACCCACTGCGCCTCAGCCGCGGCGAGCCCCACAAGCCCTTCCACGACGTTCAGGCGTACCTACGCGGTCGGCTCGTGGCGCAAGCGCTCGAAGAGCTCTTCCTCGGTCGCTGGGAGCGCGCTGGCGGCGAGCCCATCCTGCTCCCTCCCGTCGAGTTCGCCAGCATCCCCGGCCAGCGCCTCGGGCTCGACGGCCTGCTCCCCGTGCGCGCAAACGAGGTCGCGCTCAGCCGCACCGACCCGTTCGGCACGCCGGGCGGTCCCAAGCTTTGCGACGAGATCTTGCGCCTGCACGTCGCCGCCATCCTCGCGGCCCAAACGCTGATCTATCTCGAGACGCAGTACCTCAGCTCGCACGCCATCGCCGAGGCACTCGAGCAACGCATGCGCGACGCCGAGCAGCCTCCGCTCGAGCTCGCCTTCATCCTCAACATGCGCGGCGAGACGCTCAAAGAGCAGGCCGCCGTGGGCCTTGCGCAAGCACAGATCATCGGCCGGCTGCGGCAGGTGGCGAGCGAGACCCCGCATCAGCTCGGCATCTTCTACACGCTACCTGCGTGCAATGCCGACGAGACACCCGAGCGGGCCACGTACATTCACGCCAAGCTGATGATCGTAGACGACCGCTTCCTGACGGTCGGCTCGGCCAACTTGACCAATCGCAGCATGGCCGTGGACACCGAGCTCAACCTTACCGTCGAGACGCTAGACGGCGACGACGAGCTTGCGCGCTCCATCCGCAACATCCGCGCAAACTTGCTGGCGGAGCACACGGGCGGTCCAGACGTCGAGCTCGCCCGGGGCCTCGTCTCCCACCTCAACACCCTGGCAGAGCAAGGCGAGAAGGGCGTGCCGGGCGTTCCCTGCCGCTTGCGGCGCCACCCCTCACCGACTATGAGCGAACGAGCGGCGCTGGCGTTGGTCGATCCACAGAAGCTGCCGTTCGACCCCGATCAAGTCGAGGACTTCGACGAAGAGGCCAAGGTCGACTTCGTGAGCAACCTCGGACAAGCGGTGCGCGACTTGTTCGGCAATCGTAGAGACAAGGGCTAGTCGCCAGCGGACGCGCTCCAGCACGCGGATTTTGGTCGAGCTTCGTCGACCCGTACCTGAGACAGAGAGATTGGAGAGACCATGCAGCCTCTTACCCACGATGGTCAGGAGCAGCTCAGAAGTATCGCGCAACATTATGGCGTCAGCATCGACGCAGCCAGCAGCATGCTCGACTCGCTGCTGCGCGGAAACGGCTCGATGGCGCAGTTCAACCATCCCGAGCTCGGTGGCTACGGCCAGTGGATGCGCGGCGGCATGACGATGGTCGGCGACATGTTCAACAACGGACTCAAGTCGCTCGTCGACGGGCTCTGCAACGACCTGTCGCGGCTGCTCGACAACAATCCGTTCGAGCCGCTACCTGTCACACAAAGCAACAACTGGCAGGCACAAGGCAGCTCGCAGTCACAGCACCAGGGCACGGGCATGGGCGCGCTCGCGTGGAGCCCCATGCCGAGCTGGTGGCCCTCCGAGCTTGGTCAGCCCAACAGCTCCGGCTCGCAGAACAACATGCGCTACGCGTACTTCTCAGGTCCTCGCCGGCTCGCCATCGAACAAAACGGTCAGGTCACCGTGTACGACACGCTCAACCACCAGATCGGTGGCGTCTCCCAGCAACAGAGCGGGGGGTACTCGGTCTCCTTTACCAGTCAGCTGGGTGGCGTCGACCTGAGTCAGCTGCCGGTGATCTCGGGTAACGCCCCACAACAACAGCCGCCCCAGCAGTCACAGCAGCCGCAATATGCGCAGGGCTCGTACGGCTCCTACGATCAGGGCACGCAAAACACGTACGGGCAGGGCAACAACAACAACGGCTACCAGACGTCGCCAACGGGCAACGTCGCCAACGACAGCGACATCTTCGCGAAGATCGAGCGCCTGGCCGACCTTCGGCAAAAGGGCGTGCTCACCGACGACGAGTTCAACGCCAAGAAGGCCGAGCTGCTCTCCCGCATCTGACCCCGGCGTGTGGGTGCACGAACGAGAGCAATCCCACCCGTCGAGGCGCCGCTGCACCAGCGTTGTCTTCGATCTGCGCGGACATACACGGTAACGGCGCGATCCTACGCGTCCCCAAGCTCGGGTCGTCAGCACACGTGTCGGACGAGTCCGGCACGCTCGGCATGAGCGCAACGCTTCCCGACCCCCGCCACCGCGCTGTATCCTGAGTGTCGGTTGGTAGATGCCGGGCGCACTGGCTCTATGTCGACAGTGCTCGTCAGCGCGGAGCGTCGTTGCACGTGGACAATGGATTCAAGAACTTCGCCGAGCCGCCCTGGGGCGCGCCGCTCGATTCCGCCGCCGTTCTGCGCGCCATTCCCGACGCGGCCACCATCTCCGGCATGTTCTTGGAGCCGCTGGCCGAGATGGCACGTCACCGTGGCCTACCGCTGCCCTCTGCGCGCGACCGCTACACGCAGTTTCGTTTCTATCCGCTGCGCGAGCACGCGACCTTGCTGCTCGAGACATGCGCCCTGCACTACCCGCACATCTCGCTGCGCCAGGCGTTGCGAAAGCTGGGACGCGCCGCGCCGTCTGCACTCACCATGTCCACCATCGGCAAGGTGATGCTGAGCTCCGCCAGCGGCGTCGAGGACTGCATTCGTGCTCTGCTCAAGACCTACCCACTCAACCTCCGGCCGGCCAAGTGCGAGCCCGTGGAGTTCGGGCCGGGCTTCGCTATCGTGCACCTCGAAGACATCCTCTACTTTCTCGACTCGCACCACGTTGGATCGTTCGAGGGCATCCTCAAATTCGCCGGCAAAGAAGGCACGGTTCGCATCCGTTCGTACAGTGCGACTTCGGCCGACCTGCTGTGTACCTGGAGCAAATAGTGCAGATCGACAAAGACCGCGCGCTCCCGGCCGACGAGCCTCGCGTCAGCGAAGAAGACGTGCGCCGCGGACAGGCGGTCTACACCCCGCTCACGCTGCGCGCGTACGATACGTTCGTGCTGGGCGCAGTGAGCCCGTTGGTGTGGCGCTGCTCGCGAGGTCGTCTGCTCGACCACTATCGTCAGTACCTCACCGACTCGCACCTCGAGGTGGGAGTCGGCACCGGCTACCTGCTCGATCACAGCAAGTTTCCCGGCAAAAAACCGCGGCTCACGCTGCTCGACCTCAACCAGCACGCACTCGACTTCACCCGTCGACGATTGCGCCGCTTCGCACCGCGCGTATGGCGAGAGAACGTGCTCGCGCCCATCGAGTTCGACGAGAGCTATCGTTCGGTGGCGCTGCACTACGTGCTGCACTGTCTGCCCGGCACCATGAACAGTAAGGCCGTCGTGTTCGGACACCTCAAGAAGGGCCTCGCTCCCGGGGGCGTGCTGTTCGGCGCCACGGTGCTCGGCAAAGGTGTTCCGCACACACGCCCCGCCTGGGCGCTGCTCGCGCTGTACAACCAGCGAGGCATCTTTCACAACCTCGAAGACGACGTCGAGAGCCTGGCGACCGCCCTGCAGCACCACTTCGAGAGCTACAAGATCGAGCTCGTCGGCAGCGTCGCGCTGTTCTCCGCACACCGCTAGCTGCGGCGTCTTGCGTGCTGAGCGCAGCGCTGTGTGGGGGTCTGGCTTAGTCGGGGTCGCTGGTGCCCGCGACCGGCGATCGTTTGTCGAGCCAGCGCCGTAGCTGGTTGCGGTGGATGCCCAAGACGCGCGCCGTACCGCGGACGTTGCCCTGGTTGTCGTCGAGCGCCTTTTGGATCTCTTCGTCAGTGGGCGGGCGCGCCGGCTTGGGGCGACCCGACGGAGTCTCGCCGGGCACGCTCACGATCACCAGCCCTGCCTCGCTGGACAGGTGCTGCGGCTCGACCAGCGTGACCTGGTCGTCGGGCGAGGCAGCGGCCAGCGCCCGATGCGCGGCACGACGCACCTCGTGCAGCAGCTCGCGCACGTTGCCCGGCCACGCGCGCAAGGCACAGGTCTCGATGAACGTGACCGACGGCGACAGCTGCCGGTCGACCAGCCCGAGCTCGCACTGGATGAGCCACGGCAGCTCGTCGAGCCGCTCGCGTAGCGGCGGCAGCTGCACCTCGGGACACCCTAGCCGAAAGTACAGGTCCTCGCGAAAACGGCTGCGCGCAACCTCGTCGCGCAGGCTCTTGTGGCTCGCGACGCAGACTGCGATCTCGACCGCCTTGGCCTTGGTGGCGCCGAGCGGCAGCACCTCGCGCGACTCGAGGACGCGCAGCAGCTTGGCCTGTACCAGCGGGTCGAGCTCGGCGATCTCGTCGAGAAACAAGGTGCCCTTGTGCGCCGCTTGCACGTAGCCCTCGGCATCGGCATTGGCGCCCGAGAACGCGCCTCGCTGCGCGCCGAACAACAGGCGCTCGGCCAGGCCTTCGGGGATGGCCGCACAGTTGACGGCCACGAAGGGCGCCTTGCTGTTGATGCCGAAGCGCGCTTCGTGGAACGCACGCGCGGCCAGCTCCTTGCCGGCGCCGCTCTCACCGCGAACGTACAGCGTGCTGCCCGAGCGACTGGCGAGCGCGATCTCCGCCCACGCATTCTGCAGACGACCGCCCAACACGGGCCCGTTGTCGTTGGCTTGCCTGCCCTTCAGGTCGCGAAAGCTGGCGATGTCTTCGACCGCCCACAGCAGGCTGCGACCGATGCGGATCAGCGGCTCGCCGTCGAAGGTCTCCTCGGCGGTGAGCTGCACACCATCGACGAAGGTGCCGTTGCGACTCTCCAGATCGGTGATGAGCCACTCGCCCTTGGTACGCCGGATGCGGACGTGCTTGCGGGAGACACGGTCGTCCTCCTCGAGCAGGCCCGCCGGCGTGCCTCGACCGACCTCGACGCCAATCAAGCCGACCTCGAGCGCCAGCACCGCGGGCTCGCCCGCCATCACGATGGCGATGATGCCTGGGCGCGGCCTGCGCTGCGGGTCGGCCGCGCGCGAGCTGTCGTCACGTGTCTCGTCGTTCTTGGCCATGCCACCCAACTGTACCCTGTGTAAAACCGGGGCGCGATGCCTCAGGCTACGCCTGATCGGCCTCGGCCATGCCGATGCCCCCCGCATCGCACGGTCAGGTGCACACCGTTCTGCATCGTGCTCATGCTTCGAGCTCTGCCAACCACGACGTGACGTCGGCGTCGGAGGGCATCCGCCAGTCGCCGCGCGGCGAGAGGGCCACGTTGCCCACCTTGGGTCCGTCCGGTGTGCACGACCGCTTGAACTGATTGGCAAAGAAGCGGCGGAAAAATAGGGTCAGCCAGCGCTTGATGTCGGCGCGCGTGTAGCGCTCGCCAAAGGCCAGGGTCGCCAGCCCCAAGATGCGCGAGGGGCGCCGGCCGTGGCGCACGAAGTGATAGAGGAAGAAGTCGTGCAGCTCGTACGGGCCCAGGTGCGCCTCGGTGAGCTGCGCGATCTTGCCGTCCGCGTCTGGCGGCAACAGCTCGGGCGAGATGGGTGTCTCCAAGATTGCGAACAAGATCTCGCGCAAGCGGGCGGTGTCGCCACTGACCCAGGTGGTCGCCCGCTCGTTGGCGACCCAGCGGATCAAGTACTGGATCAGCGTCTTGGGCACGCCGGCATTCACGTCGTACATGGAGATCTGGTCGCCGGCGTAGGTGCTCCAGCCGAGCGCCTTCTCGGACAGATCGCCCGTACCCACCACGATGCCGCGCTCGCGGTTGGCCACGCTCATCAACAGTAAGGTGCGCATGCGCGCCTGCACGTTCTCGAAGCTGAGGTCGGCCAGCTCGGGCTGCTTGCGAACGAGGGCGAGCAGCTCATCGACGCTGGGCGCCGCAGCAGGATGACCAAACGCGGCCAGCACCGCGCGCGACAGCTCGGCGATGCCGATGCGCTGAAACGACGCAGACAGCGACCCGGCCAGCTTCTCGGCGTTGCTCTGCGTCTCGTTGGACGACCCGAAGCCCGGCATGGTCACGCACACCAGGTCGGCGCGCGGACGACCGAGCAGGTCGAGCGCGTTGGCCGCGACGAGCGCCGCGTGCGTGGAGTCGAGGCCACCCGACAAGCCGAGCACCAGCTTGGTGGACGGACCAATGCTCGAGAGCCGCGTCGCCAGCGCGTTGGTCTGGATCTCGAACGTCTCCCAGCAACGCGCCGCGAGCGTGGACGGATCCTTGGGCACGAACGGGTGTGCGACCACCGCGCGCGCCAGCGTGTCGACCTCCTGCGCACGGAAGGCGATGCGTCGATAGACGCGCTTGTGCTCGCTGGCGCAGTCCCCAAAGGTGTTGGTCACGTCGCGCTCGTGTGCGAGCTGATCGAGGTCGACGTCAGCCAGCAGCAGCTTGGATTCGCGCGTGAAGCGCGGCGACTCGGCCAGCAGCGAGCCATTTTCGTAGACGAAGGCGTGCGCATCGAACGCGACGTCGGTCGAAGACTCGGAGGGCCCGGCTGCCACGTAGAGGTACGCGCACTTGCCGCGGTCCGACGCCGAGGCACACAGCAGCTTGCGCAGCTCGGCCTTGCCGACGAGGAAGTTCGATGCGGAGAGGTTGCACACGACCGTGGCACCTGCCGAGACCAAGCCCGCGTGCGGCGGCGTCTGCACGAACATGTCCTCGCAGATCTCTACGCCCACGACGAAGTCGGCGATGCCCTCCGCCGTAAACAAGAGGTCGGTGCCGAACGGCACGTCGCGCCCGAGCAGGCGCAGGGTGGCTCCATCGGCGACCTCGGTCCCGGGTCGAAACCAGCGCCGCTCCTCGAACTCGCGGTAGTTGGGCAGGTAGCTCTTGGGCACCAGGCCGAGCAGCTGCCCCCCCTGCAGTACCGCCGCGACGTTGTAGATGCCCACGCTCGTGCGTAGCGGTAGTCCGACCAACACCAGGGGGGACAACCCAGCAGACGCCTCGACCACCTGGCCCAGGGATGCCTGGACCTGGTCGAGCAGCGTTCGGTCGAGAAACAGGTCACGCGACGTGTAGCCGGCCAGGCTCAGCTCTGGAAACACCACGACCTGCGCGCCTTCGCCGTGCGCGCGCGCGATCAGAGAGAGGGCGGCGTCCCGATTGATGGCGATCCCGGCCACACGAACGCTCGGCACGGCCGCGCTGATTCTGACAAAGCCCAGCATTCCGCAACTTTGCGGTCAGAACTCGAGGCTCGCAAGGAAGCGGAGCCCGGCGTGAGGCAGCCGTGCGTGCGTTTGTGACGTGCGAGTGAGGCATTCGGTCACGCCGCAAGCCGCAGTAAAGGCGCTGCAAAAACGGGCTGGGTGTGGACGCGGGGAGCGTGCGGGGTCCACAACGATCGCAAAATGGTCCACATTTCAGGCCCTCTCGGTGATCTGAGTGTCTCGGCAAGGCGCCGTTACGGGCGTCGGCACGGGCGATGCAATACCGCCTTTCAACAGCACGCAGAACAGCGGGCTCGAACAAAGACCCGCAAGGAGCCAGGACCATGATTCGCTACGCAGCCATCTTCTTCATCGTCGCCCTGATCGCCGCGTTCTTCGGTTACGGCGGTATCGCTGCCGGCGCCGCGGGCATCGCCAAGCTGTTCTTCATCGGCTTCCTCGTCCTGGCCGTCGTCACGGGCGTGGCCGCGCTGGTGGGTGGCGGATCACGTCGCCTTCCCTGAAGGTGCACAGCGCCTCTCTCGGCCGCAACCCAACCTGCCACGAGGCGAGCTGGCGACAGCCAGCCAACATGGCCGCGAAGCAAGACAGCACGTCACCTCCGGGTCGACGTGCGTTTTGCGTTAATGCGAGACGCGCTGTCCGCGCGAGCGCCAAGCGTCTACATTGCACAACGAATGAAAGCGTCGTCGTGATCGAAGCCAGTGCGCGCCAACCCGACCGGCCTCCGCTCGAGGACAAGCCTGACGCCGCTCGCTCGCCTCAGGGTGCGCTTCGAACGCAACGCGTGCTTACGCTGTTGCTGCCCGTGATCCCCTTGCTGGCCGCCGTCGCGGTCTGGTACTTCGCCGATCTCGGTCGGTTCGACACCCCCGAGAAGGTCGCCGCGGCCGCCGGCTCGCTGCGCGCCGACCCACTCGCGTTCGTCTACGTGCTGCTCGCGTTTGCGATCGGCACCTTGCTGTTCTTCCCGGTCACCGCGCTCATGCTCGGCACCACTCTCGCCTTCGACCCGCTTCAGGGCTTCACCTACGCGTACGGGGGTGCCTTGCTCGGCGCAGCGGTCACCTACTGGACGGGGCGACTCGCGGGCGGCGCTGCGCTCGACGCCATGAGTGGCCCTCGCCTGCTGCACTTTGGTCACGAGCTGCGCACGCACGCCTTTCGCGCCAGCGTCATCGCGCGCTTCTTACCTGTCGGCAACTTCAGCGTGATCAACATGTTGTCGGGCAGCATGCGGATTCCGTTTGGCTCGTTCGCGCTCGGCAACGTCGTCGGCATCGCCCCCGGCGTGCTGATGTTTACGCTCTTTGCAGACCAGATCGCGGCGGCCCTACGCTCCCCCAACAAGACCAACGTCAGCCTCGCCGTCGGCGGCGCACTGTTGGTGGGCACCCTCGGCCTGCTGCTCAAGCGCTGGGTCAAGCGGCGCGAAGCAGAGAGCGAGAGCGCCGCCCCGTGATGCTGCGCATCGCGTCGTACAACGTGCACGGCTTCGTGGGCACCGATGGCAGACGCGACGTGGCGCGCATCGCCAGCGTCTTACGCAACATCGATGCAGATGTCATCGCGTTGCAAGAGGTGACCTTCGACGGCAGCGCGGGCGAGGCCGCCGAGCCGGTGGAGATCTTGGCCGAGCTGTCGGGCTACAGCTCCGTGTGCGCGCCCATTCAGCGCCACGACGGCCTCCCTTTCGGCAACGCCATCCTCACCAAGCTGCCGATGACGGGCTCGCGTCGTATCTGTCTGTCCTACGAGCAGCGCGAGCCGCGCACCGCGCTCGAAGTCAGCATCGACACCGGCGCGCGGCCGCTGCGCGTGGTCGCCACCCACCTCGGCCTGCGCCCTGCGGAGCGGCGTTTTCAGGTGCGGCGCATCCTCGAGCACGTGGCGGGCGACGAACACTCGGTGACCGTGCTGCTCGGCGACTTCAACGAGTGGTTCCTCGCAGGGCGCCCGCTGCGCTGGCTCAACGCACGCTTTGGCCGTGGGCCCTTGGTGCGCACGTACCCCTCGCGGTTTCCTATGCTGGCGCTCGATCGTATCTGGGTGCATCCACGACGTGCCCTCGCGCGCTTCGACGCGCACTTCACGCGTGAGTGCCGCTACGCGTCGGATCACCTGCCCGTGGTCGCACAAGTCGAGGTCTGAGCGGGCTGCTCAGAAGCGGTCGCGCGCGTCGGCTTGCGAGGCCTCGCCCTCGCGGTCACCGACACGCATGAGCGCGCTGGCGATCGCCACGACCATCAGCAGCGCGATCGACAGCGTGAGCGCCGTCGCCGAGTCACCTTGGCGGAGCTTGTCGCCGACCAAAAAAGCGGGAACCGAGACGAGCGCGACGAGGGCTGAGGAGACGAAGGGGCTACGCATTTCGTGCTCACGTTTAACGGCCGTTGCCGCGCGGAGTAAAGCTCGTGCCGTGAGTTTTTACGCAGAACCGCCACAAGCGGTGCTGACACACAGGCGCCTTCGACGGGACTTATACGCTGTGATTCCAAGCATTAAGGTCACCAGCGTCGACCCCTCTCGTCAGTGGTACGCGCAGGGTGATTTTCGCCACGGCGGGGCGTTCTTGCGGGCCCACGAGAGGATGCAACGCTGGGGGGCAAGAAGGCCAGCACGACTGTCGACGCGGCCAAAGCGTGAGGATAGACTCGCGCCCGTCTGAGCGGACACGATGGCGGAGCAGTTGATGAACGAGCGCATCTTGCCAAGCCATTGGCTCTTCGCTCCCGCGCGCAGGGGCCGCGCGCTTCGCCAGCTGAAGGTCGCCATGAGCTGCGCACTCTGTGTGTGCGCGACAGCTTGCACTTTGGGTGCACCCGATGAGCCCACGCGCGACGTAGAGCTCACGCCGAGCACGGTCACCAAGCTCGACGCCGCCGTCGTCGACGCTGCCCGTCCCGCCGTCCTCGAGCCCAGCAGGTCGGACGCCTCGGTGCGCAGCCTCGACGCCGGCGTGTCCATCGGTCCGGTCTCCGAGATGAGGGACGCGAGCGCGCGAGAAGATGCGCAGCCCCCGAGGTCCGACGCCGCGATCGAGATGGATTTCTGCGGACAGCCGCTGCCTGCAGATCCCAGCGCCTCGGGCGTGATGGCCGAGAGCGTGCTCGTCTATTCGGCCCTCGCGCAGCATCCGAGTGTCTTGCCGCGCGGTCCCGCCATCAGTGGGCCGTTCGGCGCGCGCGTGATGTGGATCTTCGGCGAGACGCGCTCGCGCGAAGACGCGTCGGTGACGCTGGCCGAGGCCTCGTACACGCTGTCGGGCTTCGATCGCCGCTACGAGCTCGGCGAAGCGGCGGCCGATGCACCTTTGCCGATCGGCTTCGTGCCGCCGCAGACTGCCGATCTCGCGCTGCTCGCCGACGGCGACACACTGCACTACGAGCTAGGCAGCTTGATCGCAGTGGGGCCCACCGAGTCGTTGTTGTTTTACTCTCCGTCGAGGCGCAGCACGACCACCGTGGGTGTCCGAGACGAGCGCATCGGCACGCGTGTCGTCCGCGTCAAGACCGACCTCAGCAGCATCTTCATCGAGCCTCAGCCAGAGCTCTTGTTCCCTGCTTCCGCGCCTTCGATCCGCTTCGGGCTGACGGGTCGCGACGGCAACGTCTACCTGTACGGTTGCCAAGAAAAAACAGACGGGAAGGTCGACTGTCTGCTCGCACGCGCGTCGGCCGGCTCGGCAAACCTCGCACGTGGCTACCAATACCGAACCGTCGGAGGTTGGTCCAACGATCCCAGCTCCGCGATCTCCGTGCTCAACAACGCCCATCGCGAGCTGAGTGTCTCCTTCAACCCTTACTTGCGCCGCTACCTGGCCGTGTTCCTGATCGGGCGCAGTAACCAGGTCGCACTGCACACTGCAGAGCGGCCAGAGGGTCCATTTACGCGGCTCGCTACCGTGGTCCTCCCTCGCAGCGCGGGCGCTACGGGCGAGCTGTCCGTCGCGGTCGAGCATCCCGAGCTGGCCAGCAAGTGCGGCAGGCACCTGACACTCACGTACGTCAGCCCGCTCGACGACGGCGGGAGCGAGGTCAGGCCGGTGGAGTTCGATCTGCGCTGAACGCCTCGCGCCGCCTCTTCACGAGGCGGCGCGGTGTGGCGACAACGAGCGCGCTGCCGGGTCGACGATCAGCGCAACGGCGTGAGACGTCAGTGGCCCGGAGCGGCAGGCGCCGCCGGAGCAGGCGCCGCACTCTTGGCCGGCGCGAGCAGAACCGGCGCGGGCGAGACGGTGGCCGGTGCTGCTGCCGGTGCGTGAGCGTGAGGCGCAGCCGCGGCGGGCGCTGCGGGCTTGGCGGCAGCGCCAGGCACAGCCGGCTTGCCGATCGTCGAAGGCGCCGCGGGCGCGACGGCAGGCGGTGGCGCGCTCGCGAGGTCTTTGAGCCGCAGACGCACAGACGCCAGCTGGGTGATGGCATCGTTGAGCTCGGTCTTCACCTTCTCCGACTCCTTGGCCGACTTTGCGATCGCCGCCTCGGCGCCCGTTGCAAGCGGACCTGCGAGCGCGCGTGCCTTGGCCGCATCCTTCTGCGCGGCCGTGGAAGCAGCCTGTGCTTCCTTCGCTGCCAGCTCCGAAGCCTTGGCTGCATCGGCCGTGGGAGCGTACGCCTTGTCGGCAGCGTCGGCGGCCGCCTTGGCATCGGCGTGCGCCTGTTTTGCAGCGTCGAGAGCCGTCTGCGCCTTGGTGACGTTGTCCTGCGC
Organism: Pseudomonadota bacterium; assembly: GCA_041179425.1. Taxonomy (GTDB): domain Bacteria; phylum Myxococcota_A; class Polyangia; order Polyangiales; family DASUME01; genus DASUME01. Next base: position 557 of record JBEGTL010000108.1, on the reverse strand, counting down.
GCGCGTCACGGCCGGCGCGGGATCGCCTTCTTTGGACTTGGTCGGCGGATTGGTGGTCTTGGCGGGCGCAGGAGCAGGAGCGGCCGGCGCGGCGCCGGGCGCGGCAGGAGCCGCTTTGACGGGTGCGCTGCTGGCCTTGGTGAGCTGCGTGTGCGCGGTGTCGAGCGACTTCTGCGCTTTGGTCTCGCCAACCTCTGCCGTCTTGGCGGCGTCGGCGGTCTTGGTCTTCTCGGCCCCCGCCTTCTTCTCGAGCACCTTGAGCTGCGTCGCCGCCGCCGTGGAGTCCTTGGCCGCCGTCTTGGCCCGCTCGGCCGCTTCGAGCGTCGCCTTGGCCGCCGCGCTGAGAGCGGCCTCGCCGGCACTCACTGCGTCGGCGAGGCGCTGCACCTCGGGTCCTTTGAGCGTGACGGTCGCGAGGTCGGTCTCCGCCTGCTGCAGATGCTCGACACCCTTTGGCAGTGCACCGGGCTTTGCGGCCTTGTTGGCGCCATCGAACTGCTTCTGGTGCGTCTTGCCCGAGGTCAGCGCGGTGGTCAGGTCTTTTTTGCCCTTGGTCA
>JBEGTL010000107.1:0-17753 GCA_041179425.1 Pseudomonadota bacterium | reverse complement strand
TCATCCTCATCGTCGACGACAACGAACAAAACCGCGCGCTCGCGCAGACCACGTTGGAAGAAGAGGGGCACCGCACGCGCATCGCCAGCGGCGGCGAAGAAGCGCTACGAGCCTTCGATGAAGACCTGCCCGACTGTGTGGTGCTCGACGTGCGCATGCCAGGCACCGACGGGCTCGCCGTGTGCCGTGCCATCCGGCAGCGCGCCGTGGGAGCCGACACCCCCATCCTGTTTCTCACCGCGCTGCGCGGCGTGGAGACCTTCGACGACGCACTGGCCGCAGGCGGCGACGACTTCCTGATCAAGCCGGTGCGACCGACCGAGCTCATCGTGCGTGTCCAAGCCGCGCTCAAGCTGCGCCGGCTCACCTCGGAAAATCGCGGCTACTACGAGACCATCCGCAGCCAACGCGACGCCATGATGCGTATGCAGCTGCAAAAAGAAGAGCTGATGGCGTTCGTGGTCCACGACCTCAAGAACCCGGTCAGCACGCTCGACCTGCACGCACAGCTCCTGCTTCGCGACAAGAGCCTGTCGCCGAGCTCCCAAGAGTCGGCGCGCGCGATCCGCAACGAAGCCAGTCTACTGCTTCGGCAGATCAGCACGCTGCTCGACCTGAGCAAGAACGACGAGACCGACCTTGCGGGTGTCCCGGCACCCGTGGGCCTGGCCGAGCTGGTGGCCGACGTGCAGCGCTCCTTCCAGCTGCGCGCGTCGACAAAACAGGTGGCTCTATCCGCTGACGTCGCGAGTGACCTCTGGGTGATGGCCGATCGCGACTTGTTGCGACGTGTGCTCGAGAACCTGCTCGACAACGCGCTTCGTCACGCGCCCCACGACACCAGCGTGTGCATCGCCGCCGCGCACTCGTCAGAAGGCGTGGTGGTACGCGTGTCGGACCAAGGGCTGGGCATCCCCGAGCACATGCACCACAAGGTGTTCGAGCGCTTCGTACAGGCCGAAGACGTGCGCGCAGTCAAAGGCAGCTACGGTCTCGGCCTCGCGTTCTGCAAGCTTGCCGTCGAACATCAGGGCGGACACATCTGGGTCGAAGACGGCAACCCCGGGGCGACCTTCTGCGTGAGTCTACGCCATGTCGAGTGACTCGGCGTTGCTCGGCAACGATGTCCTCGAGAATGCCTACTACCGCATGCTCGATGCGGCGCCCGACGCGCTCGTCATCGCCGACGCCGAGGGCACCATCCGCCTGGTCAACGCACAGACCGAGGTGCTGTTCGGCTACCAGCGCGACGAGCTACTCGGCGCGCCCATCGAGCTGCTGCTGCCCGAGCCCCTGCGCAAAGAGCACGTTGCGCATCGCGATCGTTTCGCCGCCGCGCCCAAAGTGCGCGCGATGGGCTCCGGGCTGTCGTTGTTTGGGCGTCGCAAAGACGGCACCACGTTCCCGCTCGAAGTCAGCCTGAGTCCGCTCAAGACCGAAGCGGGTCTGTTCATCCTGAGCGCGCTGCGCGACGTCACCGACCGCAAGCGTGCCGAGAAAGAGGCGCGCATCCAGGGCGAGCGCTTGCTCAGTGCCGTCGAGAGTATCCAGGGCATGTTCGTGCTGTTCGACAAAGACGACCGCGTCGTGCTGTGCAACAGCAGCTTTCGTCAGTTCTTCGAGCAGGCGATCACGGGCGCCATCGTGGGGCGTAGCTTTACCGAGCTGGTCGACGGCAGCCTGCGCTGCGACTTGTTCGACCTGGAGGGCGCGACGCCGCAAGAGTTTCGCGCCAACTGGGTCGCTCTGCACCAGCTGCCGGTCAAGTCGTTCGAGCTGCGCACCAAAGACGGCCGGACGCTGCGCTTTTCCGATCGTCTCACCGGCGGTGGCGACGTGGTCAAGACCATCTGGGACGTGACCGACGACGTCCAGGCCGCCGACGAGCTGCGCCGCGCCCAGGTGGTCGCCGAGAGCGCGAGCTCCGCCAAGAGTGAGTTCCTCGCATCGATGAGCCACGAGCTGCGCACGCCGCTCAACGCCATCCTCGGCTTTGCGCAGCTCTTGCAGCGCGACAAAAAGACGCCCCTCACCGAGCGGCAGCGGCTCAAGGTCGACCACATCTTGAAGGGCGGCGAGCACCTGCTGCGACTGATCGACGACGTGCTCGATCTCGCCCGCATCGAGGCCGGACGCGTGACCATCTCGCTCGAACCGGTCGCGGTGATCGAGGTCCTGCGCGAGGTGCGCGCCACGCTCGACCCCATGGCCGTTCGCCCCGAAGTCGAGCTCCAGCTCGACGAAGACGAGACGAGTGTTGCGCTCGTTTGTGCAGACCGCGTGCGCTTTGCGCAGGTGCTGATGAACTTCGGCTCCAACGCCATCAAGTACGGCAAACGTCAGGGCCGCGTGCGTTTCGCCATCAGCCGGCCAGAACCGGGCATCGTGCGGGTCAGCGTGCTCGACGACGGTGCGGGGATCGCACCCGAGCTACAGGGCAAGCTCTTCGAGCCGTTTCAGCGCGCGGGCCAGGAGCTCGGGCCCATCGAGGGCACGGGTATCGGCCTCATGATCTGTCAGCGGCTCGCCACCATCATGGGTGGAGCGGTTGGTTTTCATAGTGAGCTCGGCGTCGGCTCCGAATTTTGGATCGACCTCCCGGAGCACACGGGCGACGAGCGAGTCGCCGTCAAACCGAGCCCGCAGGCCCTCCCCGAAGCCGTGCACGGCGTGCGGCGCGTCGTCGTGTACATCGAAGACAACCCGTCCAACATCGCCTTCATGCAAGACGTGATGGAAGACTTGGCGCACGTGGAGCTCCTCACCGCGCCCACCGCCGAGATCGGCATCGAGCTGGTGCGCTCGCGACAGCCAGATCTGGTGCTCATGGACATCAACCTACCGGGCATGAACGGCATCGAGGCAACGCGCAGGTTGCGAGAGTGGCCCGAGACACGCGACATTCCGGTCGTCGCGCTGACCGCAGCTGCGCTGCTGCGCGACAGCCAAAAAAAAGAGATCGCGGTGTTCGACCGCTACCTCACCAAGCCGCTCAAGGTCGACGAGCTGATGGCCACGCTCGAGCAGCTCTTCGAGCAGCGACTGCGCACGGAGTGATGAGTGGTGTCTGCAGACGGCCGCCTCGAGCAACAGGTTGGCCGCATGAGGCACATGCGAACCTACGTCTGCTGACGCAGAGTCCGTAAGACTGCAAAAGTCTGATTCGCCACTTCAAGAACGACTGGACTCTGCGCTAAGACCGTACCGAGAGGCGCGGACGCGTCTTCGTGTTATTTGCGCGCATCGTTCACAACTGGCCGCACGTTCGAGCATGGCTCTTCAACAGAACCACTGCCCGCATCGTGACTCCCGGCGATTGGACACTTACTTCCAAACATCTGGAGACACTCAAGAAGTAGTGCGCCGTGTACGCCGATGCGGGGCGTCGCGGCAGAGCGGACGGTTGTCATGCGATGGCTTACGTGCGAAGGCGGTACAGATGACGCGTGTACTCTTGAACCTTACTTTGGTCTTTGTCTTGGCGGGTGGCTGTAGCGCCGACGACGACACCGGCGGGCGCAGTGGCGCGCCCGGCGCATCGTCCGACGACGACGACGACACCAGCACGCCGATCCAAAAAGACGGCGGCGCGGCCGGCAAAGACGCCGGTAAAAAAGACGCCGGCAAGCCGGGCAAAGGCACCGTGTCCGGCGGCGGGCCGGGCGATACCTGCGAGTCCAAGTCGATCAGTGCGCACTCCACACCGCCCGACATGCTCATCGTGCTCGACAAGTCGCTCAGCATGGCGCCGACGCGCTGGGCGCCGTCCACGGCAGCAGTCAGGGCGCTGACGAGCAAGTATCAGACCTTGGTCTCGTTTGGCCTCGAGATCTTCCCAGCCGGCTTCACGTGCGAGCCCGGCATCCTCGACGTGCCGCTGGCGCTCAACAACGCCGCCAAGATCGACATGTCCATCGCCGCGGCCATCCCGATTGGCATTACGCCCACCGCGCAGTCGCTGCGCAACGCGCTCAAGTTTCTGGGCGATCGCACCTCCTCGGGCGACAACACCTCGACACCGACCTTTGTCGTCCTGGTGACGGACGGCGAGCCCAACTGCATGGACGACGCCACACCAGACCCACCCAAAAACTCCATCGAGGCGGCGCAGGCGCTGTTCGATGCAGGCATCTTGGTCTATGTCATCGGCTACGAGATCGGCGCGCCGGGCGAGCCCACCATGAACGCCATGGCGATGGCGGGTGGCACCGACAAGTACTTCCCCGTGGAGAACCAGGCCGACCTCGAGGCCGCGTTCGACAAGATCACCGAAGACGTGGTGCGCTGCGAGTTCGACCTCTCCGAGGTGCCGGCAGATCCCTCGTACGTGCGCGTGACCATCGACGGGGACACCGTGCCGCTCGACGACCCCGACGGCTGGTCGATCGACGAGCGTAAGATCACACTCACGGGCGGCTCGTGCGCCACGCTCAAAGACGGCAGCAGTCACCTGCTCGCGGCCAAGGTCGAGTGCGCGCCCGTCATGGTGATGTGAGCGCGCTCGACCGCGAGACTCAGAGCATCTGACCGCCCGAGAACTCGATGCGCTGGCCCGTGATCCAGTGACTCTCGGGCGAGAGCAGCATCGCCACCGCATTGCCGATGTCCTCGGGCAGCCCCACGCGGCCGAGCGCCGTCTGGCTGGCGATCATCTTGTTGAGGTTGACGTTGTCGCGCACGGCGCCGCCGCCGAAGTCGGTCTCGATGGCGCCAGGCGCAATGACGTTGACCGAGATCTTGCGCGGGCCAAGCTCCTTGGCGAGGTAACGCGTCAGCACCTCGACGCCGCCCTTGATCGCGCCGTAGGTCGCGTAGCCAGGCAACGTGATGCGCGTGAGACCGCTCGACACGTTGAGGATGCGTCCGCCGTCGGCGATGCGGGGCAGCAGCTTTTGGGTCAAAAAGAACACGCCCTTGAGGTGGACATCGATCAGGTGATCGAATTGTTCTTCGGTGGTGCTCTCGAACGGGGCGTGCAGGCCGACGCCGGCGTTGTTGACCAAGAAGTCGAAGCGCTCGCGTTTCCAGACGCGGCGGAGCGTGTCCGTCACCTTGGTGGCAAACGTTTCGAAGGTCTTGCTCGCGCCCACGTCGAGCTGCAGCGCTGCCGCCTTTCGCCCCTTCTTCTCGATCGACGCGACGACCTCGTTGGCTTCGCGCTCGCTGCCCAGGTACGTGACGATGACGTCGGTGCCGTGGTCGGCAAGGCGAAGCGCCATGCTCTTCCCGAGTCCGCGGCTACCTCCGGTGATCAAGGCAATGCGAGCGGTGTCGTTTGAGCTGGTCATGTTGAGTCCCTTTCGAGTTCCGAGCTGAGTCCGTAGCCTACCCGGCGCTGGCGCGAGCGGAAGGTCGTCAGGCTCGACAGATTGTTTCGAGATCAGCAACAATCGTGGCCATGGACCTGCAAGACGTACGTGCCTTCATCAAGGTCGCGGAACTGGCCAGCTTCTCGCGGGCGGGCGAGCAGCTCGGGGTCTCCAAGTCGCGTGTCTCCTTGCGCGTGTCGGCGCTAGAAGGTGTGCTCGGCAGCCGTCTGTTGTCGCGCTCCACACGTGCGGTGCGCCTGACCGGCGACGGAGAGCTGTTCCTGACCCGCGCACGGCGCCTCATCCTCGAAGCCGACGAGCTGGCCGCGCTCTTCCAGGCGCCCAGCACGGCCCGTGGCCGGTTGCGTGTCGACCTTCCCTTGCGCACCGCGCACGAGCTGGTCATCCCGCGGCTCGGTGAGTTCCTCGCGGCCCACCCCTTGCTCGAGGTGCTGGTCAGCTCGACCGATCGCCGCGTCGATGTGGTGCGCGAAGGGTTTGATTGTGTGCTGCGCGTAGGCACGCTGGCCGACTCGGGGCTTGCCGTGCGCAGGCTGGGTGTGGTGTCGATGGTCAACCTCGTCAGCCCCGCCTACCTCGCCAAGTACGGCACGCCGCGAACGCTGGACGATCTGAGTCGTCACTACCTGGTGCACTACGCGCCCACGCTCGGCGCCGGCGTGCCGTCCTTCGAGTACGAGGATGCGGGACGCTACCGGCAGCACGCCATGCGCTGCTTGCTCACCGTCAACAACGCGATCGCGTACACGGCCGCGTGCCTTGCGGGTCTCGGCATCATTCAGGCTCCACGCTACGGCGCGGCGCAAGAGCTCGCCGAGGGCACGCTCGTGGAGGTCCTGCCCAACCTCAGCTCCGAACCGATGCCGATGTCCATCCTGCATCCGCACGGGCGCGCGGTGCCCAAACGTGTGCGCGTGTTCATGACCTGGCTCGAGCAGCTGCTCGCGCCTCAGCTCGGGTGACGTCGACAGTCAGGTCGCGTCCGGGGTGACCCATGCAAGGACGCGCCACCCAACATCACTGGAGGGGAGCAAACACCTCGGCACGTCGAGGACCGAAACCCGGAGCTCCAGTGAAGCCAAGATTGACGATGACCCTGGGAAGCGTGGCACTGCTGGCAGGGTGTGCCGCGCAGGCGGAGCCGCTGCGCACCGAACCACACGATCCGCTCGCCGCTGTGGGCAGCGCCAGCCCCGTCTACGTCGGCTGCTTCCAAGACAGCACGAAGCGTCTGTTGGGTTCGCGACTCACGCAGACAGGCGCCTCGATCGACAGCTGTCTCCGCGCCGCCAGCGCGGCGGGACTACAGTACGCAGGGCTGGAGTACGGTGGAGAGTGTTGGGGCGGGAACAGTCTGTCGTCCGCAAGAGAGCTCAGCGACGACGAGTGCGACATGCCTTGTGACGCTGCCCCTCTAGAGGCGTGTGGCGGAGCGTGGACGAGCAGCATCTACAAGCTGCCCGCTTCCAATCCCAAGCCCACGGAGGCATCGACCCCCAAGCCCACGGAGACATCGACCCCCAAGCCGAAGCCGACGTCCACGGAGACGCCTTCTCCGACGCACGATCACACGTCCACCAGCACGACACAGCTGCGTCCCGATCAGTTTCCGGTCCGTGACCCGGGGAGCAGCGAGCTCCGCATCGGTCCGTCCGAGCAGGGCGTTGGCGTGGAGCAGGACGGCATTGGAGACTTCCGCACGGTGTGCAGCTACTCGCACATGAACTACGACGACCCCATCGTGTTCCCGGGCAAGCCCGGCGCATCGCACCTGCACACGTACTTCGGCAACAGCCTGGCCAACGCTTCGACGACCGACGTGTCGCTCGCCAACACCGGCAACTCCACGTGTCGCGGTGGCATCGCCAACCGCAGCGCGTACTGGGTGCCGGCACTGCTCGACGCACAGGGCCGTCCCGTCGCTCCCATCGAGTCCAACTTCTACTACAAGAGCGGCTACAACGGCATCCCTGCGGCGCAGATCAAACCCTTCAAGACGGGCCTGCGTATGCTCGCGGGCAGCGCCAAGTTCTCGCCCAGCAGCGGCGGCACGCAAGCGCACGCCTACTGGATCTGCGAGGACTACTCGGCAGGGCTCAACCACGAAGCCGGCATCCCCGACTGCGCCGGCAACGGTGGTGGGCACACCATCATGTACCTCGACTTCCCGCAGTGCTGGGACGGCGTGCACCTGCAGACGACCGACGCCGATCCCAAGGTGCAGACACACGTGGCGTACCCAGAGAACGGCAAGTGTCCGGCAGGCTGGGTCGCGATCCCGCACATCGAATACAAGGTCGAGTACGACCTCGCGCCCGGCAGCAAGCGCGATTGGCGCTTGGCGTCAGACATGTACGAAGCCAATCAGCCGGGCGGGTACTCGGTGCACGGCGACTACTTCGGCGGCTGGAAACAAGACGTGCTCAACACCTTCGTGAAGAACTGCACGAGCCGGGCGGGCGTCGACTGCCACTCCGACTTGCTCGGTGACGGCACGTCCATCTACTGATCGCGCAAACGCGCACCGAAGGCCTCGTTGACCTCGCTCCACCACGCCTCGCTGGTCGCTCCGCCGTTGTGCTGCGTGATCACGAGGTCGTCGCTGGCGGATTCTACGCGCGGACTTCGTCGACTTCGAGGCTCGACACGACCACTTGCCCGATGCTGCCTTGATGGTCTCTGCGCTTGATGAGCTCACTGACGATGTGCTCGTGGTCCTCGCGACGCAGGTTGAAGCGCGCAAAAAAGTAGATTGCGCCCGAACCGAGCAGCAGTGTTCCGAGGGCCGACCCAATCCCGAGCTGTGCGATGGCCGAGGTGCTCACGGTCTTGAGCGTGGCCCCTTCGGGAAAGTGCGCCGTCTTGATGATCAACCCACTCACGAACGTGCCGAGACCCGAGGCGGCCTTGGTCAGGAACATACTCGCGCTGAACAGCATGCCCTCCTGCCGGGTGTTGGTCTCGAGCTCGTACTGATCGCTCACGTCGGCGATCATCTTGCCCAGCACGGCCGTGCCCAAGATGATCGCGCCGTAGCTGAAGAACACGCCGACCGAGAGCACGGTGAGCAGCGCCGATCCTCCGACCTCGGGCATAAAACCAGCAAGCCGTAGTCCGATGAAGACGGGGCCGATCACCGTCATGACGACGCCGCAGCCCACAGCCACGTTGCGGCTCCCAAAACGCGCGAGCAACGGACGCGAGATGCTCAGCACGAACAGCGAGGCGACGAAGATCACCACGATGAACATGCTGACCTGGACCGACGTGAACCCCCAGAAGAACGTGTTCATGTAGTTGTTGAGGTTCTCGGTCATACCAAAGGCGACCGAGAGGAACAGTCCGGCCAGCACCACCGAGCGATACGCCTGGCCCGAGAGCGCACGTTTGATGGCGCGAGGCAGCTCGCTCAGCGGTGGATGCGCGCCCACGCCGCGACGTTCGTGCGCCTCTCGCGCAACCTTTTGCGTGCCGAGCGCGCACACACTCATGGCCACGAACATGACCACGGCACCAAACACGGAGAACGGGCCGTAGCCGGCCGCGTTGAGCAGACCTTGTGGATACTCAGGTGTCGCCTTGAGGAAGACCGCGTAGCCGAGCAGGCCGTTGAGCAGACCAAAGATCCAGCCGAACACGGTGCGCAGGCTGGTGAGCGAAGTCCGCTCGCCAAAGTCGTGAGTGAGCTCGGGGACCAGCGACAGATGCGGGATGAGGAACAGCGCCATCGACACGCGCGTGCCCACCGCGAACACCAACAGCCAGCTGAACTTGCCGAGCGTGCTCATGTCGAGCGGCGGGCGAAACGCCAACCAGAAGCACAGGCACAGCGGCACGATGGCGGCGTACATGAAGGGGTGGCGTCGACCGAGCGGCGAACGAAAGCTGTCAGACCACGCGCCGATCAGCGGGTCGAGCACCGCGTCGACGCAGAGCGCGACGAACAGCGCGAGTCCGCACAGCGCAGGGTCGAGCCCCACGAGCTGCTGGTAGTAGAAGAGCAAGAAGGTGTTGAACGCACTGTTCTTGATGCCTTCTGCTGCGAGGCCGATGCCGTACGCGAGCTTGGGTCGCGCACCGAGGCGTGGTGAGAGGTCTTGCACGCGAGCTCCGAGCGGCTGGTGGGGGGCCAGGCGAATGTGCGCGGATTGAACTCGAGTTCCAGACAGGAGCAAAGACTTTCCCGACCTTGGACGGGGATGGCCTGCGCCCGCCCGCGAGCGGTCGAAATCGGTCAAGACACCGCCGCAACTGCCATCACGCGTGGCAGTCTGCAGAAACACCGCGTTTTTATGGCCAGCCCGCTCACAAACGTTGTCGGGTGAGCTCGTTGGACGACTTGAGTGTCACGCGGGCCGCGGGGTTGCCCTTGCAGTCGTGGACACGAATCGTGACCGACGCGCAGTCAGACTGTCCCGTCGCTCGGCACACACGCGATGGCGGGACAAGCGCCGTTGGGGCTGCCGCAGATGCCGCAGCCCGCGTTGCAGCAGATCTGACCTGCACTGCACGTCTTTTTGCCGCAGCTCACGTTCTGATCGTCAGCCTCGCACTTGGGACCATTGCCCAGGATCGCGCAGTGCGTACCGACCTTACACGCCAAGTTGCAGACCTGAGTCTCTTTGGGGACACACATCGGCAGAGGCGGGCACGGCGCGCGGACACACTGCACCTGCACCAGCTCGCACGTCGTGGTGGCGGTGCACTTGACGGTGTCGCACGAGGGCAGCTGTTTGCACTCGGCAGTGCCGGTGATGTCGTCGCAGTACGTGCGCGCCGGGCACTTGGTGTTGGCGCAGGTCTGCTTGGGGACCTCGGCATCTACGATCGGACACGCGATGGCCGGGCAGGCGCCCCCTCTGGGTTCGCAGATGCCGCAGCTCGCGCTACAGCACTTCTCGTCGGCGGCACACGTCTCGCTGCCGCACGCCGTCTCAGTGCCTGCATCGACGGCCTTCTCGTCGACAACGCAGTGCGGCCCCTTGGGGGTCAGCTGGCAGTGGTGGCCGGTGCCACACGCCAAGCTACAGGTCTCGGTTGGCGGCGCCCCCGCATCCCGCTCCTTAGTTGGGGTCCCTGCGTCTTCTGTGACCACGGGCGGCTGCGTGTCTGGCACACAAGCGGGGCCTTGGGCGCCCACGGTGCAATGACTCCCCTGCTTGCAGGCCAGGTTACAAGCGCCGGGTGGGCTGGTGGTCGGCGGCGCGGTGCTGGTGCCAGCATCGCTCTCGGGAGTGCTGTTGACCGCGCAGACGGGGCCTTGGGCGTCAAGCTCACAGTGGCTGCCACGCGCACAGGTCAAGTTGCAGACGCTGGACGACGAGGAGGGAGCGCTGCTGGCGTCGAGCTCAGGGCCACTCTGTCCATCCGTCGAGAGCTGGCAGCCCACGCCCCCCATGGCGACGAAGAACAGACCGGAAAGCAGCAAAGTCGAAGCGACCCCTCGGGCGCGCGAACGAACAATCGACGAACGCAGCATCTTCGTTACTCCGTCTGGACGCATCTCGTTAAGGGTCATCGCTAAGTGGCCGAGAAGCACCGTGTCTGTGGCTCGAGGCCGACGTTACCTCAACTTTGACCACGTAGAGCGATCAACCAGGGGCGTGGGCCATTCGTGGTTGCCCCCTCACGTCCCGTTGGTGATGCGTCCGGCTAAGCTGCGCAGATGGTGAGGTAACGCAGGCTCGGCGGGCTGAGCTCTAGCTTTCATGGCACAGCGGACACTTGAAGGGGCTGCGCCGAGCGTCGGCGCGCAATCGGGGGTCGACTTTGCCTTATCGGATGGGTCTTGCTGGCATAGCGCTCTTCTTTTTCTTGACGGCGTGCTCGACAGTCGAGCCAGAGCAGACTCTCGAGCCAGTGGTCATGCCGGTTCCCACCAGCATGCCCGAAGAACAAAAGCTGGAGTGGCAGGCCGCCAAAACCACCTTCGACCATCGCTGCGTGGTCTGTCACGGCTGCTACGACGCGCCTTGCCAGCTCAAGCTCAGCTCGTGGGACGGCATCGCCCGCGGCGCCACCAAACAGAAGGTCTACGAGAACTCGCGCCTCCGCGAAGCGCCGCCCACGCGCCTCAACATCGATGCACAGAGCGTCGAAGAGTGGCGCGGCAAGGGCTTTTACCCCGTGCTCCCGGAGAACGACCAGATCGACCCGCGGGTGGCGCTGCTCACGCGCATGCTCGACCTCAAGCGCGAAAACCCGCTGCCCCTCACGGGCATGCCGCTGCCCAAGAGCTTCGAGATCGGCCTCGACCGCGAGCAGGTGTGCCCCAAGGCTTCCGAGTTCGACCAGTTCAAGAAGGACCACCCGAGCTGGGGCATGCCGTACGCCCTCCCCCAGCTCAGCGATCCGGAGCACCTGTCTCTCGTGGGCTGGGTGGCCGCAGGCACACCGCACGAGGCGTTGCCGCCACTCTCGCCCGCCCTCGAAGACAACGTCGCGCGCTGGGAGACGTTCTTCAACGCACCCGGCCTCAAGCAGCAGCTGGTCTCGCGCTACATCTACGAGCACCTGTTCTTGGGGGCTCTCTACTTCGACGCGATCGACGAGCAGACCTTCTTTCGTCTGGTCCGCTCGCGTACGCCGAGCCCCATCCCGGTCGACGAGATCGCGACGCGACGTCCCTTCGAGGGGCCTGGCAACGAGCCGTTCTACTACCGCCTCGTGCGCCGCGACGACACCCGGCTGGCCAAGACGCAGATGCCCTACCCGCTGAGCGACAAGCGCCTCGCGCGCTATCGCGAGCTGTTCATCGATCCCATCTACGACGTGGGCACCATGCCCGGGTACAAGCGCTCGGTCGCGGCCAACCCGTTCGCCGCGTTCGCGCAGCTTCCGGTGCACTCGCGTTATCGATTCATGCTCGAAGAGGCGATGTTCACGATGGCCGGCTTCATCAAGGGCCCGGTGTGCCGAGGACAGGTCGCCCTCAACGTGATCGAAGACAGGTTCTGGATCATGTTCGTCGACCCGGAGTCGCCGATCATCGCACGCGAGGCCGAGCTGCTCGCCAGCGCGGTGGACGACCTGGCGCTGCCGGCAGAGATGGGGAGCAACAACCTGCTCATCACGTGGCGCAAGTACGCAAAGCAGCAGGAGCGCTACCTGCAGGCCAAGAGCGCCTACCTCACCGATCTCGCCACCACCAGTGGTCCGGTCACGCTGCAGCAGCTGTGGGACGGCGATGGTCAAAACGACAACGCGGCGCTCACGGTGCTGCGTCACTTCGACAGTGCGACGGTGGTCAAGGACCTGGTCGGCGGTGCGCCCAAGACGACCTGGGTGATCGACTACACCCTGCTCGAGCGCATCCACTACTTGCTCGTCGCTGGCTACGACGTCTTCGGCAACGTCGGACATCAGCTGCACTCGCGGCTGTACATGGACTTCTTGCGTATGGAAGGGGAGTTCAACTTCTTGACGTTGTTGCCCGTGGCGCGACGCAAGCCACTGATGGAGAGCTGGTATCGCGGCACCGACGACGAGGTCAAAGACCACGTCTACGGCAAGTTTGCCTACTCCAAGCAGGAGCCCGCCATCGCGTACACTACCGACACGCCCGAGCTGGAGCTGTACCAGATGATGGCCGACTACGTCGTGCCGGTCGTCAACCGCTCGTACGACGCCGAGCGTGAGACCGACGCGGCGCTGCGCGAAGCCCTGCTGCCCATCGCACAGCTCCCCGGACAGGCAGCGACTCGTCTGCCCGAGACGAGCTTCGTCGAGATTTTGCTCGACGAGGGCGGCGCCAAGTACGTGACGCTCCTTCGCGAGAGTGCACACACCAACGTCGCGCACCTGTTCAACGAGGACGATCGGCGCGTGCCGCGCGAAGACAGGGTGACGCTGCTGCGTGGGTTCCTGGGCACTTACCCCAATGCCCTGTACAGCGTGCGACAGAGCGAGCTGCCCGCGTTCGTGGCGGCGCTGGGCGCGCTCACAGACGACGCAAGCTACGACGCGGTGCGCGTACGTTTTGGCGTCCGCCGCACCGACCCGCGCTTTTGGGAGCTCAGCGACCGCGCCCACGCGGCGTATTCCCAGCTCGAGCCCATCGCCTCCGGACTGTTCGATTACAACCGCCTCGACGCTCGCTGAGCGCGGCTGAATCATCGTTCAGCCCGCCGGCGTCGGGGTCGGCGAACAGCCACTGCCTTTCGAGCTGAATCTGCGAACGTTCGTTCACTCTTGGCTAGCCCACCCCGGCGAGCTGTTGGGTGAGCGCCCGCTTCAGCGCACTTTTCGGCGTTCCCATGGCGACGCGGCCTACCCGAGTGCGGTAAGAGTCAGCTGCGCTTCGAGCGTCGAAGTGAGCGGTCCGCGCGCGAGCGCACGTCGAAGCGCGGCATCGCTCGCGGGCCGACACCGCGAGTGAAGAACGGAGATTTGGCGATGCGACTTACTTTGGCTTTGGCGGGTGTGTTGGCGTTGACGATGAGTGCCTGCGACGAGCCGAGCGTCGACGACGGCCCCAAGTCTCCACCGGTCACCGACGGCGACGACAACGCGTCTGGCGATGATGGCGACGATGGTGAGCAGACTGTCCCGGTCAAAAAAGACGCTGGCGGCACGAGCTCACCAAATTCGGGCGCAAAAAAAGATGGTTCGGTGGCCGCGAGCGGCAAAGATGCTGGCCCGGCGCGCGCAGACGCCGGCCAAGCTGCGGGCGGCGGCGATGCAGGCGGGCCGTCAGAGCCCGAGCCCGGCACACCAGATGTTGCCGAGCCGACCTCGGGTGGTGACAAGCCGCAGCTGGCCGTGTCCGCCGACTTTCTCAATCAGACACTGACGGTCTTCAACGTCGACAAGATGGTGGAGGGTGCGTCGCGCAAAGATGTGATGGTCGGCCAGGTCGACCTGAGCAAGTACTCCCCGGGCCCCGTCGCACTCAACATCACGCCCGACGGCAAGACCGCGCTCGTCTCCATCTCGGGCAGCTTCCTCAGCTACTTCGTCGACGTGCCCCCCGGGGACGGCATCTTACTGTTCGTCGACCTCGAGAAGCTCGAGGTCGTCGGCGAGCTCAACACGGGCAAGAGCCCCATGGGCATCGTCATCACGCCAGATGGCAAGAAGGCCTTCGTGGGGCAGCTCTCCGAGAACTACTTCTCCTATGTCGACATCGAGAAGCGAACGTTCACCAAGCTGAACACCGGCGCGCAGTGGAACGAGGAGCTAGCGATCGACGACACGGGCACGGTCGGCATACTGACCTACGGCACTGCTGGCAACGCCAAGACCTTCTCCATCGCTGACCCGACCAAGAGCGGCCAGACCCGAGGCCTCACCGGTGACGCGGGTGGGACCGCCTTCTTCCCCGGTACCAAGACCGCGTTCCTGGTGCAGGCGCCCACCCTGCTCACGGGCAACGTCGGCGGTCACAACGTGATCGATGTGACGGACCCGCTGAAGCCCGTCGCGTCCGACGACGTCCGCGTGACCGCGCCGAGCCAATATCCGTGCACGGCCGTCCACTCGCGCAAGACGGTCGTCTACCCGTCGTACGAAAACAAGAAGGCGTACCTCACCGAGATGAGGCTCGAGGGCAACGTCGCCACAAAAGCACAGCAGATCGAGGTCGGCGCGGCCGGCAACATGCCCTACGGCGTGTCGAGTACCCCGGACAACCGAGTGCTGGTGGCAGTGCCCGGCGATCACTACATCGGCGTGGTCGATCTCGAGACCAAGAAGGCCTTCACGGTGCCCTGGGAGGTCACGAAGTCGGGCCCCAACGACATCAAGATGATCCCCAAGACGCCGTGAGCCGCGGCGCGTAGCGTGCCCCTCGCTCTGCCTGCACACTTGGGCCAGGGCCGGCGGTCGCGCTAGAGTCGCGGCCCATGGCTCAGTGTCCCGACTGTGGCGAGACCCTGCCCGACAAAGCCCGCTTCTGTTCGGGCTGTGGGCGCTCGTTGCTGGAGGTGGCGCCCACGGTCCTGCTCGGCAAGGTCCGCAGCAGTAGCCTCCCACCCCGCATCCTGGCGCCTGGCACCGTCATCTCCGAGGCCTACACGCTCGATGGCGTGATCGGCGAAGGCGGTATGGGCGTGGTGTACCGCGCCACCGACCACGTGCGGCAGCGCGCCGTCGCCATCAAGACCCTGCACGGGTCGTTGATGGGCGACGCCAGCATCCGCCGCCGCTTCGCGCGCGAGGCCCGGCTGAGCATGCGCTGGAGCCACCCGCACGTGGTGGCGGCGTACGACTTCATCGAGCACCCGGACATGATCGCGCTCGTGCTCGAGCTGGTGGAGGGCCCTACCCTCGAGCAGCACTTCGAGAGCTGGGCGTCGGCGCTGCCGCTGCGCGAGCTCAAGCCGCTGTTCTTTGGCGTGCTCGACGCCATGGCCGAGGCACACAAGCGCGGCATCGTGCACCGCGACCTCAAACCACAAAACGTGCTGCTGCGGGTCGACGAGACCGGCATCCACCCCAAGGTGACCGACTTCGGCATCGCCAAGGTCCTGGCCGGCACGAGCTACACGATGACCGGCGTCACGCTCGGCACCTGTCAATACATGGCGCCCGAGCAGGTCAAGACCTCCGAGCTGCTCGACCACCGCGCAGACATCTACGCGCTCGGTATCTTGCTCTATCGGGCGGTCACGGGTCGTCTTCCCTTCGAGACAGA
The DNA here is from genome assembly GCA_041179425.1 of Pseudomonadota bacterium. GTDB lineage: Bacteria > Myxococcota_A > Polyangia > Polyangiales > DASUME01 > DASUME01. The sequence goes on along the minus strand of JBEGTL010000107.1, from coordinate 1,790 downwards.
CAACCACTACGAGATGATGCTGGCGCACGTCGAGCGCACGCCGCCGCCGCCCTCCCAGTACTCTGCCGACCTGCCGCCCGAGCTCGAGCGCATCATCTTGTCGTGCCTCAGCAAAGACCGTCAGGCCCGTCCCCAAGACTGCGGCACACTGCGCGCGCAGCTCGACGCAGTGCTGTCCAACGTTGCGCCCGACAGCCCTCGCGAGCCTAACAACACGGCGCCGTCCGCGATCGACGATGGAGACGGCAACACACTCTTGCCGGTGGAACGCGGCAAGTTCCCGATGGGCCCGAGCCGCCGCCCCATCTTCCTCGACGCGTTTTTTCTCGCCAAGCACCCAGTGACCAACCGTCAGTTCGCGCGCTTCGTACAGACGACGGGCTACCGCCCCACCGACTCCGAGTCGGGCCGCTTTTTGGCGCACTGGCGTGGGCGCTCGTGTCCGACCGCGTTGCTCGATCACCCCGTCGTCTTTGTGTCGTGGCTCGACGCAACGTCGTACTGTCGCTGGGCGGGTCGACGCCTGCCCAGCGAAGCAGAGTGGGAGAAGGCGGCGCGCGGTGCAGACGGTCGACGCTACCCGTGGGGCCGAGAAGACCCGAACGAACGTCTCGCCAACTTCGGCAAGCCGGTGGGCGGACGAACGCAGCCGGTGGGCCGCTTCGCCGCCGCCGCCTCCCCTTACGGTTGTGAGGACATGGCCGGCAACGTCTACGAGTGGTGCGAAGACCGCGACAGTCCGCGCTTCTACCTGCACGGGCCCGAGCACAACCCGCGCAACACGGCCGGCGCGGCGTCGGCTCCGCACGTGGTGCGCGGCGGTGCGTACGCACTCGACGCGCGCGCGCTACGCACCTATGCGCGCAACGCCTTTCAGGCGAACTTCAGGCTCGAGTACCTGGGCTTCCGGGTCGCCTTGTAGCGCGCGGGTCGCTCAGAACGCGACGCCGATCTGAAAGCCACTCGGCCAGCCGGCACGCATCACCAACGCCGTGCGTCCGCTGAGGTGTTTGCGCGCGCCGAAGGCAACGAGCGGATCGACGTGGACGTTGTCGTCGCCGTGCCAGTCTCCAATCACCACGGCGAGTCCTGCCTCCGGGAAGATGGACCAAGCGTGGCGCGGGAAGTAGATGTTCCACTGCGCGGCAAGCTGCGGAATGACCAGCACCGCATCGTCGTCGTGACGGCGGCCCGGTCGACGGTCGAAGTCGTCGTCATGGTCGAAGTCGTAGAACTGGAGATCGAGGCCGGGGCTCAGTGCGAAGTCGTCTCGCCCGCGGCGCAAAAAACCCTCAGGCACGATCGGGATGTCGATTCGAAAGCCGGCACCGAGGTCGCCGTGCCCTCCCACCGACAAGTGCACTTCAGGCCGCACGCCTTGGATCCGATACGCGGACTCGTCTGCTCTCGCGGTGCCGGTGAAAGTCACGGTGGCCAGCACGGCCAGAACGGAGGCGAGACCCACGACGCCGTGCACCACTGATGTCCTGCTCATGCAATCGAACTCCTGTTTTCGCTCGGCGCGCGGAACGACCGCACCCGAGCTGGTCGGACGCAGAGCAGGATTGGTGCCAGCGCGCCTTACTTGTGTCGCACGGGAGTCTGATACGGACCTCCGTCGTGTCGTAGAGTGCTGTCCGCACAGTGCGATCGGCGCGCGCGTCAAATTTGGGCTCCTCCGCCAAATCTGTGGGTGAGAAACGGGGAAGGTTTCAGTAGACGGAGCGCCTGTCACGGCTCGCGCAGCGTGAGATCGAGTGGCCGTCTCCCGGCGCGAGCCGCGCCAGGCT
>JBEGTL010000106.1:0-17934 GCA_041179425.1 Pseudomonadota bacterium | reverse complement strand
GCGTGCTGCGAGCCTTACGAAGCAAGAGGTCGAGTGCATTCTGCGCTTTGCGGACCTCCTCGCTGATGCCGTTGACGTTCTTGCGGATTAGCTCGCTGTGCTTCTCCATGTTGCCGAGCCGCGACAGCTCGGCTTCGATGCGGCTTTCGATGTCGCGCAGGGCGTTGATGTCGCCCGTGTCGCCTGTGGTCCGAGAGCGGGTGACGAGGCCCATTCCGAGCAGAATGGCCGCGTGCAGGTACGCGTCGGTCGCGGGGTCCTGATCGTCCCACATCAGCAGCACGTTGCTGCCGTAGCGGGCAAACCGCGGAAAGGCAGGGTTCGCGTGGGAGCGTGCCATTACGAAGACGCCCGCGGCGGCGTCGCGGTTTTTGCGCGCTACGTCGAGCTCGTCGATGGCCTTCTGCACCGTATACGTGGCGTCGCGCTTGGCTTCGAACACCACACCGGCGCCGGCGAAGGCGCTCTCGCTGGTGAAGCGCAGGACCGCGTCGCCCTTCTTGCAGCGGCCGACTCCCGCGGTTGCCCCGGTGACGTCGAAGACACACGGGGCGCTCTGGGTGCCGGCGCGAATGAAGGACATCACTGCATCCTCGAAGTCGAAACCGCCGCGCGTGGTCTTGAGATCCTGCGTGCGCTTGGTCTCGATCCGGGTGACGGCGTCGCGAAGGTCCTTCTCGAACGCCTCCTGGCGTTTGGCTTGCCCCTTGGCGAGCTCGAGCTGGGTTGCGCCCTGCTCTTGCATAAGCCTGACGAGGCTGGTCTTCATGAGCGACATCGGGGAGCTCGGCGCGTCCGGGTTGACCGCGGCGAGCACCTCCTCGCGGGCACGGTGCGTCTCGCGCACCAGGCGGCTGAGCAGCGAGTTCTCGTCGTTGGCATCGAGAGCCGCGAGGGCTGCCGAGAGCTGCTTGGCACGGTCTTCGTCGGCGCCCTTCAGCTCCTCGCGCAGGCTGCGCAGAAAGCGAGCGACTGCACCGTCCTCGGCGAGCGGGTCCAGCGCGCGGACCAGCTCGGCATGGCCCTGGTTCATCACGTTGCGAAGCTGACCCTCCATGGTCTTCACCAGGCCGTTGCTGTCGGTCGGGTTCAGCTTTTTGAACAGTGGACTCGTCTCACCAACCTGCCGGGCGAGAGCTTCGGTCAGCACGCTGTTGTTCGCGCCGATGTACTTCTCGAGCAGCCGAGCGAGAACGCCCTGATCATCGACGAATGCCGCCAGGCGCTGCGTGACTTGGCCGTCCTTGGGATCAAAGAAGCGCGACAGCACCGTCGCGATCGTCGCCTGCTGCTGCTCGACGTGAGAGCGAAGCTGCCGGTCCATGTCCGAGACGATCGCCTCCCCGACATCCTTCAGCTTCGATTCTTGCGAGGCGGTGTGCGCGTTGTGGAGTGCCCGCAGGCCGATGCTCCAAGCATCCAGTACCAGCTGGTCGCGCTGCTCTTCGTCGAGATCGCCAAAGAAGGCCAAGCTGTCGGGTCGACGGTCGCGTACTTCGGCGGTCACCTCCTCGGCCGAGCAGACAACGGAGATCTCGAGAAGCGCGGTGCGGACGGCGTTGGTCATGGCAGGCGCTATCGCACGCCTTGTGCCAGGGCCGGGGCCGCCTTCTCGCGGAGCCACTTCTAGCCGTTTCAACTACTTAGCCGATCCCTATGGGTAACACATCTTGTGCATGCGCAAGATTCTTTGTACCTTGGCGCCGTGCAGAAGGTACTCGTCGCCTGGTTAGGAAGAACCGATCTCCGCGCGCCCACCGAGAGCGAGGTGGTGGGCATCGGTCCGATCGCGCAGGCTCTCGAGGCTCGCTCATTCGACGAGGCGTTCTTGTTGTCCGACTACGACGAGCGGCTGGTCTCTCCATACACAAAGTGGCTGCGCGCCAGAACGAAGGCACGCATCGAGGTCGTTCACGAACGACTCAGCGGACCCACCGACTTCGGAGAGATCTACGAGGCTGCCATACGGGGGGTGCAGCGCGCTCTGGCCGCGCATCCTCGCGGCGTGGCGCTCGCCTTTCACCTGAGCCCGGGCACGCCTGCCATGGCCGCGGTTTGGATCATCCTCGGCAAGACCCGTTTTCCTGCTGAGCTGATCGAGTCCTCCAAGGACCATGGAGTGCGTACGGCGTCGGTGCCCTTCGACATCTCTGCGGACTTCATCCCCGACCTATTGCGCGAGCAGGACGAGCGTCTGCGCCAAGGCAGCGCCGCCGAGGCGCCGGAGGCCCCAGAATTCGCGGATATCCTGCATCGCAGTCGCGTGATGGCTCGCCTCATCCAGCGCGCCCGCCGAGTCGCGACGCGAAACGTGCCCGTACTGATCGAAGGTGAGTCTGGCACGGGCAAGGAGATGCTCGCGCGTGCGATCCACCGTGCGAGCCCCCGGCGCGAGCAGCCGTTCGTGGCGGTGAACTGCGGCGCCATTCCGGAGGAGCTGGTCGTGTCCGAGCTGTTCGGTCACGAGAAGGGAGCGTTCACCGACGCGAAGCAGCCGCGCAAAGGCTACTTCGAAGCTGCCAGCGGCGGCACGCTGTTCCTGGACGAGCTCGGCGAGCTGCCCGGGCCGGCACAGGTGAAGCTGCTCCGGGTCGTGCAGGAGGGCGAGGTGGTGCGCCTGGGTGCCACGAAGCCGATCAAGGTCGACGTGCGGATCATCGCCGCGACCCACCGCACCCTCACCGAGGAGATCGCGGCCGGCAGGTTCCGCGAGGACCTCTTCTATCGCCTGGCCGTGGCTGTCCTCAAGATCCCGCCTCTCCGGGAACGCACCGGCGACCTTGGCATGCTGGTGGAGAGCTTGCTCGAACAGGTGAACCGTGAGGCGGCCGGCGAGCCCGGCTACAAGGACAAGAAACTTTCTGCCGGCGCAAAGAACCTTCTCACCGCGCACACCTGGCCAGGGAACGTGCGTGAGCTGCTGAACACGCTACGGCGAGCGGCCATATGGAGCGAGGGCACGGCCATCTCGGTCGAGGATGTGCGCGAGGCCGTGCTTCCCGCGGCGACGCCCGTACGCCAGGATCTGCTTGGAAAGCCGCTCGGCGAGGGGTTCAATCTCCCGCAACTGCTGAAGGAAGTCGCGCAGACCTACCTCAAGCGGGCGATCGGGGAGTCGCAGGGGAACAAGACCAAGGCTGCCGACCTCGTGGGGCTGCCCAGCTACCAAACGTTTACGAACTGGCTCGCAAAGTACGAGGTCGAACTCTGATGGCACAGCCCGTGAAGAGAGCTCCGACATGGACCGGACGGAGTGCGCAAACATGAAATCGCAGAACTTCGAGTTTCTGCGAGACAAGCGCGCCGCGCTCGCCGATCAGGCGGCTTTCGCGGAGCGCTATGCGCACGACGACCCGACAGCCTCTCTGTTGAAGCAGCGCACCTTCGTTGAGCAAGCCGTCGCCGCGATCTACGACACCTATCGACTGCGTCCGCCCTATTCGGACAATCTCAACGATTTGATGAACGCTGAGTCGTTCCGCCAGGCCGTGCCTGAAGTAGTCCAGAACAAGCTGCACACCGTGCGGAAGGCAGGCAACCACGCCGCCCATCCTCGCCGCCCGATCACCAGCGAGCTCTCCCTCGACTGTCTGTATCAGCTCTTCGACATCGCTCGCTGGTTCCACGTCCAGGTGGACCGTGGCGCTCCCCAAGCTACCTCTCAGTTTGTAGCGCCACAGCTTGAGCCGGACGCGACAGCCAAGACAAAAGATGCACTGGAGAAGCTACGACTCGCCGAGGCCAAGTACGAGTCGGTACTTCGTTCTCTCGAAGCGGAGACCAAGAAGCGGCTCGACGCCGAGCGCGCGGCCACCGAGCACGCGACGCAGCTCAGCGAGCTCAAAGCGGAGGGGCAGAAGGTCGCGTCGTTCCTGCACTTCGACGAGGAGAAGACGCGCCACCGTCTGATCGATCAGGCTCTGCTGGCCGCGGGCTGGAACGTCGGGCCGACCGGGGCGAATACGGACGAAGTGCGGCAGGAAGTCCCTCTGTGCACGATGCCGACCGAGTCCGGCGAGGGCTTTGCGGACTACGTTCTCTACGGCGATGACGGCAAGCGCCTCGCTGTCGTCGAGGCCAAGAAGACCGCCAAAGACGCGCGCATCGGCGCGGAGCAAGCTCGGATGTACGCGGTCTGCCTCGAGAAAGAGACCGGCGTGCGACCGGTCATCTTCTTCACCAACGGCATCGACATCTTCTTGTGGGACGACGCGCAGGGGTACCCGTACCGCAAGGTCTACGGGTTCTATTCGAAGGATAGCCTCGAGTACCTCACGCACCAGAGGACGAACAAGAAGGCGCTCGCCACCGTCGAGCCAAATCTGCTCATCGCTGACCGCATGTACCAGCTCGAGGCCGTGAAGCGAGTCTGTGAGCGGTTTACAGACAACTTCCGCACAGCACTCTTGGTGCAGGCGACCGGCACGGGCAAGACCCGCGTCGCCATCTCTCTCACCGACGTGCTGATGCGCGCCAGCTGGGCCAAGCGGATCCTCTTTCTGAGTGACCGGCGAGAGCTGCGCAGGCAGGCGGACCGCGCGTTCAAAGAGTTCATGCCAGGCGAGCCACGCATTGTCGTGAGCCGCACGACCGCCAGCGATCGCAACAAGCGGCTGTACCTCGCCACGTACCCGGCGATGATGAAGTGCTTCGCCGACTTTGACGTCGGCTTCTTCGACCTGATCATCGCGGACGAGTCGCACCGCAGCATCTATAAGAAGTTCCGGACCATCTTCCAGTACTTCGATGCGCATAAAGTCGGTCTCACTGCCACGCCCATTCAGCTGATCGAACGTAACACCTACGAGTTGTTCGGCTGCGAGGATCGCGACCCAACCTCGCACTTCAGCTACAAGGACGCTGTCGAAGCCAATCCGCCGTTCCTTGCACATTTTCAGGTTCGCACGCCTAGCAGCCAGCTTCGCGGCGGACTGCGATACAGCGACCTGAGCGCAGAGCAGAAGGCGGAGCTCGAAGATCAGGATCCGGCCGCAGAGCAGGTCGACTACGACGCCGAAGACATGGATAAGCACGTGTTCAACAAGGACACCACGCGCTTCATTTGGCGCTCGCTGATGGAGGAGGGCATTCGCGAAGTGACCGCGAGCCACGTCGGCAAGACGATCGTCTTCGCGAGAAGCCATCTGCATGCCGTGCATCTTTCCGAGATGTTCAGCGAGCTCTACCCTCAGTACGGTTCGACCTTCTGCCGCGTGATCGACAATCAGGAAACGAAGGCCGATCAGCTCATCGACGACTTCAAGGACCCCGCCAATGAGCTCACCATCGCGATCTCTGTCGACATGCTCGACACCGGCATCGACGTTCCCGAGGTCGTGAACTTGGTATTCGCCAAGCCGGTGAAGTCCTACGTGAAGTTCTGGCAGATGATCGGACGCGGCACGAGGTTGTGCAAGAATCTGTTCGGTCCTGGCAAGGACAAGGCCGAGTTCTTGATCTTCGATCACTGGTCTAACTTCTGGTACTTCGACGAAGAGTACAAAGAGTCGGACCCCGCGCCGCCAAAGTCACTACTTCAGCACCTTTTCGAGACGCGTGTCGCGCTAGCCCAAGCCGCGCTCGACAAGATGGACCAGCCCGCGTTCGAGTCCGCCGCCGCGCTCATCATGGGCGACGTTCGCGCGGTCCGAGATACCAACAGTATCGCAGCGCGCGATCGCTGGAAGGAACTCGAAGCGCTCACCAGTGGTGACCGTATCCATCACTTCGCAGCAGCCACGCAGGCAGATCTGTTGTCGATTGCGGCTCCGCTTCAGCACCTTCGAAGCATCCGCGGAGACGAGGACGCCTACCGCTTCGACCTCCTGATGACGAGGCTGCAGCTCGAGTTGGTGCTGGGCGGACCGGCCGCCCCGAAGGTGCAAGACCTGCGCGTACGAGTCGAAGAGGCTGTGGAGCTGTTGGCCAAGAATCAGAACCCGGTCAAGGCTCGCGCAGACTCGATCAAGCAAGTGCGGAGCAAGGGCTTCTGGGCGTCGGCGGAGGTCCACCAACTAGAGGGACTGCGCGTAGATCTGCGTGGGATCATGAAGTACCAGCAGAGCACCCCGACCGGGCGAGTGGCGCCTCAGGTCTTCGACATCAGCGACGCTGACTTTTCCGTGGCGGAGTACATTCCTCGCATGGAGGGGCTCGACTTGGTCGAGTACAAGCGGCGCGTGGAGTCCGTGCTGCGCACCCAGTTCATGGAGCACGCGACCCTGCGCCGCGTTCGCGCTGGCAACGCGGTCCGCGACGAGGAACTCGAAGAGCTCGCGAAGCTGGTGCTCGAGGTCGACGACAAAGCCAACGTGAAGCAGCTGGCGGGCCGAGATCCGCAGATCCGACGCTCGCTCCTCGAAGTGTTTCGCGGGCTGGTGGGGCTTGAGGCGGCGGCCGTCGAGCAGGCGTTCACCGCGTTCGTTCACACGCATCCGCGCCTCTCGTCGCAACAGCTCCGGTTCTTGCAGGTGTTGCAGAACTACATTGCGCAGAACGGTGGCATCGAGATCGAGCGCCTGTACGCGCCACCCTTTACGACCATCCACACCGAGAGCCTCGACGGCGTCTTCACCGAGTCCGGTGATGTCGACGAGCTGCTCGCCATCCTGAGCATCTTCGAGCCGAAGCGCGTGCCACCAAGCGACCTTCCCCCACTCACCCGAGAAGTAGGATGACGCTCAAATCTCTCACGCTCACGAACTGGAAGAGCTTCGGCGAAGCTCGAAATGTCATCGAGTTCGCGCCGCTCACGCTCCTCGTGGGCCCGAACGCCTCCGGGAAGAGCAACGCGCTGGATGCACTGAGATTTCTACAGGGCGCCGCGCTCGACTACCCTCTTGGCGACGTTTTGCGCGGGAGGTACGAGGGACAACGCGAGATCTGGCCGGCCGTCCGCGGTCAGACTGTCGAGGCCGCGAGGAGCGGTCACCACGCATTCGAGCTCAGCACCTGTTGGCAGTTCGACGCGAACGAGGCGATGCCGGGGGCCCGTACTCTTGAGCACCTTCTCGGTGTTGACACGGAGGCAGATGCCCTGCTGAACAGCGAACGCATTTCGCGCCCTTCAAACAACTACGCGTTCGACACGGATGCCCCCACCCTGCGAGGCGCAGCCGGACGACAGCAGGGCGGCGGGATCAAAGCCGCACTGCGGACCCAAGGCAAAGGTAACGCCGAGTCAAAGACATACTCTGCCCTACGCTCCCTACTTGGTCAGGTCGAAGGAGGAGGTCGCGTCCGGCCGGATGCCATCTCGGATGTTCACGATGTTCAGGCGGCTTTGCGGGGGATCGTATTTCTAGATATTCAACCCGCCCGCATGCGCGACTACCGACCCGAGCACGCGAGTGTGCTCGGCACCTCGGGAGAGAACGTGTCACCGGTTTTGCATGCGCTCGACGAGTCCCGTCTAGGCGACGTTATCGACTGGCTGAGTGAGCTGTGTGCCCCTGTGCTCGAGGAGATAGACTTCGATACGACGCAGCTCAGAGAAGTCATGTTCTTCTTCAAAGAGGGCCACCAGCACCGGATATCGGCACGCAGCACCTCGGACGGGACGCTTCGTTTTCTGGGACTCGTAACCGCGCTGCTCACCGCGAAGGAGGGCGAGCTCATCGTCATCGAGGAACCCGACGTGGGCTTGCATCCATCGCGGATTCACTTGCTTGCTCGACTTCTCGAGCAGACAACAAGCGCGCGTGGGGTACAGGTTATCGCGACAACGCATTCGCCGACGCTGCTGGCACACCTCAGCCCAAGCTCTCTTGGTCATGTCGTTGCAATGGGGCGTGCCGCAGACACCCAGACGACGGTGTGCATGCGGCTGCGCGACATGGAGCACTTCGATCAGCTGCGCGACAGCAAGCACCTCGACCATCTCGTTTCGACGGGATGGATTGAAAGATCGCTGTGAAGATCCTCATCATCCCTGAGGATCAGACCTCCGATGGCTTCATCGCGAAGCCGATCGTCGAGGCGCTTTGTGCAGACGCCCAAGTTCCTGCTCGGGTCGACGTCCTCCCTGAACCGCGATTGCGTGGAGCGGCTCAAGCGCTCAACCCTGACATAGTCCGCGAAATCATTGCCGACAACCCGATGACGGATCTGTTCATTCTCGTCATCGACCGCGACTGCGATCGCGATGGACACGTAGCCAAAGCGACGGCACGCGAAGGAGAGCACGCAGGCAAGCTCGTCGCGTGCGTCGCCGAGCAAGAACTCGAGGTCTGGCTGCTCGCTCTACACCGAAAGCAGCTGGGCAGCCTCAGCTGGAAGGACGTACGCGCACACTGCGACCCCAAAGAAGAGTGGGCCGAGCCGTTGCTTCGACAACTCGGCGCCGCAGGCCCAGGTGGAGGTCGCAAGGGGGCCATGCGTGCTCTCCGTGGAAGCCTCAAGACCCTGGTCGCGCTTTGTCCTGAACTGCAGACCCTTCAGACTAAGATCATTCAGCATTGCTCCAGAGAAAACTAAGGTCATGAGTACCCTGACGACCCAGCAGAAGAGCGACATCGACAAGCTCTGGACCGAGTTCTGGACCGGTGGCATCACCAACCCGCTCACCGTCATCGAGCAGATCTCGTTTCTGATGTTCTCGCGCCTGCTCGACGTGATGGAGACAACGGAAGAGCGCAAGGCCGAGCGCACCAAGAAGCCTTTCAAAGGCCGTTTCAACGGCAAGGATGACCTCCGGCGCTGGAAGAACTTCAAGCAAAAGGACTCGGCAGAAATGCTCCGGGTCGTTCGCGACGAGGTGTTCCCCCACTTTCGAAAGCTGAACGGCGGCACCACGTTCGGCGAGTACATGCAGGACGCCCAGCTGATGGTGCAGAAGGCGAACCTGTTGGTCTCCGCCGTGAACATGATCGACAAGCTGCCGATCATCGAAGGCGACGCCAAGGGCGACCTCTACGAGTACCTACTCAGCAAGCTCACCACGGCCGGCATCAACGGCCAGTTTCGCACGCCCCGCCACATCATCCGCTTCATGGTCGAGCTGCTGGAACCCAAGCCGACCGACGTGATTGGTGACCCCGCCTGTGGCACCGCGGGCTTCCTAGTCGGCACGATGCAGTACCTGCTTGAGAAGCACACCTCAGCAAAGGGCAAGCTCAAGGGCGAGAACGGCGAGACCATCTACACCGGCGACCTGCTCGAGCCTTATCGCAAGCACATCCAAGACGGGATGTTCCACGGGTTCGACTTCGACTCGACCATGCTGCGCATCGCGTCCATGAACCTGATGCTCCACGGCGTGAACAACCCGGACATCCACTACCAAGACACACTCTCGAACAACTTCCTCGAGAAGTTCCCGAAGCACGCGGTCAGTGGCTTCGACGTCATCATCGCGAACCCGCCGTTCAAGGGGAGTCTCGACGAAGGAGACGTGCATCCGACGCTGACGCAGGCGGTGAAGACCAAGAAGACCGAGCTGCTGTTTCTGGTGCTCATCCTGCGCATGCTGAAGATGGGTGGACGTAGCGCGACGATCGTGCCTGACGGCGTGCTGTTCGGGTCGTCGAAGGCTCATGTGGCGCTGCGAAAGCTGCTGGTTGAGCAGAACCAGCTAGAGGCAGTGATCTCGCTGCCATCGGGTGTGTTCAAGCCTTATGCGGGCGTGTCGACTGCCATCCTGGTGTTCAGCAAGGGGGGAAGACCGATCACGTGTTCTTCTACGACGTTCAAACGGACGGGTTTTCGCTCGACGACAAGCGCGACGGGGTCACAGCGAACGACCTGCCCGACGCGTTGGTCCGCTGGAGGAAGAAGAGCGCGATGAACGACCTAGATCGGGCCGCCAAGCATTTCATGGTGCCGCTGAAAGAGATCGAAGCGAAGGCATTCGACCTTTCAATCAACCGATACAAAGAAGCTAAACATGACGAGACCGTACACCGAGTGCCGGCCGACCTTATCGCGGAACTGCGTGCTCTTGAAGCCGCAATCGCTGCAGACCTGAGTGAGTTGGAGGCGATGTTGTGAGCGCACAGCCCTCGCCGTGGCTTTCAGCCAAGCTTGTCGACCTTGTGCCCCTAGATGACAAGGTCAACTATGGGGTGGTTCAGCCCGGCGCTTCGTGCGACGACGGTATTCCACTGATTCGTGTTGGAGACCTAGACGCGGAGGTTATCGACCGCCGGGCCCTCAAACGCATCGCGCCAGCCGTCGATTCATCATATTCGAGGTCACGGCTTCGGGGCGATGAGGTGTTGCTTGCGTGCGTTGGCTCGATAGGAACCGTTGCGCTGGCTGACGAAACCTTGGCGGGCTGCAATATCGCGCGAGCTGTTGCTCGTATTCGATGTGGTGCACGCATAGATCGCCGATTTCTCGCATGGTACCTGCGCTCTCCAGCCTGCCAGCGCTACTTTCTCTCGGAGACCAGAACCGTTGCGCAGCCAACTCTCAACATCCGACAAATTGAGCAGTTGGTTGTGCCTCTTCCTCCCCCGCCCGAGCAGCGCCGCATCGCTGACATCCTCGACAAGGCCGACGCGATCCGCCGCAAGCGCAAGGAAGCCATCGCCCTCACCGAGGAGCTGCTGCGCTCGGCGTTCTTGGAGATGTTTGGCGACCCGGTGACGAACCCGAAGGGGTGGGACGTAAAACCACTGGGAACGGTAATAGACAAACTCGAGGCAGGTTGGAGCGCGAACGGTGAATCGCGGAGACGACTTCCGACTGAGTATGGCGTACTGAAGATCAGTGCCGTGACCTCGGGAATCTTCCGTCCCGAGGAGCACAAGGCTGTCTATGCCGGTGTAATCGACCGAGAGCTGGTCACACCCAAACCCGGAGATCTTCTCTTCAGTCGCGCAAATACACGAGAGCTTGTTGCGGCGACTTGCCTTGTCGACCGCGAGGAGCCCATGCTGTTCCTTCCAGACAAGATCTGGCGCATTGTTCTAAAGGAAGAGCAAGCTAACGGGCCCTACCTTCGGTTCTTGCTGGCCCACGAGCAATTTCGCGGAGAGCTCACAAAGACCGCCACGGGCACCAGTGGATCCATGCTGAACGTGTCTATGGAGAAGCTTCGTTCTCTCCGCGCACCGGTCCCGAGCTTCTCCTTGCAGCAACGATTTGCTGACTTCGTGTGGAAAACCCTGCGTATGCGACGGCGCCTCGAAACTGCCGGCGAAGAATCTGACAGGCTATTCCACTCGCTTGTTCAGCGCGCCTTCGCAGGTGAACTTTACGCTCCGTCGACTCGACGATGTCGATCGTTCACGTGCACGGAAGACGCTGGTAGGTAGCCCGTGATTTCTGATGCTCTCGAGCTGCTCGACCGTCAGGTGTCCTTCCTGCTCAAGCAGAAGGAGCAAGACTTCTTCATGCAGCTGCCTGCGTTCGTAGAGTCATTGCACAGCGACCCACGCGTCGAGGCTGTGAGCAGCGAGCTTTGCGGCGACGCCGCAGACCAGCTCGAGAAGATCAATGCTCGCCGCTTCGAGGTCAGAGAAGCACTCCTCAACGCACGCGAGCTGTTCGTAGGAGCGTTTCCCGGCGCGAATGACGGGCACGTCTCGCCGGCTCAACCGGGCGACAGCAGCTGGAGCGAGTATCGAGGTTCGCTCGCCCAGTTTGATGCGTTCGCCACAGAGTGGGCAACGCGCTGGCCGAGTCATCGTCAGATCGACTCAGACCCCGTTCCACTCGAGCGCATGAGTTCGCTGTTGGATTCGAAGCTCACGAGCGTCGACCGCGAATGTGAAGACCCGGCGGCAACGCCGGTCCGGCTCGCACTTGGAAACGCGGGCCGGCAGCTGACGCACGTGCAGCGAGACTATGACTTGGCCACCATGACGAGCGCAGCGGTCGCGGCAGCTCGGGTGCTGGCGACTTCAGCGGCACTTAACCCAGAACCGAGGGTGCAGACGATGCCGCTGGAGTTCAGCCAGCTTTGGTCGCACACGTTGGACGAGATCTTCGGCGTCGGTGGATTGGTTCGCGAGTATGTGTACGAGCGTGGCAGACGGCGCGAGCCCAAGAGCGTCGCAGAGATCGAGTCATCCGTTCGCCAGGACGTCGAGCGGTTCCATGAGGAGGTGCGACGCCGTCTCGGCCTGCGTCGCTCCCTGTGGGTCATCGTGGACCGGTACAAGATGCGCGCGGAGTGGCACGACGCTGCCGTGCTGCGCGAACTTGCTGCAGCACACAAAGGCCAAGTCGAGCTCGCACTCACGGCGAACTTCGCGCGCTACTTACACGATCAAGGCCTGAATCCGCTGACCAAGATTCGCACCGGTGGCCTCGAGCCGGACGTGCTCGCGCCATTCGCCGACTCTCGCATCCGCTGGACGTTCTATGCCGAAGCCAAGCAGTACAGCAAGCCTTGCGTCGCCTACTTGCGCAATGGCATCCGTGAGGTCGCGGATCACTTGAACACGCTTCGCGGAGGACCGTTCGAAGTGCGCGAGGCGTTCTACGTCGTGTTCCGGTTGGATGGTCCGCTGTACCATCTGCCCGAAAAGCTGCCGCTGGGCGACGTCACCATGCATCCCATCCTGATCGATATTGGCGAGACGCGGGCCAGAGGCAGCAGAGCGAAGTTTACGCCCGTGACGCTGACTGAGGCGGACCTGCTGCCTCCTGAGCCCAAACCCAAGCGGCTCAAGAGGGCACTTTGACGAAGCGTGTCCCTGCGAAGGCAAGCGGCAAGGTTACCAAGCGGGCCCCCTCCGCCGGGCGCGCTGCCGAGTCGTCGTTCGACGAGGTCGTCCAGCTGATCGAAGCCGCTCGCCAGCGCGCGGTGCGCGCGGTGAACGTCGAGCTCATCGAGCTGTACTGGCAGATCGGCGCCATCATCAGCCGCCGGATCGAGAGCGAAGGCTGGGGTAAGGGCACGGTACAGGCTCTCTCGACATACCTGCAGCGAATCCAGCCGGGCATGCGTGGCTTCTCGGCGCAGAACCTGTGGCGCATGCGGCAGTTCTTCGACACCTACCGCGACCTGCCAGATCTCTCAACGCTGGTGAGAGATCTGTCGTGGTCGGCCAACCTGCGCATTTTGAGTGGGACCAAGCGCGCCGAGGAGCGCGATTTCTACCTGCGCCTGGCCGCACAGAACGGCTGGAACGTGCGCGAGCTGGCCCGCCAGATCGACGCCGGCCTGTTCGAGCGCGCGCTGCTCGCGCCACCACAACTCTCAACAGCGTTGAGAGAAATGCACCCCGCCGCCGGCGACGTCTTCCGAGACGCCTACGTGCTGGAGTTCCTTGAGCTTCCGGAGGGCCACTCGGAGGCCGACCTGCATCGTGGGCTCGTGCGCCATCTCGGCCGCTTCATCACCGAGCTCGGCCGCGACTTCTGCTTCGTCGGCTCCGAGTATCCCGTGCAGGTCGGCAAGCAGGACTTCGCCATCGACCTGGTGTTCTTCCACCGCGGGCTCGCCTGCCTGGTGGCCATCGAGCTCAAGATCCGCGAGTTCCGGCCTGAGGACCTTGGCAAGCTGAGCTTCTACCTGGAGGCGCTGGACCGCGACGTGAAGAAGCCACACGAGCGACCCTCGATCGGCCTCTTGCTCTGCGCCACGAAGGACGCGGAGGTCGTGGAGTACGCGCTGAGCCGAACGCTGTCTCCCGCGCTCGTCGCCGAGTATCAGACATTGTTGCCGTCGAAGGCGTTGCTACAGGCCAAGCTGCACGAGCTGTACGAGCAGCTCGTGCCCGGCGAAGAGGCCTCGCCCGCTCGTCCGCGCGCTGCAGTGAAGAAGGCGCGGACGGCGTCCAAGCAGAAAGGGAAGCGCAGATGATCCGTTCATCATGACCGTGCTGCGCCGCGCGGTCTGCCCGTATCACCGTGGAAGATTGAACGTGAGTTGCTCGTTGATCTTCGAAGAATCAACAAGCGTGCACGTGTCGTGCAGTGGACCGACCTTCAGGGTGTAGGGCTCCACTGAAGCGTCACGGCGGTCCAACGCGAACCGGTATTCGCGCTGCGCCTTGAACTCATTCCGCTTCGCGAATAGCGGGTTCGGCAGCGCCCCCGAAAAGATATCAGCGTCAAAGTACTCTACGAGCCCCGAGCTCAAGGTGCACCCTTCCTTCCGAGCGGCAGCGACAATCCGGTCGTGAAACGTCTGCGGCTTGTGCACCAGCACCGCGTAGGGCCCCATATCAATCGACGACTGCGGAACGCGCATGTGTTGGCGGAATGCTTCGAGCGTTGCGTCCGTGAGCGATCCAAAGCCATCCGGGGTCATCGTATAGAGACAAAGCACATTGACCGCGTTGAGGTTGTGGTACTGAACCACGGTCGCGCCTGCGAGCTCGCTTGCCGGGATACAGATATCGCCGATCTGGATTTCACCGAGCTGCGCTGGCTGCAACCAGGAGTGCGGTCCCTCGAAGCGGTCGTTACGCCCGTCGCCAGCGTTCTCGAGGTCCTTGAAGAAGCCGAGCGCATTCATGCGCAGGTTTCCCTGCAGAAAGTCCCGCGCGTAGCGCTCTTGCTCGAAGAACTTGAGGTAGCAGTAGATGTAGCCCATCGCGTTCCGAAAGTGTCAGCCTCCGCCAACACATGCGTCAAGCGCCACCACTGCGCGTGGCGTCGATAGCTCGGTGCTCTCGTTCTTTGGTATGAGCCGAGTAGACGCCGCCTGCGAGTGCAAGGCTGCTCGATCGCGATGTGCCGCACGTGAGCACCGGTTGTAGGACGCCGTCGCCGATGGCCCAGTGGTGGGCAATCACCAGGCTGGACGCCGGGTCTGATGGACGGCCGAGCAGGTCGCCCCAGCACTACTCAGAAGCCCCGCTGTTCTCGTCGCTCGCGTTCCCTAGTCTGCCTTTCGCCTTCGTTCAGGCTGGTCACCCACTCCCGGTACAGGTGGCGAACACGTTCGGGCTGCTGGCGAGTGGCGATCACGATCTGCGGCAGCGACTCCCCGGCCTCGAACATTTGAAAGATCCCTGCCACCAGATGGCCTTCGCGCACCCGCTGCCGCCGCTTGCTCGCCGCACGCGCCGCTTCTGGCTCTGCTTCTTCCTTTGAAGCGCGCTGCGGCACCTGGGCAAGCTCTTCGGGGTCGAAGAGCCAAACGCCGGCCGCCGTCTGCCTGGGGTGCAGGTACCGACCTTCCATGCGGCGTACCGTTGACATGCTCACACCCAATCGCGCAGCCACGCTCGCTCTCGTCAGGGAGTGCCTCGCAATTGTCGCCGTTCTGCCCACAAAAGACATCGTACCTGCGGCGATCCCGGCTTGCCAGTGGGTTCGTGTCTCTTCTGCCAGAGACGCTGTCACGTGCATGCCAGCGTCCGCGAACGCGAGCGCGAACGCGAGCGCGGTGGCGCCCTGGCGCTCACCTCGCGTTCCAGATCGGCCTGGCAATGCTTGCTGGCGATCTGCTCTTGGCGCCGCCCGTGACAATTTCGCAGCTGCCGCGGTTCAGGTGTGAACGTTGGGGGGCGTTTCGCAGAAAGGGTAGGAAGAGGGTACAAGCTCCTTCTTCTGACCTCGCGATCGCTAGCAATAATCGAGTAGCGGCCGTCTCGGCCACTACTGCGATACCCTGAAAGATAGGGTAGACGGTGGTAAACGGGGTAGGGCGATGGTCTGTTCGCCAAGTGTGCATCGGGCGCATGTTGCAGTCTCGTCTGCACAATGTCGTTGACGCGCACAGCCATGAACGACCAAACATCACCGGTATGGAAGAGACATTCGCAGACAACACAAGCAAGAGCGTCGCAGAAGAACTTCAGGCTGTCGCCAGCTTCGCTCAGCGAGAACTGATCAAGCAAAGCGTGTTGCCGGGACCGTTCGACCCGGACCTCGCACCAGAAGACCTCGATGAGCTCCTCGCGAGGCTTCTCACGGAGGAGTCCATCGACGACCCTCGCGCGCGGCACATCGCTGCGGCTGCCGTCCACGTATTCCGCACGTTTCGATCACTGGCAGGAGTTCGCGAACAGGCCATCTTTTACCTCGCGAAAATGGCTGATGCCATAGAAGACGGCCTGCTCTGCCTGCGGAGCTCTTGGATGACTGACTATGCCCGGGGGGCCGAATATGCCGGGCGCATGGGGTGGGGGCTCGACGAGGAAGGGGTCGTTGCGACCACGGGACTCACGGCCGATCTCGAGAGAGTCGACCACCATGGCCATCCCGAGCAGGTACGGACACTCCGGCAGATTATTGCCAAACTCAAGGAGAGGAGGCCGGCTGCGCTTGAGATCAGACTGAGGTCTAAGCGGTCACCCGGTCCGATTAGCTTCTTCTGCTTTGAATTGTGCGGGGTCGATGCGAACGGCACGCAGCTTCTTTGTTGTGAAGATGTCGCGACGATTGTTGGAGAGCTCCGACTCAACCAGTCTGAAGCGCAGCGTGCACAGGCCCGTGACCGAGTCCGGAACCGCATCGCCAACGTAAGAGACACCCTCGGACGGCGGAGCTCAGACGGGCAGGAATAACTCCGTCGACTTGCTGAACGCGCTGCGGTACTCGCTAGCAATGTCGATGACGCTTCCTGAGTATCTGCTCATCCCGGAGATCGCACGCACCTGCCGGGTACCTCCAGCAACGGTCCGCCACTGGCTGCGTACGGGTCGACTCGCGAGCACCAAACCAGGCCGTCGGCGCCTGGTTCTTCGCGACGATTTCGAGCGCTTTCTCGCCGTGCACAGCGGACCGTGATCCCGGAGCGCTCACTTCCTCGCATAAGGACTGAGCGCGACGGACGACGTGCCACCAGTCCCATGAAGCCGTAGCAGAGCGCCTATCGAGCGCTCCCGGCGTCCTGCGTTCTGTGGCCCGCATACGACGAAAGCCGCGCGGCAACGCGACTCTCCAGCTAGCCCTGTTTCGGTTCAAACCCGCGCTGTCGCGCGAGGAAGGTACAGCTATGTCTGACGATACACGAGCGAGAGGCTACTTTCCACAACATGAAGCGTATCTGTCTGCTCGAGGTGTCCGCCTTGAGGTCGCTGTCTGCTCTGGAATACGGAGCCTTGGTCCAAACGAAGTAAATAAGTTCTTGCGATGGGGGGCGCCCGCCGCTTGCGCTGGCATGCTCATCCCGCACTGCGACCCTCAGGGCAAGTTGATCATGGGGCGGGTGCGTCTCGACGCCGCGGGAGCTGGTCCGAAGTTTCAGATGCGCAAGGGCGTCGAGGTGATCCCGTGGATCCCCTCTCAGCCTGTGCTCGAAGTATGCGGCTTCTCGCAGAACGTGCTGACAGACACGTCACGCGAACTCGTCGTCGTGGAGGGGCCGGTAAAGGCCATGGCACTGAACGGCGTTGGCATTCTCGCCATCGGGCTGGGCGGAGTATCGGCGGGCGGACATGACGCAGCACTTCGCGCCAAACGCGGCGAGATTCGGGCTCACCCGCTGCTCCGGGAGATCGTTCGAGATCGACGCGTCACCATCGCCTTCGACGCGGGGATCGCGAACAACCCGTCGGTGGCCGACGGTGCCGCTCTCAATGCGTTGGCTTTCGAAGCTGAAGGCGCAACCGTGTGGGTTGCTCGTATACCGTTCACGGACAAGGGATTGGATCAAGGGCCTGACGACTTTCTGGCGCGCCACGGGGTAGACGAGCTGCGCGCCCTCCTCAGCGCGTCGGTGCCCGCGAATCCTCCGGCGCGCGTGAGAGAGATCCTCATGCAGCTCGTGCAGCATGGTAGCAAAGGCGAACGTCAAGCTGAGGCGACCGAGGCACTCATCCCTGTACTTGACGACATACTCACGGCCGCCATGCTGCGGCGTGGAACGCCGGCCCTGTGCGCTGCAACGGCCTCGGAGGTGCAGAGGGCAACTGGCATGAGTCTGCGCGTCGTTCGGCAGGCCGTGGAGCGCTTCGAAGAGCGGCTGCGAGGCAACCAAGTCAAAACCTCGTCGCGCGGAGAGTTGCGCGAAGATGATAGTCGCCCAGAGATCATGCTCAGCGCCGATCTCCACTGCGCCACCGACCACGCAATCCAAGCGCTCCG
>JBEGTL010000105.1:0-17979 GCA_041179425.1 Pseudomonadota bacterium | reverse complement strand
ATCAGAGCCGCGTGAAGGTGCACGTGCAGAGCGACGCCGGCGCGATGGACCGCATCCCTGCGTACATCCGGCGCACGGTGCAAGACCCGTCCACACGCGACTTCACGGGTCAGTTTTGGGACGCACCCGACAGCTACGAGTTCCGTCATCCCGTGCCGCCGCTGCCCGCTAGCTTGCGCATCTACGAAGCGCACGTGGGCATGGCGCGCGAAGAGGGTAAGGTCGGCAGCTTCGCCGAGTTTGCGCGCGACGTGCTGCCGCGCATCGCGTCGCTCGGGTACAACACCATCCAGCTGATGGCGGTGATGGAGCACCCTTACTACGGGTCGTTCGGCTATCACGTGAGCAGCTTCTTTGCGGTCTCGTCGCGCTTCGGCACCCCCGAAGACCTCAAGGCGCTGATCGACGAAGCGCATCGGCTGGGCCTGCGCGTGCTGCTCGACCTCGTGCACAGCCACGCGGTGCGCAACACCAACGAAGGCCTCAACTTGTTCGATGGCACCACGCACCAGTACTTCCACGCGCCGCCGCGCGGGCTGCACGCGGCGTGGGACTCGATGGTGTTCGACTACGAGAAGCACGAAGTGCTGCGCTTCTTGCTCAGCAACACACGCTTCTGGCTGGAGGAGTACCACTTCGACGGCTTCCGCTTCGACGGCATCACCAGCATGCTCTACCTGCACCACGGCCTCGAGCGGGTGTTCGCGGGCTACGACGACTACTTCGGCGACCAGGTCGACGACGACGCGCTGACGTACCTCAAGCTGGCCAACCTGCTCACGCATCAGCTGCGCCCCGACGCGGTGACCATCGCCGAAGACGTGTCGGGCATGCCGGGCACGGCGCGCCCCGTCGCCGAGGGCGGCCTTGGCTTCGACTATCGCCTCGCGATGGGCGTGCCGGACTACTGGGTGAAGGTCGTGCGCGAAAAGCGCGACGAGGACTGGCAGCTCGGCGAGCTGTACGGCGCGCTGCTCAATCGACGTCGCAGCGAAAAACACGTCGCGTACGCCGAGAGCCACGACCAGGCGTTGGTGGGCGATCAGACGCTCGCCTTTCGGCTGATTGGCCCCGAGATGTACTGGAACATGGGCAAGGGCAGCTCCACGCCCGTGGTCGAGCGCGGCATCGCTTTGCTCAAGCTGGTGCGTCTGTTGACGTTCAGCTTGGGAGGCGAGGCCTGGCTCAACTTCATGGGCAACGAGTTTGGCCACCCGGAGTGGGTCGACTTCCCACGCGAAGGCAACCACTGGTCGTTCAAGCACGCGCGCAGGCAGTGGTCGCTCGGGACGCGAGACGACCTGCGCTACCACGGTCTGTTGTTGTTCGACCGCGCGCTCGCACGCCTCGACGAAGAGCGTCTTTTGCTCGCCGACCCGCTGATCGAGCAGCTCGCGCTGCACGAAGACACCAAGCAGCTGGTGTACCGCCGCGGTCCGCTGGTGTTCGTGTTCAACTTCCATCCAGACCGGTCGTACGACGGGCTGCGCATCCCCGTGCCCGAGGCGCGCGACTATCGACCCGTGCTCGACACCGATGCGGCCGACTTCGAGGGGCTCGGGCGCACGCGTTCCGACGTGGTGTTCCCGCTCCAAAAAGTGCCGATGTACGGGCGCGAGCAGTCGATCCAGCTGTACCTGCCGCAGCGCAGCGCGCTGGTGCTCGCGCCAGTCTGACGCCTCCGCTTTTTTGCTCGCGTGCTGCGCACAGCGAGCGGTCTCTCGCTCAGAAAGACTCGGCTTGCGGGGGCCGGTCGGGTAACCGCGCCTCCGCGATCACCCGCTCGAGCAAGGCCAACACGTCTCGATCGAACTGAGGCCCACGCACGGTGGGCTCCCCCCCGACGATGCGCGCGCTGACCGCGCGCAGCGTCTGCTGCAGTGCTTGTAGTCCGAGTCGACCGCGATCTTGGATGGCCACGGCAGTTGCGGACGACCGCGTAGATGGTTCGATGGTCCATCGGCGGCGACAGCGTACACGCCCCCGCACAGGGGCGCGACCGGTCGCCGTCGCGCACGACTTGGCCGGTCGCCGGGAAGATCGACGAGCCCCGTGTGTTGCACGACCGCTCGGGGTGTTTGCCAGACGTCGGGGCCCTCGCGCGTTCGCAGGTCGCCGCGCTTGGTGCACGCTTGCAGAAGGCTTCTCGTGTCTCCGATTCGTAAGCAAGATACCCCTCGCTGATGCATGCTGCCTCGCGCCGGTCCGCGCTCGGCGTGCTCGCTTCGTGCGTCGTGCACGTTGCGATCGTGCTGGGCTTCTACGGTCACGGCAGCGCGCGCGAGCCGACACAGCCTACGCCCTTGTGGATGGAGCTTCAGATCGAGCGGCGCGAACCCGAGCCAGCGCCAGACCTGAATGCCGTGCCTCCTGTCGAGACGAGCGCGAACGAGCGCGCCGACCGGCCGGCCGCTTCGCGTTCGCAAAATCGAGCGCCAGCGCGCGCTGCGCAGCTGCCGACAGCGGAGGGTGCAGGCGTTCCCACGCCAGAGGAAAAGGCAGTCCGTCCCGCGGCCACACCAAGCCCAGCACCGAGCGAGACGAAAGCGACACGCTCGGCGGCCACGCTCGACCTGAGCCCGCTGGCTGCGGCACGCACGCTGGGCGACTCCACGTACTTCCCGCTGCGCGACGCGGGCCTTTCGCGCGCAGACGCCCCGCCACTCACTCCCTCCGCGGCCGCGAACGCGCTCGCCGCACGAGTCCCGGGCCTACGCGCGAGTCGAGGCTCAGACCGGTCCATGAAGGGAGTGGTCGTCGACGGTGCCGAGGACGCCATCTACAACGTGCTGCGACCCTGGAAGCTGTTTCACAAGACCATGCGCGGCAGCCAGTACCGCTACACCGGCGCGGGCTTCGACGCGGCCATCCTGCCCGATGGTCGTGTGCGGTTCCGCGAGAAAGACGGGCTCATGCTCACGGTGATGGTCCCCAACAGCCGGGAGTCGGGGCCGAGTGCACAGCTCCCGCCTGCGCCCTCGGTGGGCCTGACCCTCGGCGACCCGCGTGCGCTCTGGATGCGCATACGCGGCAAGGACCCCTTCGCCGTCGAGCGCCGCACCTTCCTCGAGCGCACGCGCGCGCTGCGCGAGTATCTGTCGGGCCGGGCAGCAGCGCGCGGCACGCCCGAACCCGACGAGAGCGCAGACGAGGTGGAGCCAGAGCCCCTGCTCGAACCTGCCGATGGGGCCCGGTGACACGGCCGTGGCGACCTGGTGTGAATCAGCCCGCAAATAGGGGCGCGCGCCGCCCCCAATTGGTGAACCAGCTCGCGAGGCGTTGAGGGGTCGAGGGACCCGGCCGAAACCTCCCTGCTACCTTCGCCTACCCCATGCGCCATAGCAGTACACGGCGAGAAATCGGGCCGCTCCTCAGGCTGGCGATCCCGAGCATCATCGCGCAGCTCGGTCAGGTGATGCTGGGCGTCGTCGACGCCGCAGTGGCCAGCCGGCTCAGCGTGCACGCGCTCGACGCGGTCACGCTCGGCAGCGTGTGGATGGTCGGAACCATGATGCCGCTGGCAGGCATCGTGATGGGCCTCGGTTCGCTGGTGAGCCAGGGCCACGGCGCGGGCCTCAAGGACGAAGTCGCGCTCGCGCTACAGCGTGCGTTGGTGCTCGCCCTCGCGATGTCGGTCGTCGTCGGTTTCTGTTGGCTGAATACCGAGCGCGGACTGTTGTGGCTCGGGCAAGATCCTGAGCTCGCCCACACCGCATCCGTCTACGTGCACGCGCAGCTGTTCAGCGCGCCCTGCTACCTGATCTACAGCGCGCTCACCACCTACCTGAGCTCGCGCGGCATCGTGCGCATCGGCATCGCCACGATGGTGGTCGCCAACCTGTTCAACGCCGTGGCTGCGTACAGCCTCGCACTCGGGCTGTTTGGTTTTCCTGCCCTCGGCATCCGCGGCGCCGCGCTCGCGACTGGGCTCACCGAGCTCCTTCTGCCGTGCGTCACGGCGCTCTTGATCGTGCGCTTCGACCTGCACAAGAACGCCTGGACCCCGTGGAGCTGGCGTGTGCTCGACGGGCTCTCGATGCTGCGTCAGCTCAAGCTGGGCATCCCTACCGGCCTGACGATCGCCCTCGAGTTGTGGGCTTTTCAGCTAGGGACCATCTTGGCCGGGCGCATCGACCACATCGCGCTCGGCGCGCACGCCATCGCTCTGAACCTTGCGTCCATGGCGTTCATGGTGCCGCTCGGCTTCTCGATCGGCACCTCCACCCACGTCGGCCAGCTGATCGGTGCGGGCGAGCGCGAGCGCGCACAACACGCGGCGCACACGGCCTTCCAGCTGCTGGCGCTCTACGCGATCGGCGCGGGCGGTTTGTTCGTGCTCGGACGGGAGTTGTTGCCGGCGCTCTACTCGCGCGATCCCAACATCGTGCGGGCGGTGGCCTCGGTGCTGCCCATCGCCGGTGCCTTTCAGCTGTTCGATGGGCTGCAGGCTGCCGGCTCGGGCATCTTGCGCGGCATGGGCCGTCCGCAGGTGACAGCCGTGTTCAACCTGGTCGGCTACTTTGCGATCGGCATCCCGCTCGCGTCGTACCTGGGCTTGCACACCAACCTCGGCCTACGCGGCATCTGGATCGGCTACGCAGTTGGACTCGGTTTCGTCGCCGCAGGCCTGGTCGGCGCGGTGCTGCTGCGTGGGCCGCGCACCGCGTCGGCTTTGCTGGTGACCGACTGAGCTACCTGACGGTCTCACCCCCGACAACCCGCTCCCTCGTGCCAGACTGCGACGGCCATGGACTATCGAGAGCTCCTTGCCCAAGCCCACGTTTCGGCGCTGGATTACTGTACGGGTCTGGGTGACCGTAAGGTCGCCGCGACAGCCTCCACCGCCGACTTGTTGCGCGCCCTCGGGGGCGCTTTTCCCGAGCACGGGCAAGGCCCGACGCGTGTACTCACGGAGCTCATCGCCGGCGTCGAGCCAGGCTTGGTGCACAGCGCCGGGCCTCGCTACTTCGGCTTTGTGATAGGCGGCTCGCTGCCGGTCGCGGTCGCGGCCGACTGGATGACGTCGGCCTGGGATCAGAACGCCTTCGGGTACGTCCTGTCGCCCGCAGCGAGCGTGGTCGAGCAGGTGACGTCGCGCTGGCTGCTCGACGCGCTGCACCTGCCGGCAAGTGCAAGCGTCGGCTTCGTCACCGGCGGACAGCTGGCCAACTTCACCTGCTTGTGCGCTGCGCGCGACGCCGTGCTGTCGCGCGCGGGCGTCGACGTCGCGCGCGACGGACTGGCCGACGCGCACCTGACGGTCTTCGTGGGCGAACAAGGACACAGCACCATCTACACCGCGCTTCGTTTGCTCGGCATCGGTCAGAAGCAGGTGGTCACCGTCGCAGTCGACGCACAGGGTCGTCTCTCGGCAGCTTCGCTGCGTGAGGCGCTCGCGAAGCACGACGGGCCGGCCATCGTCTGTGCGCAAGCCGGCAACGTGAGCACGGGCGCGTTCGATCCGTTCGTGGAGATCGTGGAGGCGACGCGTGCGCGGGGTGCCTGGCTCCACGTCGATGGCGCCTTCGGTCTGTGGGCCGCCGCCGTTCCCGCGCTGCGCGGGCTGCTCGAAGGCGTAGAAGGCGCCGACTCCTGGGCCGTAGATGCCCACAAGTGGCTCAACGTTCCGTACGACTCGGGGCTCGCCATCGTCGCCGATGCGAGCGCGCACCAGCGCGCGATGGGCACCAACCCGGCCGCGTACCTGGTGCGCGAGGCGGGTGAGCACGACGGCTCCGACTGGGCGCCGGAGTCGTCTCGACGCGCACGTGCTTTTGCCATCTACGCCGTGCTGCGCTGCTTGGGACGCGACGGGCTCGCCGACCTGATCGCGCGTGGCTGCTCGCTCGCGCGCACGATGGCCGCCCGGCTGACGCACGACGCCGGTGCGATCATCCTCAACGATGTGGTGCTCAACCAAGTGCTCGCACGCTTCACGCGGCGCGGGTCAGCCGACCACAGCGCGGCCGACATCGCCGATGGCGACGCGGTCACGTCGGCGGTGATCGAGCGCGTGCAGCGCGAGGGAGTGTGCTGGGTCGGCCCCTCGCGCTACATGGGCCGCGTGGTGATGCGCGTGTCGGTGTCGAACTGGTCGACCACGGAGCGCGACATCGCTCTCTCCGTCGCTTCGATCGCGCGCGCAGCGACCGCGCGCGACTAGGACGAAGGACGCGGCCACTCGTCTTCGACGAACATCACCGGCATGTGGTTCGCTTTGCGGTGCACGACCTCGGCGGTCACGTCGGTGAACGTGCCGAGCTGCGCGATGCCGTGAGGGAGCCGAATCGGCTTGGCCACGTAGCGCAGCACACGCTTGGTGGGCGTGTCGAGCTCGAGCTCCTCGCGCAGCACGAACGGCCCCTCACGATGGAGCTCGAGCCTGCGCAGCAGGTCGTCGGGCGTCTCGCTGGAGGCGGCGAGCCGATGCGCGAGGCTCAGGTGTGTCCAGCCGACGAGCTCGCCCGCACCCAGACCAAACAACGCACAGAGCGCACGGTTGGCGTAGGTGATCTTGCGCTCGAGGTCCATCAGCATGATGCCGGGCTCGAGCTGGGAGAGCACCGCGTCGAGCGAGTCGAGGTACGCTGCAGCCGACGCCTTGTCTTGTTTGTGCGCCGCGCGCTCGGGCTCGGACGCCTTGCCGACGGTGGGAGACGTGGTGCGCAGCTCGAGCTCGCCTGCCACGCGCCGCGCCAGCCCCACCAGCTGATCGACCTGCTCGGCGCTGATGGCGAGCGGCTGCTTGTCGATGATGCACAGCGTGCCGAGCACCAGGCCGTCGGGCGTGAGCAGTGGCGCGCCTGCGTAGCTGCCCACGTCGCCGCGCCGCACCAACAAGTTTTGCGAGAAGTATGGGTGCAGCTTCGCGTTGGGCACGATCAGCGGCGTGGCGCTGTCGTCGTCGACCACGTGTCGACAAAAAGACTGATCGAGCGGCGTGCCTTGTTTGGCCAGCAGCTCGCCCTTGAGGCCGACGTGGGCCTTGAACCACTGCTGCTTTTCGAGCACCAGCGAGACCAGCGCCACCGGCACGCGCAGGGTGCGCGCGGTCTCTTCGACCAGGTTCTGGAGCGCGGCATCGGGCGCGGGATCGTAGGACAGACCCATCGATGCCATGCGCGCGAGGCGCGTGGGATCGAGCGTGTGCGGCAGCGGCACCGCAGCCTCGACCACGCGTGGCAGTGTCCCCGTGGTCTGCGCGCGACGCAGCGGCGGCGGAGCCCCCCCAGGAATCGACGCGCGCGGCTCGGACGTGCGGGCGGGCAGACGGGGCGGCGTGCCGCCAGGCGAGCTCGCGGGTGCACCGGCTGCTGCGCTCGGCAGCGACCCGACCGAGGGGGTGGGCATGCTCGCGGTAGCGCGTGGTGCATCGATGCGTGCGCGTCGAAGCGCGTCTTCGGGCGCACGCGCAGCGAGTGCTTCTGCGGGCCGCGCCGTGCCACCGAGCGCGCGCGTCAACGCCGAGCGCAGCGCGGACACTGCCATGCTGCTCGCGAGCACCTCTTTGATGCCGAGCTTGTCGCGCAAGTTGGAGGCCGTGGTGCGCAGCTGCATCGACGAAGAGACCACGACCGCGGTGGTCGTGCTCGGCGGCGCCGTGCGACGCAGCTCCGCGAGCAGCGCAAAACCGTCGACCTTGGGCAACACCAAGTTGCTGATCAGCAGTGCCGGGGCCCCACGCTCGCGCAAGATGCGCTGCGCTTCGGCGCCGTCACGCGCGACGACTGCGCTGAGCTGCACGTCGCGAACGAGCTGCTCGAAGGTCGAGGCGAGCCGCGCGTCGGGCTCTGCAATGAGGGCGTAGTTGGGTGCCATGCGAGCGGCCACTCTCCAGCGAAGGGTGCAGCGTACACCCGTCTCCGCGCGCTCGAACAGGATGCTCGATTGCTTGCACCACGCTTCAGCGCAAGAGCATGAGCGTGACGCCTGCCAGAGCCAGCATCAGCACCGCGACCAGCGTGACCGTGAGCACGCGAGCCCTCACGTTGGTTTCGCTCGCGCGGTTGCTCTCGGTCAGCTTGGCGACCGCGCGCGGCGCCGCGGCAGCGTGCGTCTCCGACTCGAACGAGAACGAGTAGCGAAATGGACTCAGCGTCATCTGCAAGTCGCGACACAAGCCCGCGTACTCGTCCTGGGTGATGTCGCAGCGCTCGCTGAAGCGCGCCTCGTACTGCTGACTCAGCGTCTCGTAGCTGCGCAGCTCGACCACCTTCTGGGCGACGTCGAGGAACCCGCACATGATCGGGCTTCCGTCCCCCGCAGCGGGTACCAAACGAATGGCCTGCCGCGCGCGCTTGCCGCCCGCGGTGCTGGGCCCGTCGGGCGCGATCACCTCGACCTTACGCGGCGTCTGCTTGCCGATGGTGCGGCGGGCAAAGGCAGCGTTGACCAGCTCGGCGGCGTCGAGACCTTCGAGCGCCGTCATCGTGTAGATGGCGCCGCGCTTGGCCGCGGGCACCACGCCGACCGCCGCTTTGGGAACGCTGCCGCTCTCCGGCTCGGCCTGGTGTCGGTCGCTCGCCTGCTCGGCGGACACGCCGCCTGACTGTTTGATCTCTGCGTTCACTCATCCCCCGCGCGTAGCTCTCCAAATTGGACAGGGATCTGGCTTCACAAGCAAGCGCTTCGCTCGTGGCGACAGAGCGCGCTGCCGCCGCAGAATGGCCACGTTTCAGTGGCTCGCCCGCGGTTGTGTGCATGCGTCGGGACCAGCTGGACACGACACGGACACACGAACGTGGGCGAAGACGTGCGCGATGCAGGCTTTGGGGCGCTACAATCCAAAAGCACGTGTCGTGCACCAGAGGAGCACAGAGTGCCGTGGGATAAAGAGTACGACGTCGCCGTGATCGGGAGTGGCCCTGCGGGCGAGGGCGCGTCGATGCTGGCGGCCAAAGAGGGCGCGAGCGCGGTCGTCATCGAGCGCTTCAACCTGGTAGGTGGTGGCTGCACACACTGGGGCACCATTCCCAGCAAGGCGCTTCGGCACGCCGTCAGCGAGGTGCTCAAGCTGCGCACGAGCCCCCTGTTCGCCAAGATGATCAACCACCAGCCCACGTCGCTGGCGGCGCTGCTGCACAACGTCAGCACCGTCATCAACAAGCAGGTCATGCTGCGGCGCGACTTCTACCAACGTAACCAGGTGCCCGTGGTGCACGGGCAAGCGCGCTTCGTCGACGCGCACACGCTCGCCATCGACACCGGCGGCACGCAGCGCACGCTGCGCGCCAAAAAGATCATCGTCGCCACCGGCTCGCGCCCGTATCGGCCCGACGACATCGACTTCACGCACCCGCGCGTGCGCGACAGCGACACGGTGCTCAGCGTCGAAGAGACGCCGCAGACCATCACCATCTACGGCGCGGGCGTGGTGGGCTGCGAGTACGCCTCCATCTTCCGCCAGCTGGGGGTCAAGGTGAACTTGATCAACAGCCGCGACAAGCTGCTCAGCTTCCTCGACGACGAGATCATCGACGCGCTGGCCTACCACCTGCGCGATCAGGGCGTGCTGCTGCGCCACAACGAAGAGTACGAGCGCGTCGAGACACTCGCCGACGGCGTGGTGCTGCACCTCAAGAGCGGCAAAAAGATCAAGAGCGACATCTTGTTGTGGGCCCAGGGCCGCACCGGCAACACGTCCGAGCTCGGCCTCGACAAAATTGGACTGTCTGCAGACTCGCGCGGACTGCTCAAGATCGACGAGTTTTATCGCACCGCACAAGAACACATCTACGCGGCCGGCGACGTGGTCGGGCCACCGAGCCTCGCCAGCGCCAGCTACGACCAGGGCCGGTTTGCCGCCACGCACGCCGTCACCGGACAAAACAACGCACGCCTGGTGCAAGACATCCCCACCGGCATCTACACCTCGCCCGAGATCAGCAGCATCGGCCGCACCGAGCGCGATCTCACCAGCGAGCACGTGCCCTACGAGGTGGGCCACGCGCTGTTTCGTTCGCTCGCGCGCGCGCAGATCACCGGCCAAGGCGTGGGCATGCTCAAGCTGCTATTCCACCGCGACACGCTGCAGATCTTGGGCGTGCACTGCTTTGGTGATCAAGCCGCCGAGATCATCCACATCGGGCAGGCGATCATGTCGCAGAAGGGCGAAGCCAACTCGCTGCGCTACTTCGTCGACACCACGTTCAACTACCCCACCATGGCCGAGGCGTACCGGGTAGCCGCGCTCAACGGCCTCAACCGTCTCTGTTGAGGTCGTTGCCCGCGACTGTGGGCGCGTGGAGCTGCGCAAAAACGCGGCGAGCTGCGGCAGCTGGTGGTGTGCATTGAGTCCACTCGGGTTGGGCAGGACCACCACGCGGGCCCCGCCGAGCAGCTCAGGCTGCTCGCCCAGCTTCGCGTGCGGGCGCTCGAACGCGGCGCGATACGCGGTGATGCCCAGGATGGCCACCGTGGGAGGCGCATAGCGCTGGACCTTCGTCGCGAGCTTGCGCGCTCCGTCGAGCAGCTCTTCGGGCTCGAGCTCGTCGGCCCGCGCGGTGGTGCGCGCGACCACGTTGGTGATGCCGAGCCCGAGCGCGAGCAGCTCGCGGTCTTCGGACGGAGCGAACAGCCGCGGCGTGAGCCCCGACAGTGCGAGCGCCGGCCAGAAACGGTTGCCCGGACGCCCGAAGTGGTGCCCCACGGCCGTGGAGTACGCGCCTGGGTTGATGCCCACGAACAACACACGAAGCTCCTCGGCGATCACGTCGGGCAGCAGCTGGTCGCGCGCGGCCAAGAGCTGCGCGGCGGAGGGGCGCGCGCTCGTGGTCGCTCGCGCAGCCCGTACGCGTGTGGGGACCTTCGTCGTGCGCGCGTCGTCGCGCTCGTGCTCAGCCACGGGACACCGTGGGCCACAGCAGCGCGAGCTCGGCCAGGAGCGCACGTACGGCGGGCAGCTCGAGCCCCTTGCGGCGACCGACCGCAGCGATCGGACGGCTGAGGCCGGGCAGCCTGACAATCCGATCGAGCGGCACGCCAAGGTCGCGCGCAACGCCGATGGGCACGAGCGCGTTTGCGAAGCCCGCGCGCGCCACCTGCACCAGCGCGGTGAACGTCTCGAGCCGGCTCTGCACCTCGATGGCAAAGCCGGCGCTGCGCTTGAGGCGGTTCAGCCGCGAGGCGATGGCTTCCCAGGTGAGCGAGCGCGTCTCGATAGCCCACACCGGGACGATGGGCGTGCGCGCGAGCGGCTCGAGCCCGGCCGGCACGATCACCATCGCCTCGCGCGCGAGCTCGCGCACCACCAGCTCGCGATCGCCGACGCTGGCTGGACAGAAGCCGAGCGCGTAGTCCCCGGAGCGCAGCCGCTCGAGCAGCGTGGGCCCACGGTGCGCGTGCAGCTCGACGCGCACGCCCGGCAGCCGATCGAGCGCTGCACGCAGCGCGCCTGGAAACCAAGACGCGAGCAAGGAGTCGGTGGCACCGATGCGCACCACGTCGCGGGGCTCGGCGCGACGTGCGTGCAGCACCTCGCGCAGACTGGTGAGCAGCGGGCGCGCTTCGTCGAGCAGGCGCAGGGCCTCTGGGCTGAGCCGTACGCGGCGGCCGTCGCGCTCGATCAAGGCCCCGCCCACCTCGGCCTCCAGCGCGGCGATGCGCTTGCTGATCGCCGACTGCGTGACGCGCAGCGACGTGGCCGCCTGCCCCATCGTCCCGGTCGCGTGCAGCGCGGCCAGCGCTTCCAGCTTGTCGATCATCGCCGTATTGTATTCCACTTCGGACTTGGTCCCAGGCGAATGATTCGCTTTTGGAAAGAAGCACGCCAGCGCAGGCTGAGGTTCAAGATGATGATGCTCACCGTGCTCGCCCTCACCTCGCTCGTCACCGCACTCCTATCGGGTGTGTTCGGCATGGCCGGCGGCATGCTGCTGATGGGCGTGTACGCGGCCGTCCTGCCCGTCCCCACGGCCATGGTCCTGCACGGTGGCACGCAGCTCTTTTCCAACCTCACCCGCGCAGCGCTGCTCTGGCGCTTCGTGTACTGGCGCGGCTTCGGTATGTACATCGGCGGGGCCTCGGCGGCGTTCGTGGCGCTGTCGTCTTTTCACTACGTGCCGGACCCGCTCGTGGTGTTCCTCGGGCTGGGACTCACGCCCTTTCTCTCGTTGCTCGTGCCCCCGCGCTGGATCGACTTTCAGCGGCCGGGCGCCGCGTTCGTCTGTGGCATCCAGGTGGCGGCCGTGCAGCTCTTGGCGGGCGCGGCAGGGCCGTTGCTCGACGTCGCATTCCTCGACACCAAGCTGACGCGCCAAGAGGTGGTGGCCACCAAGGCGGTCACCCAGGTGTTCTCGCACTGCCTCAAGATCGTTTACTTCATCCCCGCCATGACGGCGGGCACGGTGTCCCCCGCCCTCGCCGTCTGCGTGCTGATCGCCACCATCTTGGGCACGCGGCTCGGAACCTACGTGCTAGAGCGCATGAGCGACGAATTGTTTCGGCGCTACAGTCGACGCCTGGTCTACGCAATCGGTTGTGTCTACTTGTGCAAGGCGGGCCTGCACGCGCTGTCGTGAGGCTTCGCAGAACGCGCCGTACATAGTCAGATCGACGCCGCTGCGACGCGGCCTAACGGGTCGTGTCCGATGCATGTGCTCCGCGCACCCACGGCGACTCCTCTTCTGCTCGCGCGCAGAAGACCCGCGCGCTTCGACACCCTGATCTTCGCGGCTTAGATTCTTTCGACCCTCCGCAACCCGTGTGACAATCACAGGTCCATGCCCAGCTCCTTGCGCACCTCCTGTCTGCTGGTCCTGCTCTCGGGCTGCTCGGCAATTATCGACTTCGATCCGGACTTGCTCGCGGACGCCTCGGTGAAGCCTGTGCCCGCCGACGGGCGCGTCCCCGACGACAAGGACAGCGGCAACGAGGTCCGGGACAGCGGCACCGACGCGAGGGTCGATCCCGATGGCGGCAGC
The DNA here is from genome assembly GCA_041179425.1 of Pseudomonadota bacterium. Taxonomy (GTDB): domain Bacteria; phylum Myxococcota_A; class Polyangia; order Polyangiales; family DASUME01; genus DASUME01. The sequence continues at coordinate 5,059 of JBEGTL010000105.1, read as the reverse complement.
GGCTGTACCGCCGGCTTCGCCGGTGCGTCGTGCGACGCGTGCAAGCCCGGTCAGTTCTGTCCCGGCGGCCGCGAGCCCGCGGTCGACTGCGCGGCGGGCCAGTGGGACGCCGACATGAACCCGGCCACACCTTGCGTCGCGCAGCACGACTGCGTGCCGAGCGAGTTCGTGAGCAGCACGGGCGGGGCCACCAGCGACCGCAAGTGTATGCCGTGCTCGTCGGGTCAGTTCAGCATCAGCAACAACGCGCCCGCTTGCGTGCCGTGGACCACCTGCGGCGAGAGCACCTACGTCTCGAGCGACGGCACCACCACCAAAGACCGCGGCTGCACGCCGTGCCCCCCTGGCATGTACGCCAACAAGCCCAACTCGGGCCAGTGCGTCGACATCGGCCAGTGCACCGCCGGCACACGACAGACCGCCGCGGGAGGCCCAGGCACGCCGGCCACGTGTGTCGACTGCACCACGGGTCAATACTGCGCCGGCAAGGACTCGCTGCCCGTGGGCTGTGGCGGCGGCACGTGGGATCACGACGGCAGCGCAGCCAGCATGTGCGCGCCGTGGACCGAGTGCGGGGCCGGCCAGTTCGTCAGCGCTGCGGGCTCCGCGCTCGCCGATCGTGCGTGCACCGCCTGCGCCGCAGGCGCGTACACCGCCACCAAGAACGAAGCCGTGTGCACCCCCTGGTCCGACTGCGCGGCCGGACAGTTCGTCAGCACCAGCGGCGGCGCCTCGAGCGACCGCATGTGCACGGCGTGCGCCGGCGGCACGTACAGCACCGCGGCCAACGCGACCATGTGCACAGTCGCGCGCAACTGCGGCGCGGGCCAGTACATCTCTTCGCAGAGCACGCTGACCAGCGACCGGCTCTGTGCGACCTGCCCGGCCGGACAGTTCAGCACCGTCACCAACGCCGCGACCTGCGCCGACTGGAAGGTGTGCGCAGCAGGGACGTTCGTGTCGGCTGCGGGCACCGCGGCCGCCGATCAGGTGTGCACCGCGTGCGCGGCGGGCACCATCTCCACCACGCCCAACGCGGGCATGTGTCTGCCACAGGGGGCGTGCGCCGCGGGCACCAAACAAATCACGGCCGGCACCGGCAGCACGCCTCCCGTATGTGCCGCGTGCGCGGTGGGCGAGTACTGCGCGGGCGGCACTACCGCACCCGCGGCGTGCACCAGCGGCGCCTGGGATCACGACGCCAATCCCGCCACCATGTGTGTGCCGTGGTCGGCGTGTGCACCGGGCCAGTTCGTGCTCGCCACCGGCAGTGCGACGGCCAATCGGTCGTGCATGGCCTGCGCAGCTGGGCAGTTCAGCGCCACCTCCAACGCCGGCGCGTGCTCGGCCTGGGCGACCTGCGCTGCGGGGCAGTTCGTGATGGTCCCGGGCACCGCCACCACCAACCGGGTGTGCGCCACCTGCGCGGCCGGCTCGTTCAACACCGCCACCAACGCCAGCGCTTGCACCACGTGGTCTGACTGCGCGGCCGGCACGTTCGAGATGACCGTGGGCAACGCAACCACCAATCGTGTGTGCACGGCCTGCGCAGCCAACACGTTCAGCACGACCACCAACGCCACGGCGTGCGCGGCGCACGCGCACTGCGCGCCGGGCCAGTCGGTCAGCGGCATGCCCACGGCCAGCAGCGATCGCGCATGCGCCCCCTGCGTAACCGGCACGTTCAGCACCGCCGTCGACGCCCCGTCGTGCGGGCTGTACACGCAGTGCATCGCGGGCCGCCACGTGTCGACACCCGGCACCACGTCGACAGACCAGACGTGCGTCGACTGCACCCCGGGCACCTTCTCCACGGTGCCCAACCAAACCATGTGCAGCGCGCCCACGCCGTGCGCAGCGGGCAAGATCGTCACGACGATGGCCACGACCACCGCCGATCAGATCTGCACCGACTGCGCCGCCAACACCTTCAGCGCCGGCGGCAGCGCGGTGGCTTGCAGCCCATGCCCGGCGGGCACGACGAGCGTCGCGGGGGCGGCAGCCTGCACGGCGTGCGCGAACTCGTTCGGCATGGTCGCAGGCGCGGGTTGTACGCCCTACACAACCTGCACGGCGCCACTCAACTACGTCGCCACGGCCGGGACTACCACGGCCGATCAGGTCTGCGCTGCGTGCACCCCACCGGCGATGACGACGATGAACAACCAGTCCATCGTCGGCTGCGTGCCGTAGTCTTCGCGCCTGTCACGATCGCCGAGCAGCGTAGGCAAGCGGAGCAGCGTAGGCACGCTGAGTATCAAAGCTCAGCGGCGCAGCAGCAAGGCTCAGCGGCGCAGCAGCTCTTCGAGCGTGGGCTCGTACGTGCTGCGTCGGCGACGCGCGCGAAGCGTGGTCGCGCCGCGCCACAAGCGTGCTTTGCGCGGACGACGGTTGCGCAGCGACTTGTGGTGGAGCTGGCCGATCAGCGCACCGAGACCCAACGCCTCGACCAAGTTGAAGGGCCGCACGATGACCGCGGCGGGCGCGAGCGACACGGGCGCCAGGCTGCCGTAGCTGCCGACCATCCGCGCGGTGAGCTGCGAGACGCTGCCGAAACGGCGCGCAAAAGGAGCCTGCGAGAGACGCTCGTCAGGCGGCACGGAGTCGTGCCACGACTCGTGCGACGCGGCTTCGGGTGGCGGTGGCAGGTTCGGGCGTACAGCCCCATCCGCCGCGTCGGGTCGTACGCTGTTGCGTGCGCCGAGCGTTCTTTGGGTGGGTGCGCGCTCGACCTCACGAAACCTGATCAGCGCGCGCGCCACATCGTCGACCAACGTGGGCTCGACACGACGTGCGCGCGTCGCGACGTACAACAAGCCCAACAAGGTGCGGTCGTTGCGCGTCAACGTGGTGAGCGTGCGGAAGGTGCGCTCTGCCGACTCCGCCCCGAACAACACGCGCGACACGCGGCGATGCAGCAGCTTCTCGCCGTGCTCGGCGGCTTCTGACACGAAGCGGGTCAGCTCGGTGATGGTCAGGTTCAGACCGGACAGTGCCTCGGAGAGCCGAGCGCGCGCATCGCGGCCCGCAAACGACACCTCGACATCGATCACCGTCTCCGCGTGCGTCGGCGACAGCGCGGTCACCAAGCGCTGCAGGAACGCGAAATCGACGGCGTGCGTGGCCATCCGATCTGGATCGAGCAGCGCACGCACGAAGTCGTTGTCGAGGGTGGTGTCGCGCAACGCGTAGCTCGACAGGATGGTGCGCGCCAAGGCCTCGTCGCGCGCCGAGAAGCTGAGCAGCGAGACGGGCGCATGCGGGTCCGTCGTGGCTGCGGGCAGCCGGCTCGGCGCCGCGGCGCGCTCGGGCTCGGCACGCTGGGCCGCCACCTTGAGTGCCGCCGACAACGACGAGCCGAGCCCACCCTCCGCAAGCTGCTGGTCGCGGTACGCAATCAGATCGACCACCAGCTTGCTCAGGTCTTCGAGCAGAAAGCCGTGCGTGCGCGCAAGGTCCGACGTCGACGCGAGCATCCGCCGGTCGTCGGGCGTCAGCAGGTCGAACACGTGGACGGCCGTGGTGCTGGGCAAGCGCTGGGCAGCGGCGTCGGCCAGGGCGCGCACCGCACTCGACAACGACACGTTGCTGGCCTCTACGGGCGCCGTGAACGGCGTCCGCGCATCCGTCGGAGGGACGGAGCTGAAGCGCACGTTCTGTGCGCTGTCGAGGCCATGGATACGAGTCACCACGTTCAGCTTATCGGACGACCGGGCCGAAACCTGTAATGCGCCGTGCAGCGAAACCGGGCTGACGCCGCAAGCGCACGAAATGGCTAGCTTCGGGCGACTGCCGGCGGCGCCAGGGGTGGCGCCGCGCCGCGCCGGAGAGCGCCCCGTTCAGGGCTCGTCGTCGGGCTTTTTTTCGGACGCGTCGTCGACGTCGCCCAAAGCCTCGGCGTCCTCGTCGCCGTCGTCGTCCTCATCTTCGTCGTCTTCGTCTTCGTCGTCTTCCTCACGCTCGCGCGCTTCGCCGGGCGTGGGTGAAAAGCCGACACGACCGTCACCGACGATGCCGGCCTGCTCCTTGGCCGCCTCTTCGTAGCCGGGCGGGACCGCACCGAGCCGCGCCCCCGCAGGCAGCGCCCCGAGCTCTTGCGCGACCCACACGTCGAACGGAGCGATCTCCACCCAGGGCTCCGGCGTCTTGGTCACGGTGAGGACGGCGTACTCGCCCGTCTCGTCGGCCTCGCTGCCGTACAGCACACGCAGCGCCTCGGACGCGCCGCCGATCAGGACGCAGTCGCCGTCGAACAGCTCGCACGCCTCCCCAAACAGCGCCGGTGCGTCTTCTCCGAAGAAGTCTTCCACGGCCTCTTCGAACGTGACCGACTCGATGTCGCCTTCGTCTTCGTCGAACTCCATGCCCAGCCACAGCGCATCGACCTTGAGCAGCTCCTTCATCGCGGGCGAGACGGACTCTCCGTTCGGAAGCACCAGCTTCTTGAGCACGGCCGAAGCCACGGGCTCAGGCTCGGCCAGCGCTTCTTCGCGTCCCTTCTCGATCGCTTTTTTGATCAGCTTGGTACCTCGCAAGAACACCCCACCTTTTGTTTCGCTCGGTTTTGCCATGGCCGAAGGAGTGGGCGCGGCGAGCACGATGGTCAAGGCACAAGTTGGCGGCCGGCGGGGGGCGTTCTGCTTTCGATCACGACGCGCCGCGGAATGCGGAGCGCGCCAAAACTCGTGCGATCGGCGCCCCGGCCTTGCCAGACAGCACTCCGGGGACAATCCAGCCGTATGTCCAAGCCCTCGCAGAGTGCAGTCGTGCTGCCCACTGGTCACAGTGGGTCGAGTCTGTTTCACGCGGTGCTGGCGGAAGCCGTCGCCAGCTATCCCGACGCGCTGACCGACGCCGGTCTACCGCCCACTGCGGGCGCGTTCAAGCGCGAGTACGGCACGGCCCTCGCTCGCTTCGAGGCGGCGCGCGTGCGCTCGCCGGCGCGCGTCGAGATCGCGCGCTTCATCGTGCGTCGCACGCAGCGCGCGCTGGGTTTTGGCAGCGCCGAGTCCCAGGTCCCGCTGCTCGACTACCTGTCCCAGCGCGTGCCCACGCCACG
>JBEGTL010000104.1:0-18125 GCA_041179425.1 Pseudomonadota bacterium | reverse complement strand
GGTGGTGAAGGCAGGGTAGATCTTCGGGAGCCGGAACTGCAGGTGCCCTTCAGGCGTCAGGTTCGTAAGCTCGACGAGCTCACCGCCGCGCAGGTGCGCGACGCGTTGATCGTCCGGTGCGCTCGATCCGTACAGGTCTTGATAGTCTTCTGCGAGCAGCGGACGCCTCGTGGCTTGCCACGCTGCATCGTATGTGCCCGCTCGTTCTCGTCGCGGCGACCAAGCTGCATCGATTGGGCCTAGACCTGCGGGACCAGCGCGCGCCACATCGCCGCGCGGATACTCAATGCTGTGTGCCGGCTGATCGACGAGGCTTGCCGGATCGATCGCGACACCGCGTCCCACAGGGTTGCGCGCATCCCTTCGGTGCAGGCGCGGGTCGGCATGCGTCAAGTCCATGCCCCCGTACGCGCTTTCGTAGCGGATCGCTTTCGCGCTGAACGGCGTCGAGTCACTCACAGCGAGCTTCCCGAAAGACTTGTAGTACGCACGGTCGCCGTACACCGTGAGCTGCTTGGTGATGCTTGCCACGCGCAGCACCACGTTCAGCTTGGCGACTTTTCGGCCCATCGGGGCGTGCGCGGTCGCGTCGAGAAGTACGTCCGTGGCTGGCTTGGCGTAAAGCAGGTCGGAATCGAGGCGTAAGCTCGAGGTGCCCGGGTCGCCGTGGTACTCGGGTGCCAGGACGGGTGGCGGCTGCTCGTCGACTAGAGTTACCTTGCCTTGAGGTGACACCGCGAAGCTGGCGCGCATCGCGACGACCCACACGTGCACGCCGTTCTTATCGCGGGTCCAGCCGCGCTCGGTGCCGTAGGGCGTCCTGTTCTCAAGCTGCCACACGGCCAACCTCACCAAGGCCCGATGTGAGTGAGCTTGTCTGGCAGCGTCGCGCACAAGCTCGCGGTTTGCGCAGCCTGCACTCGAGTGAGGGCTCGGTCGTCCACCCACGCTTGTCCGTGCCCGCGAATCGAGCACAGGAGCATCAGCATGCGGCGTTGCCTCATCGGCGCACGGCCGAGATAGCGCGCGACATTCTCGCGAGCGAATGCGACACCACCGAGCAGCCGTCCGGGAGGTGCTGAATGCCGCCACTTCTCGCAGTACTCAATGATCGCACTGGGGCTAGGCTGCGGGAGTTCGAGCTCCGGAGCTGGGACCAGGTCGGCGTTCAAGTCGTCATCGTCGAGAGGTGGCAGTGCGGATCGGGCCTCCTCATCTTCGTCTGGCTCAGGTAGCAGTTCATGCTCTACGACTGGCGGGTGCGCGACGCGAATCGCGTCGTCCTCGAGATCGAGACCGGTGATCATCGAGATCGACTGCAGAGCCAGTTTGGCCTCGAGCACTGACTGGCTCGCCAGGCACTCGTAGAGAACTGGAAGCACTGACTGGTTGCCAGTGTGTCCCAGCGCGAAGATGAGGGCTGAACGGGCTTGGCCCGACGCCAAGGCTTCTGCTAGCCGCGCGTGCTGAGCTCGTCCCGCCAAGCCCGCGTAGAGCGCGAGCGCAACGGCCGACTCGAGCCCCAGAGCCGAGCGCTCGCATTGGTACCAAGCAGCCGGAGAGCCCCACGCCAAGCTTGTTACCAAAGCGCTGTCCCGCACGGCGGCACTGTCGTGCGAGAGGAGGTCCTCGAGAAGCGGGAGATAGACGTGCTTGTCGCCGTGGCGAGCGGCTTCGCAAGCCTGCAGGACGAGCCGGGCGTCCTCGCTCTGCAACGCTCCGATGCAGCTGGGCGGCTGCTCATGGAGGCGGGCACAGAGGCCAAAAAGGCTAGCCTGCAGCTCGAGGTCGACTGGTCTCGATAGTTGCTCGCGTAGCCAGCCTCGAAAGGCGTGGTCTGCGGCAAGCTGAGCGCCTCGGCATGTTCCGTCGCGAAGCACCTGATCGGGATGCCCGAGCGCGTCGAGCAGCTCACGGTGCCGGCTCAAGCGCACAAAGCAGAATGCGGCGACGGCCGGAGCGTGTGGGCGGTCAGGACCGACATCCGCTAGGCTCGCTGCCAACAGCCCCTCTGCCACCGCCGCGCCGCCAAGCTCGAGCGCGTCAAGGTGCGCGAGCAGGCGTTGCTCTGGGTACGTAGCGAGCTGATTGAGGTTGCGAGTCGGCGACTCGAGCGCCCCGTCGAAGAGCTCCAAGGAAAACTCCGCTTCGTCGCGGTGCTCTTCGAGGACGTCCCAGAAGACTCGGGATCGCGCTGGCTCCTGTTGAGGCGCCATCAGTTTATCTGCACCGCTCCGCCCTTGATGCGGTTGATCCCGCGGGAGCGACTTTCCAGGTACGTGCCGCGGATAATCACGCGCCCGTTGCGCCGCAACGTGATGCTGGCCGCCCCGCAGCGAAGAACGATTTCGTCCTCCGCGTCGAGCACGACTCTCTTGCCGTCTAGCTTTGCCTCCAAGGGGAGAGCCGGACCAGGCGCAGCCGACGGCGCGCTGGCTTGCGCTGGAAGCTCGTGAAGGAAGCCCGTCACGATGGGCAGAGCGGGGTCGTCGCGCTCGAAGACGAGCAGGACGGGTGCCTTGCGCGCCAGTGCAGTCGCGAGCTCGCCGGCGTCCAGAGCGAGCGTGCAGCGCGCGCTGACTGCGCTGGCGATGCCTTCGACGCTCACCAACAAGCGACCCTCGGCGACGCCGACGAGGGTGCCCACGAGATTGCCTCTCATGGGGACCAGAGTCTCGGCGGCCGAAGGGGCGGCTCGAAGGCTTACTCGCTTCTTCGCAGCTTGGCTCATGCTTCCTCTCGGACGTGCTCGGCCCGCGCTGGCGCACAGGGGAGAAGCCGCGCATCGCGCTGCCACCTTACTCGATAGCGGATTCGGTGGCCAAGTCACTCCGGGGTGTACGTGTCTGAAACTCCAAGTGCGACTGGCGGTGGCCTGTCGGTGAATCCAAGCCGAGGCGGCCGAAGTCGAGCCGCTCTTGCGCTGTGCCGGTGGCAAGAGCCTCGAGCCCAAGCGGTGAGTCTGGTCGCTGCTACCGCGGTCGCGGCTCAATGTGAAGCTCGTGCCAGAGTGATCCGCGCACGGCTCGAGATGGCGGTCTTCCAACAGTGACGCCCGCCACGCGTCCCACAGCAAAGCTCTCGAGGGCCGTTCCAGATGGCGCACCCTTGACCCCAATTAGGGCATAGCTTGCACGATAGGCTCCTCGTAGTGACTGGGTGCCGCCGAGCTTGCGGATTGCCTGGTCCGCCCGCGCGCTGAAGTGAACGCTCGCGTCGTCAGCAACCACAAGAGCGACGACCGTGCCGCGGCGCACCGCTCGGACGGCCTTCACGAAGTCGTCAGAAGCGGCCTCAGAAGCACACGTGTCGAAACTGCCCACCAGAGTTGACGTTCCGTCTGCATCAACTTGAAACAGACTGATCCCGCGCGCTCCTGCCGCCAACGGTTTCCCGTTGACGATCAGGGCGCCTCCGGTTCCAAGGCCCCAACCGGCACTGCGCGCAGTGATGTCGTGCGCGAGCTTCGCGCCAGTCTTGCCGACCTCCTGTGCTTCGGTCGGCGGTAGCATCTGCTCGACTCGAATGAAGTTGGTGCCGGACTTCAAACGCTCCCTGGGATGTCGAACTCGAAAGTTTTCAGGGCGGCGTCCGGCTCCGTCTCGAGTAACGTTTGCCCTTCGAGGCTCAGTCGAATCTGCAGGCCAGGCATGACCGCGGCCAAGGCAACCCGGGCGTGTAGGTCCTCGGGAGTGCGCAGAAGGAAGGCGAAACGACCGTCGCGCCCGCTCAGCCAGCGACACTGCCGCCCCTGATACGTGGCCACGTCACCAAAACCTCCCAGGCCCACCCCAGTGTCCGTGAATGCCCAGACCGACGCTATCGTGGGAAACTCAGCGCGCGCATCAGCCGTGTCGTAGCGAGCCGGAGAAACGTTCCCTGAGCTGGCGAACCACCAGTTCACTGGGATCGAACCCCAGTTCCCGGTCAGCGCGTACACCTTGTCCATGCCAGAGGTGACGGCCGCCTTCCACGTGCCAGCCAAGTCGACTGGACCCCAGATCGGGATCTCCAGGAGGAGATGACGCTCGCCAAGAAAAAGGCTGAAGTAGGCAAAGGCCGCGGCGATCAGCGCTGGGATGGCTGTGCGCAGGGTGCGAGAAAGAAAGACCGTGAGGTCCCGATCTCCCAGGAGAGAAAAGATCTGAGCGACTCCGACGGCCACGTACACCGTGCAGTCCGTGAAGCGACGACCTCCGAATGCAAACCCCGCGTACCAATCTCCGGCAGCACCGTTCAAAAATGCCTGTGTTCCGATCACGAGCAGAGCGGCTCGGGCGAGCGTTCGGAGCGCCGGCGGGAGATTCGCGCGAATCGAGGCCATCGCCAGCCCAAGCAGTCCAACGCTCACCAACGGATGCCACGCGGCCCAGCCGTTCCAGTTGGAGAACAGCACGGCGCCATAGCGACTTCCCGACCAGATCATGAAGCCGCTGCCCTGCGGTATCGTCAGGTACGCACCGTAGATTGCCTTCCATGCCAGCATCTGCGGGAGGAAGCCGAGCAGCAGGCCAAGAGCGAAGGCCACCCCCGAAAGCGCCCTTTGTCGAGCGGCTGCGAGATCACGCTGCAGCAAGCTCGCGACGAGACCGGGAAGCAGCTCCGCTGCCGGTACGATCGCGTGAGCTACGGCAGCAGTGCGGACGGACATCCCTAGCCCGCACAGCAGGCCCAGCGCCCACCACCGCAGCGGCCGGAGAGATCCGTAGTTCCGCGCCCAGACAAACACAACAAGTGCAGAACAGAAGGCCGAGATTGCGTGGGAGTACGATGCCTGCCGCATCATGTGCCAGTAGAGCGGCGTCGCAAACATGGCAGCGAGCGCTGCGAGAAACGCATCTGTGCGTCGAAACGCCAGCGACGCGGTCAGGTAGCTCAGTATGCAGGCGGCAAGGCCGTAGACGCAGCTCCCGTAGAAAACAAACATCTGGACGCGCTCGCCGGCGCCATTGGTTGGTCCCCAACCGGCCAGCGCGGAGAGCAGGTGGCCCACTAGAAAGAAGGGCGTCCAGAACAGGGCCGGACCTATCGTAAACAGATTTCCAGGACGCTTGGTCAGTTCGACTGTGGTGGCGCCGAGGGGGTTGCCCAGAAGTTGGTAGTCGTTGGTGAAGTCTAGGTCTTGGTCCAGGATGAGTGAGCGCAGGTACGCGTAGTAGTAAGTGCCGTCTAGATGGAGGGTCTTACTCGCAACGGCGATTCCATTCGTCTGATGAGTCGTCGCCGGCCACGACTGATGCCAATACGTCCACGATAAGACGGCGAACAGCACGGCAAAAATAGCGATGGGGAGGGTGCGTTGGTCCCATGGGGCTCTGTTTGCGGTACTTTCCTTTTCAACCATCACGATGTCCCTGGTCCGCTGCTAGGCTCGCTGACCCGGAGCAAGGCTCTGCATCTCCGCGGACTGCTCTCGGGGCCTGCACAGCTCCTCCGTCACTCTACATATTGCACAGTGAGCTCCGAGATGGACGTGCAGGCACTGCTCCCGCTCGGCTTGCCTCGCAAACGTACGCCGTCGCCCGACGCTGTCGAGAATGAAAACACGTACGTCTGGTGCGGGACGATGGCCCCGTTGACAGGATAGGGTGGGCTGCTTTCGAGGTCCTGAACGCCATACCAAGTGCCCTCGCGGCGTACTTCGACGATGGGCGCCAAGAAACCGCCGCAGACGGAAGCTTGCCCTGTCGTGTAGAGCAGGCGATTCATCGCGTACGACCGGGGCCAGGAGTAACCCCAGTAGTCCACTTCTTTTGCTTCTCCAGTGCGGCTATCTTCAGACTGGCCGGTGATTTGGTCGTCACTGACCAGCTCGGGATGTCCCAAGCGGAAGCTGCTGCCGAGAACAACTGCAAAACCTCTCCCCTTGGGGATCGGCTCACCAGGGGCGTTCTCTGGCCGTGCCGAGGTCCACGGCGCTAGCGAGAACTCTCTAAGGTTGAAGCTGTAGTTTTCTGTTCCTCCCCAGAAGGTGTTCGACTGAACGTACATCGATCTGCCGTCGTCCGAGATAAACTTAGAGGGGATGGTTGTCGCGTAGCCGCCGGACTTTTCGGTCGACCATGGGTAGCCGCCGAAGTCCTTGGAGAAGAACAGACGGAATGGTCCCCAGGGTTGAGGCGCCTCGTAAAACTCGAACGTGTACTCGGTCCACGAGGTGTAGATGTACCGATCGAGCGGGGCGTTGTAGACAACGCTGCCTTGCGACAACACACTCAGGTTGGATACGTTGTTGCCCAGGTCTGGTGTCGTCTTCTGATAAAGACGTCTCTCGTCTGCAAGGACGGGGATGCGATCTTCGACGCTGGTGCTCCAACTCGGTGTGTCGCGCGCATCCAACCCGCTGAGCCACTCCCAGCGCGCGCGCTGTTGTAGCGCATCTCTTGGTATGCGAGCGAGCCAGAGACTTGTCGGGTCTGTGACGCGGTTTGCAAACGCGTCGCGCCAGTTTCCGTCCAGGGCATAGGCGTATACGTAGGGACCACGTGCGAGGCTGCTGCCATCTTGCCCGTAGTCCAGAAAAAAGATCGTAGTGGCCAAGTGGTCCGCAAACATCGGAGCCTCGCGGTCCCACTCCCAGGTGCGCCCCTTGTCGCGAGACCGAGCGATGGTCGCAGCCGGAGCATCGTCGAAGTCAGGTGCCAAGGTCTGCACCGAGAGATACAGATCTCCATCGACGCATGCCATACCCGTCGGCTTGCGATTGTAGCCAGGAGGTGCCCACGACTGGCCCAGCGCATCACCAACAGCGACGTTTGTGCCGGTCAAAGTGTTGTCGCGCGGAGAGCCCGACAGTCGTGCGACGCCGATGTCAGTGGACACCTGCTTCGAATCGAAGCCCCACCCGTCGCCCCAAGCAGCGTAGAGCTCACCGTCGTCGGACCAGCACGATGGCCAGAGATCTCCATTTCCCGGCAGCACCACGTCGGGCCGATCGCTCACGTAGGTCGTCGCTATGGCGAAGCCCTTCTCGTTTGCGCTGGGCGATGCTTGCGCTGAGTCGAGCGACACAACCGATGAGGCGTCCTCCGCCGTTGGCGTGGTGAACGCAGTACCCCCTTCGATTTTCGACTGGTTCAAGGGCGCCGTCGCGTCAAGTGAAGTGCGAGGAGTAGACTCCACCTTCGCGCCCGAGTCGGAACCCGTTTCATCACGGACCGCGGCGGCCTCAGGCGCGCCGTCTGCATGGTCCGTGCGCGGACTTTCGCTGCAGGAACCGAGGAGCAGACAGATCTTTACCCAGGCGGTGGCCAAACCTGCGCGCGGGTACCTACTCGATGAGACTGGCATTCAGGGGCAGATCTGCTGACGAACGACGACAACGTCATCTACCTGCAGCGTCGTGGCCGCTCCACCGGGACCTTCGTGCAAGCCGATGTACACGTCGGCCGACGAGCTCGATGCGACAAACTCGGTAGACAACAACGTGTAGTTCGCCTGTGCGCCGTAGACGCGGTTACCCAGCTCCAGCATCCAGTTGGCGCCATCACGCGCCCCAATCTTCAGGTCGTCCGTGTTCGCCGATGTCTTCACCCACGCTTGCAGCTTGTACCTAGCGTTGGGCTCGATTTGGATGCGCTGAAAGATGTCGTTCCATCCTGCAACCGAGGTCGAGTTGCCAGGCATGGAAGTTACGGAGGCGTTGTTCTTCCCGCTATGAGCACTGCCAGAGGTCTCGATCTGGGCGCCCATGAAGTTGGTCCAAGGCGCGCTCACCACGAAGCTGCTCTGCTCCTCAAAGCCGGGGTCACGGATCAGATTGGGGAAGGTCACTTTGGCGTTGCAGACGGTCGAGTCGGTGCCCATGCAGACATAGGTCCCGGCGGCGGCACACGCCCCCTCGCCGGACGTGCAGGCAGTTCCCTTGTCGTGGGCCAGCCGCATCCAGCCGCCGCACGCATTGCGCACGCACCCCTCGTCGACCATTCCATTGCAGTCGTTGTCTTTTTGGTCGCAAGACTCCTTGGTGGGCGCCTTGGCCTTGGCAGTGCAAACGACCGACTCCGTCCCCATGCACTCCCACTTGCCGGCGACTTCGCACTCGCCTTCGCCATCTGAGCACGCGGACCCTGGCGAAGCGGTCAGTGGCTTACAGCCCATGCATTCGTTCTTCGAGATCCCCTCGTCCACCATGCCATCACAGTCGTTATCAATGTTGTCGCAGACCTCATTAGAGGGAGACGCAGGCGGAGCGTTGCAGATTGTGGCCTCACCCATGCACACGTACACTCCAGGTTTCGAGCACAGGCCTTGGCCACCGTTGGAGCAGCTCTCGCCCTTCGGGTGTTCAAGATCGCCGCAAGCTCCGCACTCGTTCTTCACTCCCTTTCCATTGTCGACCTGCCCGTCACAATCGTTGTCCATGTAGTCGCAGACTTCAGTGGTCGGGATGCAGTCGGGCGACGCGTCGCTGACGGGCTTTGTGCCGAGGTCATCCGGAGACGCGGCCGCCCCGTCTTTGCGCGGCTGCTGAACACTCCCCGCGTCCTCGAGCGGCTCAGGCGCAAGCGATGGGTATTTCGTGCCCGAGTCGATAGCTGGCTTCTTCGTGCCGGCGTCTGCGCGCTTCCCGTCTCCTGCCGCCTGGCCATCCACCACGCTACCCGGCGCATCGGATACGCACGTGCTGACCTCGATGTGGGTGCCGTCGGGGCAGCCGCAGACCCCGTCTTCGTCCCGCACAGCGTTCCGCGTTGCGCATGCAGGCTCATCTGCGCCGCAGGCCGTGAGAGCCAGCATAACGATGCTTGCGACAAGGGCCGGGGTCTTCGTCATAGGCGGTTCTCCATTCACCAGGAAGCTCGTAGGTCGAGCGAAAGCGATCTCTGCCTGGGGTTCACTCCGGACGAGAGAGCCACCGCGGCAACTGGTTGTGTCCGCAGCCAGTGGCGAAGCAACAGTGTTAGCGGGGTGACGACCAAGGGAAAGGCAGATAGCAGGGTGACTACCCCCCGGTCGCGACGCTCGAGGCTCTCCGAACATTTTATCGGCAAGTCACACGCGCTGCCCTGGAGTACCTCAGCGGTACCCCAGACTGCGAGGCCCGCACCCGCGGCTGCCGCGACACTGGCGCCGACGATGGCAAGCCGACGATTCGGGGTCCTAAGTAACAAGCCGGTCGCTCCGCTGGCGAGCGCACTCGCGCCGACGCCGGCAAGAATGTATGGCCTCGAGCGCGTGTCCTCCCATGCTCGAAGAGCCTTTCGGTACTCGGCATCTTCCGGCGCCACGGAGCGATATCGGTCACCTTCCGCGCGCCTTTTCGCGGTGAAGATACTGGCGGAGACGAGCCCCGCGACGCCCAGTCCGATTGCCGTGGCACCGAGCGCTTTGTGCCATCCAAGAAGGGGGACTGCGGGCCAGCCGGACGGCGATTCGAGGCGCGTGCCTGTTCTGCGGAGCGACACTTTCCAGAGCAACTCCTCGCCTCCGACGACCGTGTACGAGAGATGCTTAGGATCATAACCAGGGGCGCTGAACTCGAGCTGGTGTTTGCCGACATCCAGCAGTAAGGCGCCGCTCACTGTACGGGGGCTTGGCTCGCCATCTACGCGCACCTGGGCGTCCACGGGAACCGAACTCACGTCGATTTTGGCGACGAATCCGCGAGCGCGGGCGAGAAGGCGCTCGGTGTCGCTTCGCATAGTGCCATCGAGTCGCTTTTCCGCCGCCGCGAGCGCTTGCTGGAGGAAGGACACGCTGTCGCTGTAGCGATGCAGTTCGAAGCTCACGACGCCGAGGCCGCGAAGGGTGCGCGCATTGGGCCAAAGTTCGTGCGCGCGCACGAAGAGCGTCATCGCTTCCAAGTAGTTCTGTGCCGTGTACTCAGTGAGCGCTTCTTCTACGATGGCGCGGTAGCCCGGCACCTCTTGAGCGCCATCTTGCGCCCGCGCAGTTGGTGCCCCCTCAAGGGACAGAGCGCACCCAGCCAGGGCGATCGCGATCAATACCAGCGAACGCGCCACGGCATGCTGCTCGCGCACGGTTCGGGGGGCTCTCAACATCTCCGCCAGGCATAGTCCGGTCATTGCAGGTGTCAACGGCCGGCTCGCATTGGTGTGCCGAGCGGACACGCTGGCACGGAGCTTACGGCCTCGGCGAGTCTGGCCCTCACATCGACCGTCGCTGCTGGCTGACCGCTCTCACGGCCCTCGGAGCGAGCTAGTGAAATCGAACGAAGTATGTGTCCCGCACGCCTCCGTATCGAGAGCCTCGCTGCACCGATACGCCTTCGGTCGCGCAGGCCTGCGCCACAGAACGACGACGGCTGTCGCGTCGTCGCTGCGTCGGAAGCGGGTAAAGCCTAGACGGTATGGTCGAGCGGCTGTCCGCTGACGGCGCTCTTCAGCGCGGGCGCGTGGCGCCTTGTACAGGAGGCAGGTTGAACCCAGCCTGAGGAGCCTTCCCCCCCGGGGCGACAAAGTGCGTACGACATGCTCGGCATCCTTGCACTCAGCAGCCCTAAGCCATAGTGCGTGCTCGTGTTTGTCGACCTGCACAACCTGCTCAGGGGCCCCTGGTTCCGGTACGCGGTCTTCAAGAGCTACGAAGCCAGGTGCGAGGGGCGTGTGCTGACGGGTTCGGAAGCACTGCGTGTGATCGAAGATTTATTGAGGGGCGGAGATCCGCATCAGGTGCGGGCTCTGTATGCGCGGCATTCGGGATACATCGACATGCGGCGGGTCTCGAATGACGACCCGGCATCGAGATAGGGCAGATCGAGCGGCCGACTGATGCCACGCATCGCATCACGGTGAGCACCGCGACGGCGGAGACCGAGCTCGTTCTGGTCTTTCGCGATCATGAAGGCACGGCGCTGAAGGACGAGCCGTACGAGCTGAGCTTCGAACATGGGGGCCAAGTCGAGAAGAAGACTGGACAGCTAGAAGCATGACGAGCTGCTCAAGGACATGCTCGAGACGCGGCATAAGTCGCAGGGCGATGATGCGACGACACTGCCCGGGCTTGGTACCTATGCGTTCAATCTATCCCCGGACGGCGTGCACCTCTGGAACCAGGAGGCGAAAGCTAAGACCAAAACCTCTGATGCGGAAGAGCAGTGCCGGGCGGTGAACTGGGAGGAGCCCATCCAGGCGTACCATCCAGTGTTCTTCAACGGACCTCAAATCCTCAACTACGGTCATTTGACGGATATCCACATCAACTCGCGCGTAAATCTGTTGCAACGCAGCCCGGCGCAGGTGGTGACACGTGTTGGTGAGATCATGGGGACGAAGAAGATTGCGGATCTTGTCGAGCCCACCAACCGCGCATTTCGCCGCCTGCTTTCGGAGATTGCCGGCGATGCCGAAGCACACGCATTGCTGGTGGGTGGCGACCTTATCGATCACCAGCTGAATGCATTCTCGAAGACACCTCCTGACCGGACCATGAAGGCTGTGTGGGATGCAGTCTCCCTCGAAAATCAGAAAGAGGGCTACGTGCGCGGTGCCGATATGGTTGCGTTCTACACGATGCTGGTCGACTTCTGTCGCAGCTCCTCGAAGCCGGCGTTTGGCGTGAGCGGTAACCACGACTGCTATCTTGCGCCGTTTGGGATCTCACCCCGCATGCTCTCCGTTCGCGCTAACGCCGGCATCCCAGCGGATCTGAACCTGACGTTGTACGAAGCGATCTTGGCGTTTGGCCCGACGTTCGACGACTTCAAGATACCTAGCCGAGCGGGTCACGCGCCATCGAGCTTTGACGAGGCCTGGATGGAGTGGTTCTATACTGTCTTCACGCCGTTCACCGACTTCCGAGTGCAGCTGGCCAAGCAGCAACTCGTCTGCCTGGGCTGGGGCAACGACGAGCACATGGTCGCGGGTGATGACCAGGGCGTTGCGCACTTGCCTCGAGCTGATGAGTCGGTGAGCGCGGTGCAGCTCAAGCTCGTAACGGATGCCACGCGAGATCACGTCGAGCGCCCGGTCACGCTGCTCACGCACTTCACGGTGGCGAGCTACCGCGAAGAGGTACCGATGCTAACGCAAGGTCGCGCAACCGTTGGGAGGCTCGACAGCACGACTAACAAGCACACGATGGGTACGTTCGAGAAGAATCGCGCGGCGTTCATCCAGGTCCTGACCGAGCGCACCATCGAGTGCGTTCTGACGGGGCACAGCCACCGACGCGGTCTGTACTTCCTCAACGCACAGACTCAGCACTTGCAGGGCGCGGCGTCTGCCACAGCCGTTGGGATTGCGATGCACGAGCCGAAGGGTTTTGCCATCGACAGCGTGCCCAAAGCCGAGCGTCGCCCCGCGATCATCGTCTCGGACTCGGCGGGCCCCTACCCGCGGTACAACCGGAGCGGGGAGTTCGAGGGCTGGGGGAGCGACAAGCCGGGCGGGAGTGTCGTCAAGTTCGACGAGCGGGGCGAGCTTTCGAGCGTGAAAGTTGTGCAGCATGGAGGCCAGCAACGACCGCGGCTCGCGGTGGCCCTCGACTACTTTGACATCGACATCGACCCGGTGTGGGCGGAGGGCGGCATCGAGACGGCCCCCTTTACCATGGACGAGGAAGCGGACATGCGCAGAGGCAAGCTGCGTGACGATGGCTCGTTCTATCGGCTCCGGCTCGCCCTCAGCAAGCGTCTCCCGTCCACCCTGCGGGTGGCGAGTCTGACGTTACATGGCGTGGGACGACCGAGCCCTCTGACTCTGAGCTTCTCGGGGCGTCAGGACGAGTACAAGCTGCTCGGCGAAGACAACGTTAAGTTTTGGACCTGGTGCCAGCAAGTTGCCGACCCGGACCGATTTCTGTCGGTGACCTTTGTGTGGGAAGATCCGCGCGCGCCGCAGTACGAAGTCGAAGGTTCGTGGGACTACGAAGCCCGCCTCTTGGCTCTCGCTCGTGGAAGCGCCAAATGGTACTCGATCGAGCGCCCTCGGCGGTTCGCGGGCGCTGTCACGTACCGAGATCTTCCCGACTTTGCTTGGCGCACGAAGACGCGCACGGGCTGACGTGCGACTTCAATCGAGCTTCGCAGCCCCCGCATCGTCGCAGCCCGCGTCGCCGTTCGCACACCGCGCGTCGAAGTGCTCGGCAGCCTGGCGCATCGCGCGGTACCAAGAGACCTCTTCATTCCACCCGCTCAGCCTGGCGGAGTCGAGCGGTGATTTGCCAGTGACCGGATCCCGCACCGTCGGGTTCGCACCCAAGTCGAGCAGCTTCTGAACCATCTGATACTCTCGGGACGCAAGTGCTGCCGACAACAACTCCCTGCCATCCCGTCCCGCGAGGTCGAGCCCCGGCCACTTGAGTGCCTTCGGCGGGAAGTAGCCGTCCTCAACTAGGTAATACAGCACTGAGGCACCATTCCCGTTGCGCCAGTCTGCACCGTGGCTGATCAGCAGCTCGTCGACTTCTTCATAAAAGCGATGCGCGAGTAGCGGAGTTTCGCGGTCGTGGCTGCGTGCATTCGGGTCTGCGCCGGCTTCGAGCAGCAGCAGGAAGATGTCGACGAGCTGGTCGCGTGGTCCGTCGTGGTGCAGCGCGGTGCGCCCGAGATTGTCCTTGGCCCGTGGATCCGCCCCGTGCGCAAGCAGGAAGCGTGTCACCTCGGCGGTGCGGTGAAACATCAAAGCGGTCCTGCCAAGGTCGTCGCGCGCGTCGACTTTCACGCCTTGCCCAACAAGGAACTCGAGCAGGTCGCGGTCCTGGGCCTTGGTCAGCGCAGTGCGCCCTTCGCCCGAGGTGGCCGTCGCAGGAATACCGAGAGACATGACGGCCTTGACGGTCCCCAGCGAGCACTTGGCCGCCTCCACAAGCAAGTCTCGACCTGCAGGCGCTCCGTGCTTTTCCATCAGGCGTAGCAGCCCAAGGTCGGGCGGCTTCTTGTCTGGCGGACAAAGCACGTGGGTAAAGGGGGCGCCATAGTCGAGCCGGAGCTCTTCGTGCGCGAGCACGAACGCTCTGGCCCCTGCGAGCTTGCCCGCGACGACCAGCTCCTCCAGCTCACCGCGCCAAGCTTGCTGCTGACGCGTTTCCGCCTTCTGGCGCCAATACTTGCGCGACTCGTGCTTGGACGCGAGCGGCTCGT
This sequence comes from Pseudomonadota bacterium, assembly GCA_041179425.1. Taxonomy (GTDB): domain Bacteria; phylum Myxococcota_A; class Polyangia; order Polyangiales; family DASUME01; genus DASUME01. Next base: position 4,081 of record JBEGTL010000104.1, on the reverse strand, counting down.
AGATCTCGAGGTAGCCGAAATAAGACGCGAGCGTGGCGACGTGCAGCCATAGCCAGATAACCGCCGGCCGATATCTCGGCTTGCGCCAAGAGAGCACCGCCGCGACCACCAACCCGGAGGCCACGATGAGCCCAAGCACCGCGAAGATCGCAATCCCCACGTCGTGCGCGTTCGCAAACGTCAACACGACTGCAGCGAGCTCAGCAAAGAGCCCGACGAAAAACCAGTTTCGCAGAGATGATTTCTCAGTGGACATTGCGGGCGCAGCATAGCGCACCCGTCTGCGCCGACCTGGGCCCGAGCGCTGGACAACCGTTCGGATACCTCTGGGCAGGTCTTAGCCTGCTCACGTAAACAAAAAAATGCCACCGCTGTCGCGGCACGGCAGAGTACGGCGAGCTGGTGAGCAAGCCGCACGCCCTCGTCGGACAGCGTTGTCGGGTCCTTGGTCGCCCGAATGCCGGCCTATGCCATACGCTCGCGGGCTCTGCGGTAGGTCAGCGACCGCAGCGACGCGATCCACCGACACGCGCAAGCGATGGGGCTAGCGAACCAACACGAGCACAGGTCGCTGCGGGGGGAGGGGAGCCTGCGGCGGCGGAGCACCCGCGGCGTCCTCCCCTAGCCAAGGGTCTGGTGCGTAGATGGCGCTGGCGATGGTAAGGGGTGCCAGCGGGGGAATCGGCACCACGAGCAGCCGCTTGCAGTCTTTCCAAGCACCGAGCAAGAGTCGGAGCACGCCTCGTGTACAGGTCGTGTTGCATGCGATCACCAGGTAGCGATCAGTGAGCGTGATGATGGTCGACTCGAGGCCGACGCACTGACGCGCCAACGCGCGCAGCCGGCCGATGTCAACCACACCTCGGTTGCCAAAGGTGATGTCGCCGCTGCCGCGCCACGCCTCTAGAACCTCGTGCAGAGCCCTGGCTGGGAGTTGATGGGTACGGCCATCATGAGTGGAGGCAGCCTTGGCGAGATCCAGTGCGGCGCGACGGGCAGTGCTGCCCAGAGCGATGGACCTTGCCCTCGCAGATTTAGCCACGGCCTCCTCCACAGCTCGGGCCAGGGCTTGCACCGCGTCTTCCCGCTCGACCAGACGTGCCGCGTCATGCGGCGTGATTCGGAGCAATGGGTGCAGCTCGTCCCACTGATCTCGCATCACAGACTCCAGGTTCTCTGCGGCGCCTTCGATCTCTGCGCGGTACAGCCTGACCATGTTCCTGATCTTCGTTAGCGCCAGCACGCTCTTCATAGCGAGTCTCCTGCTCGCTTGATCGCTCTGGCGATCATGACGTCGATGACGGTGACCACGACGGTACGCACGATAGTGCCCAATACGGATAGCTCGACCATGAAGTTCCTCGAACGCAAGAAGGCCCCGATCCCGCGCGCGTGTGGAATCGGGGCCGTGGGAAGTGGCTAGCTTGGTTAGTCTTCGTTTGTAGTGGCCGCGCCGCGCTTGCCGGTGAAAGCGCCGAGGATAGCGATGAGAAAGTCGGCGCATGCACGGCGCACACCCTCGTCACGGACGACCGTCTGGACGAGCGATTCGGTTGGTTCCTTCTTCAATGTGTCTCCTGTTTGATGGTCGGGTCTGACTCAGCTCGTCTTGCTGACGAGGTAGCGGTGTCCAAGGCTTTCCATGTTGAGCCGCGCCGTCACGTCAGTGCGCTCACGCGCAGTCGAGGTGATAGCGTTTGCTAGCTCGAAGGCAGACGTGCTGCTGCGAAGCAGGTGCGTGAGGTCCCCGGTCGGTGCTTCTGCTGCTAGCAGACCGGTCGTGACCGCGAGCGATCGGCCGATCGCCTGAGTCTCGTTGCCGCTGAGCCCGAACGCACGCAGGTTCTCGATCTCGTCTAGGGCATCCGAGATGAGGACCTCGGTGGCTTTCTTCCAGCGCGCGATGTCGCCGCGCGCTTCGGCGAACGCCACGGGAATGGCGTCGCGAAGCTGTTCGCGCAGTCTGTCGGGATCCCCGACATGCCTCATTCGCAGCGCGGCATCGCTTCGCCACGCACGCATGCCGTTCGTGCAGACGAGCCGATGCGTCACCGGCGTGACCTGCACAGAGCGAAGGCCGAGCTCGGAGTTGGCGATGTCGAGGCCGTACTCGATGATGTCGTCCTTGCGGACTTCCACACCCGCGCTGGGCACGGTGACGCGCAGAATGGTGTGAGGTCCAGTCGAGGTTGCTCGCACGAGCGCGTCGTCGCGGAACCCGGACTTCGAGAGCACTCCATCGACCACGTCGAGGAGAAAGTCGTCGTCGATGGCCGCGTAGCGGTCGCTCATCATGGCCGCACCTCGTCGCCGGCGAGTCGTAGTAGTGCGTTCTGCGGCACCTGCGCGAGGCCCCAGTTCATGCAGGCGACCTGCAGCTTCAAGGGGAGCTCGCGGATGTACGCGGGCGGTGTCCCGATGCGCTGGCAGAGCTGGCCGAACGCGAGATCGCGCAGGATTAGTGGTGGTGAGGTCTCCCGACCGGCGAGCGGGACACGAGCAAGCTGCATGGTCTGATGATCGCTGGAGCCGAACGCCCAGGTACGAAGGTCGAACGCCACTTCGTCTCGGCGGGCGCCGTCACGTTGGTGCTCGCCTCGAACCAGAGCGGCGGCCTCGAGGAAGGGAATGGGATTGCGGTGTGCGAGCCACTGTTGTGCTTGGTCGGCGCGCGGGCGAAGGGGTGGGAGGAGAGTAGCGGTCTGCCCGCCTGATGCTGCTGCGGTCATGGTTGGATCTTCCTTCGATAGTTCGAGACAAGTTCGTCTCGATGTCTGATAGGAGATATTCAGAGCTTTTTCGCAGCGGCCCCAGGCAGGATGGCCAGGGTGTCAGAGGGAAGCGCGAGCGCGCTTCACGAGTGCACGCAGGTTGTTGCCCGAGACATCGGCGCTGATGTCCTTGGCGCCGTAGCCCCAGAGGGCAGAGACGAGCACGGCGTCCCAGTGGTTGCTGCCGATGGCTGCGACGATGTCCCCGGAGAACGGCGCCCAGATCCCGTGCTCGGCATGCAGCTCCCAGCCGCAGGAACTGAGCGCTTGGACAATGACATCGGCCTGTTCGAGGCTGACTGTGCCTGCCTGCACGTTGTAAGTCCCGTGGCTCGCGATCGCCGAGGAGTCGAGGTCTTCCCACAGGTTGATCTCGTAGACGTCGTAGAGCTGGTCTTGCGACTTCGATAGTAGATAGCCGGTATCCCGGATTGGTCTCCTTCAAGAAGACGAAACTTGTTCATCATGTCGGTACTCCTGTCCTCGTGGCTACTTGCAGCGTCAGCTGGTTGCAGACGGGCAAGACGAGGGTGATTGAGATGGTGGCGAGCGCGCGCAGCTCTGGCGCAGCTGTCGCAGGGACTACGCGCGGGGGGCGGGGCCGATCGCGGTGCTATCGTCCTGGAGGCGATGCCGGCGCGCTCAGCGCCGCAGCCACTCTGCGCGATTCTGCCAGCGGGTCGGCTCGCAGGTAGCGCTGAGTCGTGGTGAGCAGCGCATGACCGACGTGCAGACGCAGGGCGTTGAGCGAGGCGCCGGCGGCGGCTGCGCTGGTGACACAAGAGCGCCGAAGGTCGTGAGGGCTCACGCGCTCGATGGCCGCCCGCTTCGACAAGGTCTCGAGCAGACCTTGAACGCCTCGAGGTGAGAGTCGGCCGTGGTCGCGGGTGCAGAACAGGGGGCCGTGCACGCGCGCTTTAGCGTAGGCAGTCAACGCTGCCGCAGCAGACGCCGGCAGCGCGACGACGCGTGGCCTGCGCCCCTTCCCGGAGCGCACTGTCAGCGCGTCTCCTACGAAGTCGCCAACATCGAGCGCCACGAGCTCGGAGACGCGCACGCCTGACCCGAGCAGGACAAGCACCAAGGCGCGGTCGCGCGGGGCAAGGCAGGCGGCGATCAGGGCGTCTTGCTCGTCGGCGTTGAGCGCACGGCCTGCAGGCTCGGCGTCGCCACGTGGGGACCGAGCGGCATCGACCACGCGCGGGTCTGCATCAGCGGTGCGCAACAGCCCGCGGAGACATGCCACGTGCAGGCGTTGCGTGGACAGGGAGAGCCCGTCGAGACTACGGACTGCACGGAGGACCGCCAGC
>JBEGTL010000103.1:0-18143 GCA_041179425.1 Pseudomonadota bacterium | reverse complement strand
CAGCCTGGCGCGGCTCGCGCCGGGAGACGGCCACTCGATCTCACGCTGCGCGAGCCGTGACAGGCGCTCCGTCTACTGAAACCTTCCCCGTTTCTCACCCACAGATTTGGCGGAGGAGCCAAAAACAGAAAGCGTGCGGAGTGGACGAGCGTTCATTTCCCAACCTGAGGGTGTCCCCAGCGGCCGGTTTACCATGACGGCGTGAATACCCATAATCTTGCCGCCCGCGACCCTTGAAGTGCGCGGGGCCAGCGCAGCACGCCCGCTCGGTGAGCGCGAAAGATGACGGCGCGCACTCGGCGCGAACCCGGCGAGCGACGCAGCGCGGCCTCACGGACTCGACGCGCACGACCGTGGCGCCAGGTGGCGCGTTGGGCCTATCCAGCGACACACACTCCGTGTTGACGCGCGACGTGCACTTCATCAAACGCGGCAACGCGTGCGTAGCAGGCAGGTTTTTTCGGTTTTGTACGCGCGCCTAGAACATGCCCGCGCAGCGCTCGTTCTGTAGATCTTCCGGTCGCAGATCGGACACGAATGAACGATGTTTCCGTTGAGCGGACGGCGTCTGATGCGCTAGCGTCCGCGCGACTGACATTGCTTCGTGTTGTAGCGAAGCATTCGAAGTGGCCGGCCACTCGGAAGGATTCTGCATCATGCCCTCGAGTCTTCGCTCGCGCGCCCGAGGGCGCATCTCTCATCCCTTCGACCGCTCGGTGCATGGAGCCACGCTCGCCTTCGTTTTTCTGCTGGGTGTCGCCGCGACCGCCGCGGCAGACGAGGCGAGCTCGACGTCAGACAATCCCCTGACGTCAGAGGTGCCGCGGTTCGTCATCGGCGGCACCCCGGCCAACGATTGCCAGTGGCCGAGCACGGTGCGCATCGATCCTGCGCAGTGCACCGGCACCCTCATTCACCCGCGCGTCGTAGCCACCGCTGCCCACTGTATGAGCGGCGCGACGGCCAACATCGGCTTTGGCGCGAAGGGCGCACCCGGCGGCTTCAGTGTGCAGGCGCGCTGCGTGGCAGGCGCGCGCGGTAGCTCCGGTGCCAACACGGCCAGAGACTGGGCGTACTGCATCCTGCCCGAAGACCCGCGCATCGCGAAGATGCCGATCGCGCCCCCGGTGGTGGGTTGTGAAGCCATGCTGGTCAAAGCGGGCTCGCCCGCGTGGGTCGTCGGCTACGGCTCCACCACGCCGCGCGGACCCGTGGGTCCCAAACGCCAGGTCGAGGTGAAGATCAACCAGTACAACAAGCTCTCGCCTGGGACCATCGACGTGGGCGACCGTCAATCGGGTGCTTGTCATGGCGACTCGGGCGGACCGCTCTACGTGCATCTCATGAAAGATGGCGTCGACTACGGGGTGCGTACGTTGGGTTCGACCTCGGGGGCCGGTGGGCAGTGCGACTGCACCTGCAGCACCACGTACATCAACATCGAAAACCACGTGAAGGCCGTCGAGAAGAACGAAGGCATCGACGTGACCCCGTGCACCGATGCCGCGGGCAACTGGGAACCCTCAGCCGCCTGCGCTGCGTTGGGGACCGCGCACGAGAGCGGCACGGGCTCGTACCCCGAGTGCATCGTCCCGCGCACCACGGCGTCCATCGAGAGCTGCGGAGCCAACACCAACACCGGCTCCTCCGATGGCGGCACGCCCCCGGGCACGGGACTCGGCAACGACGCCGGTGTCGATGCAGGCGCGCGCGGCGACGCGGGCGTGCGGCGTGACGGCGGCGGTGATCGCGACGCTGGCGCGGAGCTGGACGCTGGCGGCCCGCGCGTCAGTCAGGCGCGCGACGCGGCACGTGCCCCCGCCGACACCGGCGTGTCCAAAAAAGACGCTGGCCGTAGCGATGAAGACGAAGACGATGCGAAGAAGGACACGAAGACCGACGACGACGAGAAGAAAGACGGAGACCCTCGCTACGGGAGCGAGCGTGACTCCGGCTGCTCGGCGCTTCGCACACGCGGCGGAGCGCACGCACTCGCGCCGCTGCTGCTCGTGCTCGCACTCACGCGTGCGAAGCGCAAGAAGCGCGAACACTCAGACCACGCGGAGTGAGACCCCAGCAGTCACCGCGAAGAGCTCGACTGGGCGCTACGAGGTCACCCGTACCACCCTGACTGTCGCTCGACAGGTGTGCAGGCCGGCGCATACCTGGAGATGTTCGGACGTGGACCCGGGTTTCCGCTCCTCCTAGTCACGCTGGCTCTTCTCAGTGGTTGCTACTCCACGAGCCTCATGCAGGACAGCCGCGTACTCACGCCAGGGCGCGTGCGCGGCAAGGTCAGCCTCGGCTACGCACCGCCGGGCGCCGGGGACGGTCACGTCATGCTCGAAGCCGGGATCCGCGTAGGCGTCGTGCCGCGCGTCGAGCTGCAAGCCAAGCTCAGCGACTTCGGCTCGCAGAGCGCCGCACTCAAGGTGGCCATTCGCGACCGAGCGTCTCCTTTCCGCATCAGTCTGCTGACCGGCGTCCAGCGCGCCGAAGTCTTGCTCGACATGCATGGAGAGGCGTGGGCCGCCACCCGCTTGGTGTTCGGCATCAACGTGACGCCTGTATTTGGCTTTCGTCTGAGCGAAGCTGTCGAGCTGGTCGTTGCGCCCGATCTGCAGGGCGGCTTCAAGCGTGGCCACAGCAACGCCGACGACTTGCCCACAGATAGCGTAGCCCCGACCGTGCCGGGCTACACGGCGGCGTGGCTTGGGGTGGGCGCGCGCGCCGGCGTTGCACTGCACGTCGGCACACACGTGACGCTCATCCCGGAGTGCAGTCTGCTGGTGGTCACCGCGGGCCCGGACGTGCGTCCAGGCGAGTACAACGATTACGACGATCGAACCAGGCCCGACAACGCCTTTACGGTGGGCGACGTGCGCGGACAGTGCGGCCTGGCCATCAACATGGGAAGCGCCTACGTAGATCGGTGATCGCGTGTCGCTGCGTCATGAGTCGAGCGACGACAAAAACGCGACCAGTGCCGCGTTCACCTCGCGCGGGCGCTCCTGCTGGATCCAGTGTCCAGCACCGCCGATGATCAGCTTCTGCAGACGCGGGACCGCGAGCTCCATGTTGGCCATCGCCTGCACGCCACGACGTCCAAAGTTGACGGGGTCGAGCGAGCCGGCGATGAACAACGCTGGCTGCGCGATCGTGGCGCCCTGCCAGGGCGCGGTGAGCTCCCAGTTGCGCGACATGTTGCGGTACCAGCTCAGACCACCCCGAAAGCCCGTGCGCTCGAACGCCGTCACGAACGTGTCGAGGTCGTGCTCGCTGAGCCAGTCGGGCAGTTGCTCGGGAGCGAGGCGCCCCGTGAGAAAGCCGCCGCCTGCCGGCACCAGGCCAAATCCTTCGGAGCCCTTGGGCGCGTCGCCGGACAGGCCGACCAAGATCTTACGCATGCTCGCGCGCACGTCGGGCTCGAACTCGGCCTCGGCCACGCCCGGCTGTTGAAAGTAGAGCAAGTAGTAGTCGCCGTAGCCGCTCTGGCGCAGCATCTCGAGCGGCTCGCGCGGAGAGCGACCCCGGTGCGGCACGCTCATCGCGGCGACGGCGCGAAACACGTCGGGGCGCATCTGCGCGCACGCCCAGGCGACCGGCGCACCCCAGTCGTGGCCGACGACGACGGCGCTCGACGCACCGAGCGCCGTCACGAGGGCCACCATGTCCCCCACCAGGTGCAGCAGACTGTACGCGCCCACGTCGGCCGGGGCATCGGTCTCGCCGTAGCCGCGCATGTCTGGTGCGACCGCGCGAAAGCCCGCCTCGGCCAGCGCGGGCAGCTGATGGCGGTACGAGTACCAGAGCTCGGGCCAGCCGTGGCAGAGCAGCACCAAGGGCCCCTTGCCCTGTGCCACCACGTGCATCCGGATACCGTTTACGTCGAGATGGAGATGTTCGAGAGCGCTCATGCCCTCGCTCTACGCCACCTCGCGCCGCCCGGCATTGCTACGGCACCGCCGGCTTGCGAAGGGATCTCGCGGCCTTCGCCACGACGGTCCGCTCCGCGCGCGGGGGCACACCAGCTTGCCTTCTCCACGACGACCTGACATCGGTTGGGTGCACAGCGGTCGGAGGTTCAAGTGAGTGCAGTAACAGTGCAGCAGCAACAGCTACGGGTCGTCATCGTGGGCGCCGGGCTGTCCGGCATCATGGCGGCCATCCGGCTGCGCCAGCAGGGCCACCACGATGTGGTGATCTACGAAAAGGCAGCCCAGCTCGGCGGCACCTGGCGCGACAACTCCTACCCTGGCGTGGCCTGCGACATCCCCTCGCACTTCTACTCGTACTCGTTTGCTCCCAATCCGGAGTGGAGCCGCCAGTACTCACCGGGCTCCGAGATCCTCGCCTACCTGCAAGATGTCGCGCGTAAGCACGAGGTCGATGGGCTGATCCGTTTCTCCGAAGAAGTGACGCACTGCACCTTTCGCGACGGGCGCTGGGAGCTCCGCACCAGTCGCGAACGTGTCGACGTGGCAGACGTCCTGATCGTCGCCACCGGCGTGACGCACCACCTCAACGTGCCGGCTCTGCCCGGGCTCTCCACGTTCGCCGGCAAGTCGTTTCACAGCGCGCGCTGGGACCACGAGGCCATCGAGGAGGGCCGTCGTGTCGGCGTGGTGGGCACCGGCTCGAGTGCCGTGCAGATCGTGTCTGCGCTGGTGCACAAAGCAGACAAGCTCTCGCTGTTCCAGCGCACTGCGCAGTGGATCATGCCGCAAGAGAACGCGGCGTTCACGCCGGAGGACAAACACAACTTCCGCACCGACCCGGCCGTGATGAAAAAGATGCGCAGAGGGATCGCGCGTCGCTTCATCGAACGTTTTTCGGACGCGGTGATCGACCGTGGCTCGGCGGCCCTGCAGGTGATCGAAGATACCTGCCTGCACAACCTCGAGAGCGAGGTGCACGATCCCGCGCTGCGCGAGCGACTTCGCCCGTCGTACCGCGTGGCGTGTAAGCGCCTGGTGATCTCGCCCGACTTTTACCGCGCGATTCAGCAGCCCAACGCGGAGCTGGTGACAGACGGCATCGAGCGCATCGAGCCGAGCGGTGTACGCACGCGCGACGGGCGACTGCACGAGCTCGATGTGCTGGTGCTCGCTACCGGTTTCCGCACCGATCGTTTTATGCGCCCCATGACCGTGACCGGTCCATCCGGACACACCCTCGACGAGGCGTGGTCCACCCGACCGAGCGCGTACATGACCGTGGCGGTCCCCGGCTTTCCCAACCTGTTCATGCTCAACGGCCCCAACGGGCCGGTCGGCAACTTCCCGCTGATCGAGGTCGCCGAGCTGCAGATGGGGTACGTGCTGCAGCTGCTCGAGCTACTACGCGCGGGCCGCTGTCGTGCGATCAGCCCGAGCGAGAGCGCCACCGCCGCGTTCGAGAGCGCACGCGTCGAGGCGGCCCAGAACACCGTGTGGACCACCGGCTGTGCGAGCTGGTACCTCGACGACCGCGGCGTGCCAGCCACCTGGCCATGGCCCATCGCGCAGTTCTACGCGGCGCTCGACAAGCCCGACCTGTTGGCGTTCGATCTGGCCTGAGCGAGTTCTCGCGACCGAGGCGCTCAGTCTACGAACACCCAGCTCGTCGCGATGAACTGCGCCAGTGCGTAGGTGAGAGCGAGCGCGACGCCGACGATGGTGATGCCGAGCGAGGTCCACAGCGCGTCGTGGCTGCGGGGCGCGTAGTCGTCACGGGGAAGGACCGTAAAGCTGGGTCTGGACTCTGAGTGTTGCATGGCGTGGCCTGGTGCAAGCCGTGGGCCTCCGCGCGCACGGGCGGAAGCCCTGCACTTTCGCAAGAGACCGTACGGTAGAGTATGGGCACGTGCCTGGCACGTGCCCACACGCAGCACGACGACCGCGCGGTGTTGTGCTCAGTACGGACTGGGCGGAAGCACCGAGACCCGCGGCGGAACCACGGCCATGCCCAGCGCCGCCGCGCGCGAAAGCAACGCATCGTCTTCGGCCGTGCGCGTCGCGAGGCGCAGGTACGCGGCCAGCTTGGCGCGCACCTCGGGGTCGAGCTGGCGCGTCTCGGGCGGCGGCATCGCGCCCATGCTGTCGGTCGGACGCTCGATGCGTGCGATGGCCTGCTCGCGCTCGGCCAAGCTCATGCGCGAGAGGTCGATGCTGAAGTGCGCGCGCGTAATGGTCTGGTCGAGCACGTCGTTGTGACAGCTGCCGCAAGCCTGCACCAGCGCCTGTGCCGGCGTGGCGCCCGGCTCGGTCTGCAGACCGATCTCGGCGCGTGTGCGCGGGTCGTCAGGGTAGATGTCCGACAGGTCAGGCAGCTCTTCGGCGCGCAGCGACCCGCTGCGATAGCGCCGATAGGCATCGCTGAGCGCGGCGAGCTTGCCTGGGTCGGTGGGCCGCGTGGCAAAGTAGGGAAGCGCCAGCTGCTCGCCGCGCTTGAACGCTTCGTACGCGCGGTCCCAGGTGGGACTGCGGTTCGGGGCCGCCTGCGCGCCGTTGCCACCCTCTGGCCAGCGCTCGTTGAGGATGGTGGTCCCTTCGAACAAGAGCGGCTGCCTGAACGGGATACGCGTCTCGAGCGCCAGACCGATGGTGCCGCGCACGATGGAGATCGACATCGCAGCGTAGGCTTCGTCGCCCTTGGCGAGCCGGTAGTCGCGCACCAGGTCGCGCCCACTCGGCTCGGGGTAGACGACGTCGGGCACGTCGTCGCGATCGTGCGCAAAGAAGTGGGTCCACGGCCCATTCAGCTCGCGCATCAACAGGATGGGACTCTCCATCTTGCGCTGGTGGCACTGACGACAGTCGGAGCTGGTGTTCTTGAGCTCCTCGTCGTCTTGCACCAGCACACGCTGCCAGTCGGCCTCGATGCGCGCGGTGTACAGGTCGCCCGGCGTACAGTGGCTGCTCGGCGCGTTGCACGCTTGCTCGAAGCTGAGCAGGTAGAAGTTGAGACGCTCGCGGTCGCGCGCCGGCGCGATCAGCTCGACGCGCTGGATCCCACGATGAAACGCCATCATGGTGCTCTCGCCCATGAGGATGGCGCGTGGGTTGATGGGCGTGACCAGGCTGCCCGAGAGCGCCGTGGAGTGACCGAGCATGACGACGTTGAGGTTGAGCACCACGCTTGCGTCTACTTGCGTGACCGGACGGATGGGTACGCCTGCGTCGTCGCGGTCGTAGTAGGCGGTGCTGCCACTCGCGCGGAAGGGGTCGAGTGCCAGCTGCTGCTGGAGATCGGCCAAGCTGGTGACGGCTGGGAGGTGTTCGGCGCAGAACACATCACGAACGGCGTCGGCGCCCGGTTGCGCACAGAAGCCCGGGCGAGAAACCAGGTTGCTCACGGGCAGCGCGGCCTCGGGCACGAGCGCGCTTCCGGCGTCGGACACCTGCGTCGAGAACGCGTCGCCAGCCTGCGCAGCGTCGAGGCGCACGAGCGACGAATCGTGCGCACGCGCGTGGACGTCCGCGTCGAGCGCTTCGTGTCCAGCGATGGGCGCGCAGGCGACGAGCGCAGAGACGCCAAGCATCAGCGACAGCCGACGAAGCGCCCACGATGTGTGTCGAGGCAGGGCCACCCGCTCGCAGAGAGGGTCGTGAGGCGCGGGTGCGATGACTGCCCAATCGAACCGTGACCACTGCATCGAGGCGCGCTCCCTATCCAAGTGTCGAAGCGCACCCTCGGGCGCGCGAACAAAGCGATGTCTGCGTGACCTCCGGAGAGGACACAAAGGTGGCCACACTAGCCGGCAACAGGGAGGAAAGGCGAGCGTTCATAGCGACAAAATGTGGCGCCTTTCAGCCAGTCCGCGGCGGTCAAACGGGTCCATTCCGAGAGCACGTTCAGCCATCCCAAGGGAAGGACGCCGACGCGCACGAGACAACTCCTGTCTGGATTTCGAGACGATAGCGAGAGAAGCTGCGCGAACGGTGGTGCAGCGTGCCGCGTGCGCGCACCTCCCGGAGGAGGCACACAGGCGGTCGATCGTGTCGCGAGGCGATCGACACTCTTCGGCGTGCCACGAGTCCAGTCGGCGAGCGGAGGCACATCAGCATGCAACCGAGGGGAGACGAGGCCGTGCCGCGAACTCGTGGCAAAGTCGGCGCCGCGCGCGTCGAAGGCGACCTGACCGCACTGGTCCTGAAGGGCGTCAGCGACGCCATCGTCTCGCTCGATGGTGAGGCTTGCTACACCTTCGTGAACGAGCAGGCAGCACGCATCTTTCAGCGGCGACCTGCCGAGCTCCTGGGCAAGCAGCTGTGGTCGCTGTTCCCCGAGGCCGTCGGGTTGCCGTTCCACGACGCGTACAAGCGCGCCATCGAGACGCAGGAGCACACGCTCGTCGAGAACTACTACCCACCCTCAGATCGCTGGATCGAGAGCCGCATCTACCCGTCCGGCGACAACGTCTCGATCTTTTTTCACGACGTCACCGACCGCAAGCGCGCCGAGACCTTGCTCATCGGACAGGCCGAGGTGCTGCAGCTGATTGCACAAGGGTCGGCGCTCCCCGTCGTCCTCGACACGCTGCTCAAGTACCTCGATACGCACTGCGCAGGTGCGCGGTGCACCATCTTGTTGCTCGATGCCGACGGACAGCACCTGCGCCACGGTGCCGCGCCGAGCATGCCCGACAGCTTCACAGAGGCCATCGACGGTGCGGAGATCGGCCCCATGGCAGGCTCGTGTGGCACCGCCGCGTTCTCTGGAAAGGCAGTCATCACCGAAGACATCGACACCGACCCGCACTGGGCGGCGTGGAAATACCTGGCCCTGCCGCTCGGCCTGCGCGCTTGCTGGTCGACGCCCATCCTCGACGAATGGGGCGCGGTGCTCGGCACGTTTGCGATGTACTACCCGGCGCCCGCCGCGCCCCGGCCGCAAGACAAGCACGTGGTCGAGATGGCGACACACATCGCGTCGATCGCCATCACCACTGCGCGCGCGCAGGCGCAGCGCGTCGAGCAAGAGCGCATCCGCGAGAAAAACCGGGAGCTCGAGGAGAGCAACCGCGCGATTCGAGAAGCCAGCCGCTTGAAGAGCGAGTTCCTCGCCAACATGTCGCACGAGCTGCGCACGCCGCTCAACGCGGTGATCGGCTTTTCGGAGTTTCTCGCCGACGAGACGGTGGGCCCCGTCAACGCGAAGCAGCTCGAGTGCCTGAACCACGTGCTCACGAGCGGTCGGCACCTGCTGCGTATGATCAGCGACGTGCTCGACCTGGCCAAGGTGGAGTCGGGCAAGCTCGACTTGTTCCCGACCGAGTTCAACCTGCGCGACGAGCTCACCGAGGTCTGCTCGGTGGCGCGCGCGCTCGCCCAAGAGAAAGACATCGACGTCGCTCTCTCGTGTGATGCGGCACCCGAGCGGGTGACGCTCGACCCCCAAAAGCTCAAGCAGGTGCTGTTCAACCTGCTGGCCAATGCCGTCAAGTTCACCGGCGAGGGCGGCTCCATCGACGTGACCGCGCGCGCCGTCGACGACGACTGCCTCGAGATCCGTGTGCGCGACTCGGGCATTGGGATGCGCGCCGAAGATCTGCCGCAGCTCTTTCAAGAGTTTCGTCAGCTCGACACGGCCTCCGGTCGCCGGCACGAGGGCACAGGCCTCGGGCTCGCGCTCACCAAGCGCCTGGTCGAGAGCCAGCACGGTCGCATCACGGTGGAGAGCGAGCTCGGCCACGGCAGCGTGTTCACGGTCGTGCTCCCGCGCGTGTTGCAAGACGGAGCGAGCACCGCGTCCGCCGAGTAGGCTCGCTGCACGCGCCCCAGCGTATGGGCGCGAAGAGGATCGCCGCACGCCCCCGTGATAGGGTGGTCGTATGCGGTTCGAAGGCAGTCGCGGAAGGGACGCGTGAGTAGCAGCATGGCCGCGCCCGCCGTCTGCGCTGGGTACCGTCTCACCGGCGAGCTTGGCCGCGGAGGCACAGGCACCGTCTACGCAGCCGAGCACGAGCAGAGCGGCAGGCGTGTCGCGGTCAAGGTGTTGTTACCAGAGCTGTCGCTCAGTCGTCAGGCGGTCGCGCGCTTTTTCCACGAGGCGCGCTCTGCGGCGAGCGTCAGCGACCCGGGCATCGTCGAGGTGTTCGACTCGGGCTACGCCGAAGACGGCAGCGCCTTCATCGTCATGGAGCTCTTGGCCGGAGAGAGCCTGGCTTCGCGCGTCGCTCGCCCGCCGAGCGTGTCGCTCGCCATGCTGTGCCACGTGGGACGCGAGATCGCGCGCGTGGTGGGCGCCGCGCACCGCCTGTCGATCGTGCATCGCGACCTCAAGCCCGACAACGTGTTCCTGGTACCAGAGCGCAGCCAGCCGTTTGGTGCACGCGTGAAGGTGCTCGACTTCGGCATGGCCAAGCTCAACCCAGACGCCGGCCCTTACTCCTTCATCACCGAAAAAGGCGCGCTGATCGGCACGCCCATGTACATGGCGCCCGAGCAGTGCCGCGGTGGCCAGGTCGACGCTCGCACGGACGTCTACGCGCTCGGTTGTATCCTCTACGAGCTGGCCTGCGGGCATCCGCCCTTCGTCAAGGGCGGCCTCGGCCTGATCCTGGGCGCGCACGTGTACGAACCGGTCCCGCCGCCACGCTCTTTGGTGCCCGCGCTGCCAGAGGCGCTCGAACGGCTGATCTTGCGCGCGCTAGAAAAGTCGCCGGACGACCGTTACCCCACCATGCACGCCGTGGCCCTCGACCTCGTCGCCCTCGCCGAGCAGAGGAGCTGAGCGTGCTCGAGCCGCTCGACGACATCGTGGCCGACCCGCTGGTGATGGGTGTCCTACGCGGCGATCGCGCCGCCTGGTTTCAGCTCACGCTGCACATCGAGCAGTGGGTCGCGGACCACGTCCCGCGTCACTGGCGCATGCGTAAGGCGCGCCTCAGCGGCTCCGAGGACGACATGCGCGACGTTCTGCTCGAGACGCTCGAGCGCGTCGACCGGGACGACTTCCGCGCACTCCGGCAGTACCTCGACCGCAAGCTCGAGGCCGTGCCCGACGTGCGCAGCGAACCCGAGCGCGCACTCGCACCGGCCGCTTCACCAGAGCCTGTGCCCAGCGAGCTCACCTTCGTGGCGTGGCTGGCTGCCCTGGTCGACTTCGCCATTCGTGAGCACGTGCGCAAGCGCTACGGACGCGCGCCTTCGGTCCGCGGTGCCGAGCGCGACGAGCTGCCGGTGCCCGCACTCACCAAGCGCAGCATGCAGTCGTGGGCCGTGCATCCGAGTGACGGCGGCTCGGGTCACTTTGGCAGCGCGAACGCAGGCCTCTCGCGCGTGCTCACCGCGCGCTCCATCCTCAGCTACGCGGCCGAGGCCTTCGACGCGCCAGCGCTGGGGCTGTTTCGCCGCTACCTCGAGCAGGCGACCTTCGAAGAGCTGGCCGCAGAGTTCGCGCTACCCGATGCCGATGCGGCGCGCGCCGAGGTGCGCAAGCTGAAGGAACGCCTGCGCGCGCGGTTCCGAGATGCGCCGTAGTCGTTGCGGGTCGTCGCGTCGATCCACACCGGAACCGTCTCTCTCACGACGCCATTCAAACGACATTTAGCTTACGAGTATCTCAGCCATGGAAACGGACGATCTCTTTGCGCCCCCGCCATCATCAGAGCGCTCACCAGAGCTTCCAAGACGAGTGGAATCGCCAACGCAGATGCTGCTCAGTTGTAAGGGGCGGATTCGACGCGCTGACTACTGGGGTTACTCCATCTTGGTTTTGCTCGTTTGGAGCGTCTCCATTTTTTTGCTTCCCACCATTCTTAGTGGACCCGCTGCGATGCTCGTGCTGGTGCCCGCCTGGCTTACGCTTGGCTGGGTAACAATGGCATTGGGAGTGAAGCGCCTGCATGACCGCGACAGGCCCAGCTGGTGGCTACTCCTGAGCTTGGTCCCGATACTGAATGTATGGCTGTTGGTGGAGGTAGGGTTTCTGGCGGGAACCCCTGGCGCCAATCGCTACGGTCCTGATCCGAAGACGGGAGGCTAACTCTCGGTTTGCTTCTGATAACTACTTCAGCGAAGCCGATCGGCGGCTGAGCGCGAGCAGACGTGCGAGGTGAAACGCGAGCTGCCGCAGAATTGCGCGCATCGATCCGCGTTCGGCCGCGCATCGTCTCGCTAGGGCGCGTCGCTGGCGCTGGTGCGCTGCCAGCGAGCTTCCCACGCGCCACGCGCCATGTTCTCGGCGCCGGCCGGACTTGGATTCTCGATGGCCACGCGCAGCTTGCCCTGCTGGACGCCGTGCGCGTTGCGCAGGCTGACCGTGAGCTGTGCCCGATCCGACGGCTCGGCGTGCAGCTTGGCACGCAGCGCGTGCGCGTCGGCGAGCACGGCCTCGAGCTGCCCCTCGCCTGGCTTGCCCGAGAAGAGCCGCGCGGTCATCGACTGGTCGACCCAGGCGTCGCTCGTGCGCACAGACACCCGGGTGTCGATCGCCAGCGCCTTGGCGCACGCTCTTGCACGCTCGGCGCGGGGACGCGACGCCACCGCGTCCGGCTGTCCCGAGCAGTCCAAGATCGCACAGGGCTCTCCCGTCGGCCTGAGCTCCATGTGGACGGCCGCATCGGCCGGCACGGCACAGCCCGCTCCCTGGCAAGACCATGCCAGCGGTGCGTCGTAGCTCGCCGTGGCGAGCGCGCGGAGCTCCTGGGCATGGGCGCTGTCTGCACTGCCGGGCGCAACCAACGCCCCGTCTTCCATGCATGCGGTGGCAGTCGAGGCCGGCGGGTCCGTCGAAGCAGACTTCGGCCCGCAGGCCAACACGAGCGCTAGGGCGAACAGGGAAGCTTGGCTCTGCATGAGTGCACTACTACGACAGTGCGCGCGCCTCGGCTATCGGCCTTTTTGGCTCAGAGAGTGGAGAGCAGCGTGTTGATCTTGCTGACCATCGCCGGAGTCACGTGGCGCATCCAGTTGCCGGTCCCAGCGATGTCGCCGGCAACGCCACTGTCTGCCACGTGGACGCCGACGACGGTGGGCTTGCCCGCGTTGGCGGTGTCGAAGAAGTACACTGCGCTGCCGCTGTGGCCCGGGTTCGTGTCGCAAGAGTGCGTGACCGCCATCGAGTACCCGCCGTCGTTGCTATTGTCTGTGATGCCGGGCGCGCAGAAGTTCGGATCACCGAACACCGTGTGGCTGATACAGTTGGGCGGCGAGTCGGACAGGCCGCAGCCCGGATAACCGCGGTTCTTGAGCGTCGTCATCGCGGCGTTCCCGACGGTCTTGTAGCGCATGTACAGGTTGAGGCTGGCGCCCGCTCCGGAGGTGGGACGATTGACCTTGATCACGGCCCAGTCGTACTTCGCGCAGGACTGCTTGTAGTTGGCGTAGCAGTTCGAGCTCACGAAGTTGGGATCGTAGTAGTAGCTGTTCGCCCAGGACCAGTTGCCCAGCGGATAGCGCGTCGCCTGGCTGCGGTCGGCACGAGGATGGAACGCCATCGGACGAATGTAGGCGCTGCCATTCGCGGCCGGCTTCACCACGCAGTGCGCCGCCGTCAGCACGAGGTTCGAGCTGATCAAGGTGCCGGTACACTTGGTGCTGTTGTAGTCACTATCGAGCGTCAGCACGCCCACGGTGGCGAGCCAGTCGCCGGTGCCGTAGCCCTCCGCGATGCCGTAACGAAGCCGGTCATCGCTGCCGTTGACACCCTTGTCGAGCGCCCCCTCTTCCTCTTGCTGCGGCGGCGCCTCGAGCGCCGCGAGCGCTCGCTCGAGCTCGGCATCGAGCTTGGCTTCGACCAGACGGTCGAGCTCGGCAGACACCGGCAGCTTCACCAGGTACTCGCGCCCGTCGCGGCCCATCACGATCTCGTCGTCTGCGTGGGTCGAGACGTACTCGTCGTCGTTCTCGGTGAGCGACGCGGAGATCCGCACTACGTCGGGCGGACCTTGATCCTCATGGAGGGTCGCCGGCCCGCGATCACGCAACACGGGAGCCTGCAGGCCGAGCGAGTAGCCGACCCAGTCGTCGTTGACCATGGAGGTCTGCGGCTGGCTCTGTAGAACGGCCGCCTCCTCCATCCCGCCCTGCATGTCTGCAGCACAGCCCATCATCACGATCACGCCGATCCAGGGAGTCCCAAGCTTGCGCACGCTCTCTCCACCTTCCGAAGGGTCGACCCTGAAGCCGCGCACACGGCAGGCGCCCCCCGTCCCGACTTCGCCTACCGAGGGCACATCGTCAAGTCAGAGCCGGGGTGATGCGGTCAGGAACGCGAGGGCTCGCGGGTACCCAACGAACGGGTGCTATCGACTGCAGCTGCGCCAGCCGGGACGACGCAGCCGTGGCTCGCGAGAATGGCGCGCGCGCCAGGTGTGCAAGCGCGAGATCGAACGCTGTGTCAGCGACACCTGATTCTCTGGGTGGCGAGGGATCTCCATGGGCGCCGATGCCGTGGCTTCGACACGGTTCGGGCCGATTGCCAGGGGAGCGCGCTGCCTGCTGAATCGCGTTGAGGTCGCGTTTTAGAAGGTTCGTGCAGATAGAGCCCTTCTTTGCGAAGGAAGCGTTCTTCACGCCGAGGACCAGCGCCGCGTCGTCTTGAGGATCCGCGTCAGCACGCGGGCCACGTCGTAGAGCCGGAGCGTGTCAACGCGGTTGAGCGACGTACTTTGTGAAATCTATGAGAAGTCGGGCGAGAAGGAGCGCTGCGCGGCTGAGACTCCGGGGAAGACGGCGGTCGGCGTCGGGATCGCCGATGATGATTTGCGCGCCGCGACATCGGTGGTGGCGTGGAGCGCGTCTCAGGGATGTGGGATCCGGAAACTCTGGCGGGTTGAGATCCGGAAACTTTGGCGGGTAGCCCACCCGCTACGCAGTGGGGTCTCCGGTAGGGGGTGGGTCATCCCGGAGACTCCTTCGCGTGATCGACGTTATGACCCGCAGCAAGATCCACCACCTGTCTGAAGCAGGCGTTCTTCAAGGCGAAATAGCCGTCCAATGCGGCGTAGGACGTCGCTCTGTAGAGCGAGTTCTCGCCGAGCCTGTACCGAGCCTCACCGATTTGCAGAGCGGGCAGCTCGGCCAGCGTAGGAACGGTCGCCCACCTAAAGCCGACGACGCCATGGTCGAGCGATTCCGACTGCTGCTCGAAGGCGAGCCGACCCTGCCCGCCACCGAGGTGCTTCGGCGGGGCTCGCGAGTGGGGTTTTGAAGGCGGGCGAAGCCAGACCGCAGCGCTCGTGAAGAAGCTCCGACCCAAGCCGCGCAAGGAGCCAACCGTTCGCTTCGAAGGTCTGCCCGGTGAGTACGCGCAGTTCGATTTCGGGGAGTGCGCGGTCTCTTTCATCTCCACGGGCAAAGAGCGCGTGCAGTTCTTCGCCGGCCGTCTGAAGTTCTCCCGATACATGCACGTGGTGCTCGTTCCTGACCAGCAGGCCGAGACGCTAGTGCGCTCGTTGTTCGCGTGCCTGATCGAGTTCGGCGGCTCGCCGAAGGAGTGGGTGTTCGACAACCCGCGCACGGTCCGGATCTCGCCAATCGGGGCAGAGTCCATCGTGCTGCATCGCTACCTACGACAAGCTGTGGCTGAGTGCCGCGTGATCCCCACGCTGTGCGCGCCGCGCTCGGGTAATCAGAAAGGCTCGGTCGAGCGCCTGGTTGGCTTCGTGAAGAACAGCTTCCTTCGTGTTCGGCGCTTCCGCGACTTCGATGATCTCCAAACGCAGCTGGCCGAATGGCTGCACGAGGTCAATCACGTACGGGCATGCGATGCCACGCGACGCATTCCAGCTGACCTGCTTGCAGAAGAAGCCACGCTGCTCGCGCGGCGCCCGGTGCGTTGCTCGCCTGAGGCATGGGCGATCGAGGAGACGGTGAGTGTGACGCCGATGGGCACGATCACGTTCCGCGGAACGTCCTACTCAGCGACGGCGCGCTATCTCGGTGCGCCTGCCACCTTGCTCGTGCGCAAGCGAACGATCGACATTCGGGTAGGCAATGAGAAGTGCGAGCACCGCCGCGAAGATCACACCCGTGATGTGCGCCGACTGCCAGCACATCGCGAAGACGTACTGGCTGTGCTGCACGGTCGCCGCAAGCTCGCGACCTTCCGACGCCAGTGCCTTCTCGAGCTCGGGCAGCCCGCGTGGCAGTTCCTCGGACAACTCGTGCACCGTTGTCCTCACGGAAGCTGGGAGAAGCCTTGCAGCGACTTGTACGACCTGCTGGTTGCCCATGGAGATGGCGCGATGCTTGACGCGTTCACGCGCTGCGTGGCGCGCTCGACATTCACCGTTGAAGCGGTGCGCGCCGTGCTCAAGGAGGCAGCATGAATCCCGGCGACGGCGACCTCGACGCGCTCCTCAAGCGCCTCCATTTGCCGACGGTGCGACGGCTTTACGCCGACTACGCAGCACGCGCTGCCGCGGAGAGCTGGCCGCATCGCGACTTTCTTGCGCTGCTCATCTCGGAGGAGGTCGCGCACCGCAACGACACGCGTATCCAGAGAGCGGCTGCCAAAGCGCGCTTCCCCTTCATCAAGACGTACGAGAGCTTCGACTTCCTCTTCCAGTCCAGCCTCAAGCGTCAGAAGCTCGGCCCATACTTGGGGCCGGACCTCGTGTCCGAAGGACGCAACCTCATTCTCTCGGGACCCCCTGGCCGCGGCAAAACACACCTCGCCGTCGCCATCGGCTATCGCGCCATTCAGAACGGCTTCTCAGCTGGCTTCGTCAGCGCCAGCGCCCTCATCGACGAGCTCGGTGAAGCTTCGCGACTAGGCCGTCTGCGCGAGGCTACAGCGGCATGGGTCGAGCCCCACGTCTTGATCATCGACGAGGTTGGCTACCTCAACCACGCCGCCGATGCGGCCAACGTGCTCTTCGGCGTCGTCGACCAGCGATACATCGCCGCCAAGCCCATCGTCTTCACCACCAACAAGAAGCTGTGCGCCTGGGGCGATGTGCTGCATGACCACGACCTCGCCGAGGTGATCCTCGACCGCGTTCTCGAGCGCGGCCAACAGATCATCCTTGGGGGCCGTTCGTACCGGACGCGCAATCTCGATCCGGAAACGCTGGCAAGCCAGGGCGCCGCCGATCCGGAAACCATCCGAGAGTCCGGGAACACCGCCGAGCCCGCTCGCACATAGCGCTCCGCGCTCTGCGCGCGGACCGTCCGGTCCGCCGCAGACGTGGAGCCAGCAAGCCGCGACACGTCGTGCACGAAGTCGTTTGGCATCGCGGCGCGCTAGCCGTCGATGCGGCTCTCTCGAACGTGCTTGCGGCTCGAGCATGCGTGCTTCAACTTGTCGTCAGCCCGCCAGACTTTCCGGACAAAACCCGCCAAACTTTCCGGACGCCACACTCAGACTGACTCCGAGCTGACAGTTCGTGACCTTGCCAGCGGTGCCCGTGTACTGACGCTGCACACCGACCGAGTGCTTGCCCTGCTTGAGAAAGCCGGTGTCGTCGATGATCCACGTCTCCACGGGCGAGTGCTCGCGCATCGCATCCAGAGCGTGCGCGGCCCCAAGCAGGCGCACGTTCTCATCGTTCCACTTCGAGGTCGAGATGAAGGTAACCCCTCCGCCAGGGACGTTCCCCTGGGGCCCTTTGGGCAGGTTAGGCTGAGCGGTTGCGCGCCGCGTACGTCCGTGCGACGCCGGGGCCGTGAGCAACGACCGTCCGTCGATTCCACCCACGCGGCCTGCGCAGATCGTCGTGAGCGAGGACGAGTATGGCACCCCCAAGCTGGACCTCGTCGAGGGCACGCTCGAGCAGACGTACCGCGTGGGTGAGCACCATTCGGTGGCCCTATTCTTGGCGCTGAGCCGCAAGAAGGGTCTGCTGCCGTACCGCCGTCCTCGGCAGCATGAGGGGACCCTGAGCGTGCGCGCGACGCTCAGGGAGCATGATGCGCTGTGGTCCGAGTTTCTCGAACTTGACCGAGAGCTCGGACGTCACCTTGCGGAAGTCACGCACGCGTTCCTGCAACAGCGAGTGGGGCGCGCGGCGCGCTGAACCCGGTCACGCTGCAGCGGCCTGTGAGGCTGCGTCGTCGTTTGCGGCCACGCTCGAGTTGACGCTGTAGTTCTCGGGGAGCAGCGCGTCGAGGTTCTTCTCGCCCGCCAGGATGCGTCGCAACGTGTCTCGCATGTAGCATCGAGAATCGATGCCGAGGTTCTTGCAGGTGGTGATGATCGTAAGCGCGTCGGCC
>JBEGTL010000102.1:0-18242 GCA_041179425.1 Pseudomonadota bacterium | reverse complement strand
TGGCGATGGCGCCGCGCTGACCGACCACGCGTGCGGCGAGCCGCTCGTCGAGCTCGAGCAGCCGCTCGCGATCGCGCATCAACAGACGATCGAGCGGGACGCCTGCCTGTTCGCTGACCACGGCGGCCACGACCGTGCGGTCGACCTCGCTGGTGCCGCGCCTGCGTGCGCGCGCGCCGGCCCGGTCGAGCAGCCCTATCGCCTTGTCGGGCAGGTGCAGCTCCGGCAGATAACGAACACTCAGATCGACCGCCGCCTCCAGCGCATCGCGCGAGTAGCAGATCTCGTGGAAGCGTTCGTAGTGCAGCGCGATGCCCGTGACGATGGCCAGCGTGGCATCGCGGCTCGGCTCCTTCACCTCCACGCGCGAGAACCTGCGCGCGAGCGCCGCATCGCGCTCGAACACCCGCCGGTACTCCGACTCGGTGGTGGCGCCGATGCACGGCAGCTCCCCGCGCGCGAGGGCCGCCTTGAGGTCGTTGGCGAGATCGTCTGGCCCTTCGTTGCCGTGGCCGAGCAGCGCGTGGATCTCGTCGATGAAGAGCAGCACGCGGCCCTGGCTCGCCTTCACCTCGCGGCGCAGGCGCGACAGCTTGTCGGACAACGCGCCGCGCACGCCGGTCCCGCTGACCAAGCTGCCCGCCGACAGCTCGATGAGGACGCGCTGGGGCTCGTCCAGGTCGGTCTCCACGAGGCGCAGCGCCAAGCCCTCGACGATCGCCGTCTTGCCCACCCCGGGGGCCCCGACCAGGATGGGGTTGTTGCCGCGCCTGCGAGCGAGCACGTCGAGCACTTGCTCGATCTCGAAGTCGCGCCCCACCACCGGGTCGATCTTGCCGTCCACGGCCTCGAGCGTGAGGTTACGGCCGAGCGCGCTGAGCAGCGGAAAGGTCTGCGGGTCGAGCGCGAAGGTGGGCGGCTTGGGCTCGTCCACGGGCAGCTCGTCGCCTTCCGCGCTCGGTGCCAGCAGCGCAACGTCGTCCGCGACGGGCCGCGGCTTGTCGCGCGAAAGGGGACGCGCGAGCCGCACGTTGGGCGCCGCACGGGGCTTGGTGGCCAGGCGCTTTTGCGCCTCCCAATCGATCAGCGTGCGGGGCAGTGGCGACACGGCCTCGGCGCGTACCCGATCGGCGGCCACGACAGGCTTTGCCGCGGTGGTGGCAGCGGCGGCGGTCGGCTTGGGCAGGGGCTTCTTGGGCACCCCAAGCTCGCGCTCAAGGGCCTCGCGCAGGGTCTCCACCTGCACGCCCAGCGCCAGCAGGCCACGGTGCGCCTCGCTGCGCACGTTCTGTACGGCCGCCAGCAACAGGTGCAGGCATGCGGCCTTGGAGGCCCCCGCGTGCGCGGCGATGCGACGTGCTCGCTCCAGCATCAGCGCGACCGCGTTGCTCGCCTCGCCGTCGACGTCCTTGAGGGACGCGTACAGTGCGGCGGTGCGCGCCCCGTGCGCCTCCAGGAGGCGCCCCGTGTCGTCGCTGGACTCGAGCATCGCCAGCACGATGTGCCCGCTCGTCGGCTGCGTGCCGCTCTTCTGCGCCACACGCTGGGCCTGAGCGAGCAAGGCGCGCACGTCTCCGCCGAGTTCGACCATCCAGAGTACCTCCCGAAGTCCCCGAGTAGCCGGCAGGGGGAGAGGGGTCCAGTTTTTGGTGCTCTCTCCCCTCTCGCGCCGGGGGGCCTGGGGGGCAAGAGATCGTGCACGTGCACGTCCTCGATCTCCCGACGAGGTGGCGGCGAAGGGCTACCTACACAACTCCAGGATCGCCCTCTCCAACACCCGAGGCCCTGGCACTTTGCTTCCCTTGAGACTCAGGTCGGCCTCCGCGATCGTGCGGAATGCTCGCTGCAGCTGCGCCTCGTTAAAACGCCTCGCCAGCTGCGCGAGCTCTCTGGCCTTGAACGGAGGAGCGCCTGCCTTCTGCGCGGCTTCTTGATCTTTGAGTCCGCTCTTGAGCGCACCTCGCACGCGCGCCAGCGTGCGCAGCTGACGCGCGAGGAGGGCGAGGATCTTGAGCGGAGGTTCCTGACTGCCGAGCAGCGAGGCCGCACTTGCGATCGCGGCCTTGGTGTTGCGCGCGCCGACGGCATCGACCAACGCCCACACCGAGTCGGTGCGCGCGTGCGTGACGCTGGCTTCGACCGCAGACAGCTCGATCGGCTGCCCTTCTCCCACGAACAACGACAAACGCTCGAGCGCGTCGTCGAGCGCGGACAAGTCAGCCCCCAGCGCGTCGACCAACGCTTGGGCCGCTTCGAAGCCGAGCACGTGTCCTCGCCCCCGCGCCTCGGCCTGAATCAGGCCCGGCAGCTCGCCTGGTCTGGGCGATGCCGCCTCGTGGAAAAACGCGAGCTCGACCGCTGTCTTGGCCAGCTTGCTGCGCCCATCGAGCTTCTCGCTGATGAACACCACGCACGCCTCGGGACTCGGCTTGTGCATGTACGCGCAGAGATCGTCGACCTCGCCGGCCGGGATGGCCTCCGCGCCGCGCACCAAGATGAACCGACTGCGCGCCAGCATGGGCAAGGTGCGCGCGGTGTTGATCAGCGTCCTGGCCGACACGCTCGCGCCCTGAAACAGGTCGCTGTTGAAGCCCCCCAGCTCCCCGTCGAGCGCGGCCTTCTTGAGTGCAGCCAGCGCGCGATCGACCAACAGCCGCTCTGCACCGGCGATCACGGCCACGGGTGGAAAGCGCCCTTCGCGGGCCTCGTTGATGAGCGCGTCGATACTCACGCGCCCCTCACTGGAAGTCGACGACGCCCGTGTTGCGCTTCTCTTCGCCGTCGACGATGAACTTGAGGGTCCCCACCTCGGCGTGCTTCACCGTCACCACCAGCTC
Organism: Pseudomonadota bacterium; assembly: GCA_041179425.1. Lineage (GTDB taxonomy): Bacteria > Myxococcota_A > Polyangia > Polyangiales > DASUME01 > DASUME01. Next base: position 15,405 of record JBEGTL010000102.1, on the reverse strand, counting down.
CATCTTGCGGTTGGCCTTGAAGCGGGTGCGCGGCATCTTGATCTTGTTCACGTACACGCGCTGCTTTTTGTCCTGGATGTACGAGCTCATGTCCTCGATGAACTTACGCGCACCATCGGTGATGTCGTAAAACAGCACGTGGAACTCGAGGTCGCCAGGCGGCTGGTTGAACTGCGTCACCATCTCCGCGATGAACTTACGCTCTTCGATCTTTTCTTCGGCCGTCTCTTGCAGACGCTTGGCATTGTGGCCGTGCGCAAAGCCGATCAGGCCCTTTTCGGTGAGCCCGTTGGGGATCTTGTGCTGCGTGAGATAGACGTTGGCTTTGAGGCCACCGGCTTCGACGTTCTGCGGGAACGCGGCGATCGCGAGGAGCGAACAACAGAGCGCGATCGCTACCAACGCAAACAGGCTGAGACGGGGAGATGTCGAAGCGCGCCCGGGGGCGCGCGAGCGGAAATCGGTGATGCGCATGGGACTCCGACGCCGGCACGGTACCGGCATTCAGCTGCCAACGTAGCCGTGTTTTGCCCCGCCAATCCAGGCCTTTGCGCCTGAAAAGTAACGCAAAAAACAGCTACGCTCGTAGCGCCGATTGGGCAGAATCGCGCATCTTAAATGCAGACAGCGCCCTGTCTTGGTAGACGGGGCGCCGAGCGGGAACCAAGCCAGCTCAGGCTGCCTTGGCCTTGACGCCGTTGACGGCGAGGTGCAGGCGCGACACGTAGCGCGAACCCGCCTTGTGGTGGAAGACACCCTTGGAGACGGCCTTGCGGATGCTCGACTCAGCCTCGCGCACAGCCTCTTCGGCGGTCTTGCTATCTCCGGTCGTGATGGCCAGGCGTGCACGCTTGATGAACGTGCGGACCGTGCTGCGCACGTGACGGTTACGCGCGGTGCGCTTGACCGTCTGCCGGATCCTCTTCTTGGCGGATGCGTGGCTTGCCACAGTGCTCTCCCGAAAAACGAAACTCGATGGACGGGCTAGGTAGCGTCGGCCGGGACCTCAGTCAAGGTCTTCGGCACCTCTCGGCTCGACTTGTCAGGTGCCCTGGCACCCGGGTCCCGCCATCTCTCACAGGCCGGAACTTGCGGTTAGCGCTCCGGCAGCGCTACAGCCGGATCCAATCGATGTCCGAAACTGGTCTCCTCGCACGTCGTGCCGGCCTGGTCGCCCTGGGCACGTTTGCCTCTCGTATCCTGGGGTTGGCGCAGACCTCGGTCGTCGCGGCGCTGTTCTCGGTGGCCTCCACCGACGCCTTTTTCATCGCGTACACCATCCCCAACACCCTGCGCATGCTGTTGGGCGAGGGCGCCATCTCCAACGCCTTCGTGCCCGTCTTTTCGCAGGTGCGCAGCGAGCGTGGACAGATCGCCGGCCGAGACTTTTTGGCTCGCTTCGGGGGTGCGCTCAGCGTGCTGCTCTTGCTTGCTTGCGCTGCAGGTGCCCTGGCAGCCCCGTTGATCGCGCTCGGTTACGCGGGTGGCCTACGCGACGAGCCACAACGTTTTGCGCTGGTGGTGACGCTCACGCGGCTCTTGTTTCCCATCCTGGCGTTCGCGGGCTGGGCCGCGCTGTGCACGGGCGTGCTCAACGTGCTCGGCAACTTCGCGACCCCTGCGCTCGCCCCGGCATTGCAAAACATCGCCATGATCGCGGCGCCCTTCGCGCTGGCGACCACCATGCCGCGCGCGGGGCTCGACCCCATCCTGGCGCTCGCCATCGGCGCGCTGGTAGGCGGCGTGCTCCAGATCTTGGTGCAGCTGCCGGCACTGCGCCGTGCCGGCATGCTGCCCAGCTTTGCGCTGCCCCGAGGCGATACCGACGTGAAGCGCGCGCTGTCGCTGATGGCCCCGCTCACGCTCGGCTTCGGCGTGTACCAGCTCAACATGCTGCTCTCGCGGCTGTTTGCCTCATTTTTGCCGGCGGGCTCGGTCAGCTACCTCAACTACGGCCAGCGCGTGATCGAGATCCCGCAGGGCATGTTTGCGCTGGCGGTGGCCTCGGCCGCACTGCCCACGCTCGCGCGCTTGCGCATCGAGGGCAAACGCGACGAGCTGCTTACGCTGTTCCGCTACTCGCTGCGGCTGACCTTGTTCATCGCGGTGCCCGCCAGCCTCGCCCTGTTCGCGGTGGCCGAGCCGATCGCCGCCGTGTTGTTCGGGCGCGGACGCTTCACACCCGAGAGCATCGTCGAGACCGGTCGCTCGCTCGCCGTGCAGGGCCTCGGCGTGTGGGCGGTCGCCGCGGTGCGCACCGTCATCCCCATGTTTGCGGCGCACCAGGACACGCGCACCCCGGTGCTGGCCAGCGCGACCAATTTGGTCATCTTCCTGGGCCTCACCAGCGCTCTGCTCGCTCCGCTCAGCCACGTCGCCCTGGCTGCTGCCAACAGCTTTGCAGCGGCGGTGCAGCTCGCAGTGCTGCTCGTCGCCTTGCGCAAACACACCGGACCGCTCGGCCTCGGCGCCGTGTTCCGAAGCAGCCTGCGTGTGTTGCTCGCATCGGTGGGCATGGCGCTGGTCGCACGCGCGGTGGCCTCGCGTTTCGAGTGGTCGCACCCTTCTCACGAGCTGTGGCGCATCGGCGCGTTCGCACTCGTCGGCCTCGCCGCCGTGGTGAGCTTCCTCTTGTTTGCTGCCCTTTTACGCGCCCCAGAGCTGCGTGAGCTGGCCGCCACCGTGCGGCGCCGGAGGTCTCGGGCTACATGAGGCGACGCCCATGGATGTCCTCGACGCTGAGTTTCTGATGACCGCGGTCAACGTGGCGGGTCTGCCCCCGCCTTTGTTCGCCGAGCTGGCGTTCGCCGGCCGCTCCAACGTGGGCAAGTCGAGCCTCATCAACAGCCTGGCCCAGCGCAAGAAGCTCGCGCGTACCAGCAGCACCCCCGGCTGCACGCGCGGCCTCAATTTGTTCCGGCTCACGCTGCGCGGCGACGCCAAGCTCGATTTCGTCGATCTGCCCGGCTACGGCTTTGCCCAGCGCAGCAAGACCGAGCGCCTCAGCTGGGGCCCCATGATCGAAGGCTTCCTCAAGCAGCGCGTCGGGCTCCGTGGCGTCGTGCTGCTGGTGGATATCCGGCGTGGCCTCGAAGACGAGGAGCACGAGCTGCTCGAGTTCCTGGCCCACTATGGTCAGCGCGCGCTGGTGGTCGCCACCAAGACCGATCGCCTGCCCTCCAGCAAACGTAAGACCGCGGCACTCGCACTGACCAAGGCGTCGGGCGTCAGCGCCATCCCGTTCAGCGCGCACACCGGCGACGGTCGCGACGAGCTCTGGCGCGCACTGCTCCGGCTGGCGGCCATCGGGCAACCGCAAGACACGAGCGTCTAGCGCGAGCCTTGCGACTTGGGTGGAGCGCTGTTGGTTTTGGTCGCGCTTGGCGCTGGCGGCACCTTGGGCGCGACGGGCAGTGGGTACAGCCTGCGCCCGTACGGACTCTCGACGTGCTTCTTGACTTGTGCGGGCACCCGCAAGAGCCAGTCGTGAATGACGCCGCGCACGAGGCCCACGATCAAGCCGTCGCCGGGGTCCGCCATCACACCAAAAGACAGTAAGGTCTGCTTGGCACCGTAAGGAGTCGCGGCCAAAAAGCCCCAGGCCGCGCGCATCCCGCTCTCGAGCCTGTCGTTGAGCTTGAACGTCACGTCGCGGCGCTGCGGGTCGATGGTGAGCGCGAGGCGATAGGCGATGCCGACCGGCCCCTTTTTGTGCTCGAAGCGCACGCGGCGCATCGTCTTGGCATCGCTGACCACGCTGGCGGCACTCACGGTGGGCAACGAGTGTGGGTAGTTTTTGGTGTCGGTCAGCGCGCGAAAGACGACGTCGGCCGGAGCGTCGACCAGCTGCCAGCTCGCGCCGCCGATCAGCCGCAAGTCACCACGCTTCTCGGTGACCGGTCGCGTGACGAGCTTGCCGGCGGTCAGCTGCGCTTTTTCGTCCGGCGTGAAGGGCTTGCGCGCGACGTCTTGCGCAAAAGCAGGCGGAGCGCTCAGAACGGCCAAAAAGAAGGAGCCAACGAGCAGCGCCGTACAAGCGCACGAGCGAGGAAGCAACACGAGCAAAGAACCCACGAGCGCTCTCGGGCACGCGAGCAGTCGAAGCGCGCCCTCGAGCGCGCGAGCGAAAAAAGAACCGACGAGCGCGAGCTGTGGACGCTGGCCAGGCACCTGTTCGCGCGTTTTCACTCGCAACGGTTATCGCCGCGTTCCGCAGGCCATTCAAGATTGTGGTGACGCGGGCTGTGGCAGACTGCGATCGATGCTGCGAACGCTGCGGGTTCTCACCCTTTTGTGCCTCGGATGTGGTGCCGCGCAGGCTCCCACGAGCCCACCTGTGTCTGGACCACCAAGCGGCCCTGTGCGCGCGGCAGAGCCCGCCCCGCCGAACGATCGGCTCAGGCCCGAGGCCAGCTTTGCCGAGCTGGTGCACAGCGCGGGGCAGCTCGACGGTCGAGCGCGCCCGCCCGCTGCCTGCCTCCTCGCGCGCACGGCCAGCGGCTTTGTGCTGGGCGGCGAAGTCGCGGCGGCCGTGCGCCCACTTCCCCCCGCGCCCGACGAGCTCGACGAGGTACTCAAGAGCGTCGAACGTGTCGAGCTGCTCTCTGCGTGGGGACGCCATGGCGACGGCAACGGCAAGCTCGCGTTGGTGGGCTTCACCGCCAGTGCACCCGCGCGGAGTGCCGTCGCGTTGATCCTCACCGACCAGGGCCTGAGCCTGCGCGGCGCGAGCGGCAGCGCGGTGACCCCGCGTGACGGGCTCGATCGAAACGCAGCGTTGGCGGCGCTGGCCGCGCTGTCGTCGCGCGACACTGCGCCGACCATCTTCGTCAGCGCCGAAGCCTCGACCCCGCTGCGCGACGTCTACGCGCTGCTCGAGGTCCTCACCTTGCGAGGGCTCGAGGTGGTGCTCTCCGTCAGCTTGGCCACCAACACGACCCTGCCCCTGCCCGCCAGCGCAACGGCGCAGGTCTCGCGCTGCGAGGACGGTCTATCGGCCACCGACGCGCCCGAAGGCAGCTTGTCGAGCAGCGACATCCTCGCCGGCATCGCTCCGCTCAAAGAGAGTGCGCCCGACTGTCTGCTCCGCGGCGACGCGCGTGGTGCCGCAGGGGGACGCCTCACCGTCTCGTTTCGTGTTGCTGCCAACGGACGAGTACAGGAAGCCTGCATCGCGCACGACGAGCTGGGCGATCCGGGCGTTCTGGCCTGTGTGATCGACATCGCGCGCGCGCTCAGCTTTGCCCCTCCCTCGGCGGGCGGTGTGTTAGACATCGAGCTTCCCATCGTGTTGCGAGCGAGCTCGCGCGCGGTTCAGCGTGCCGCCTGCGCAGGTAGTGGCACCCCTTGAGATACGGCACGGAGAGTTGGCTTTATGTCGCAAGCTGCCAGCGCGGTGGTGGCACCGGGAGATCCGTCCACGCGCCGCCCCCTTCCACGAGCCAGCAGTCAGAACCGCACCGTCATGTGGCTCACGGTGCTGCCGCTGATCGCTCTCGTGTGCGTGCTCGACGGCACCTACGTCGCGGCGCACTTCGCGTACGGCCAGTGGGTCGCCAACGTGCTCATGGTCGTCGCGTTCGTCTGGCTGTACCGCAAGGCGCCCGTGCGTCTGCGCTCGTTGATGAAGTACGGCGTGTTCATCGCGGCTGCAGGCGAGGCGTTGTTCTCGCTGGTGTTCGGCATGTACGAGTACCGACTGCACAGCATCCCGCTCTACGTGCCGCCGGGCCACTCCATCATGTACGCCGCGGTCTACTACTTCGTGCGCGAGCGCTGGGTGTTCAAGAACCGTCGGCTGGTGTCCGCGCTGATGTTGGCGGTCAGCGTGGCCTACGCGGCGTACTGGCTAGTGGCGCACAACGATGTCTACGGCGCGGTGTGCACCGCATTGTTCATGGTGATGATCGCTCGCGATCCGCACTCACGTCTGTTCTTTCTGAGCATGTTTTTGTTCGTGGGCTACCTGGAGTTGGTAGGCACGGGCGCAGGGGCCTGGTTCTGGTGGCCTACTGCGTTCGACAAGTTCGCGTTTTTGCCGAGTGGCAATCCGCCGAGCGGGATTAGTCTGTTTTACTTTGGCTTCGACGGGCTTTGTCTGGCCGCCCTTCTACGCCGGCGGCCCGTGCTTCGTGCTCGGCTACGTCGTCTGCGGACAGCGCGCTCGTCCGTGCAAGGTCAGCTCGTTCAGGCTTAGTTTGCGTTGGTCAGTTCGATGGTACGGTCGCCGCGTAGTCTGGGGGCTGTCTCGACCTTGGCGCTGTGGGCGGGGGAGTGCACCGCGAAACGTGCGCTGGGGCCCCATCCCCATTCGCTGCTGACTCGCTTCGCTCGAGTTGTTTTTGCGCTCAAAGAAACCCTTGTCGGGTTTCCCCAGCGCACGTTTCGCGGCGCACTCCCCCGCCCACAGCTCACGTTGAGGTGACTGTCTAGCGAGGGAGAGCCGAAGACGTGCTCTGGTGACGGTGAGGTGGGGGCGGTCCCTTTTGTTTTTGTATCGAGAAGTGCCGGTGCGTGTTGGGTGCGAAAAGTCTGCAACAGACTTTTCCCACCCAACACGATGGATCGGCGAGGCGAGGACGCCGCGGATGGGTTGTATCTGCCGTCGGCTCGGGCCGCTGCTTCGCTGCAGCGCTGTCTCGAGTTCCATCAGAGCTCTAGAGCTCCGAGCAACCCGAAATAAGAACTCAGCCCCGACGAGTGTCCTGAAAGTTCGCGGCGTGTTGGTCAGATGATGATCGGCGCGGTCCGGAGGATTGCGATCCTCCTGCGCGCGACGACGATCAGCCCGACGCAACCTTCCAATGCGAGAGTTAATCCCCAGCGGACGCGCAGCGTCCTGCGGCGTGCCTCATGCGGCCACACGCGCTCACCGAAGCGACTTGGCCTGGATGGCGTTCATCACGCCGGTCGGCTTCATCATCGCGCAGAACGTGTGTCTCGCCCTCGGCATCTACATGGATGCGCAGCCGCGGCCCGTCTTCCCTCGTTGGGTCGGTCACTTCAACATCGCAACCGCACTGCTGACGGCGCCCGCGGCCTTTGCGCTGATGCACAAGGAGGGTCCGCTCGCGTGGGACGGCATCTTGTCGTTCTGGGTACGCGTCGGAACGTACGTCTCGTACCTGGTAGTGATGTTTTTTGTCGTCCGGTCGGCCATCCATCGACAGGCACGCGAGCAGACCGTCGAGCACGTGGTCCCGCACGGAGCGCCCGCGTGAGCAACAGCTTGCCTGCACACGTCAGCGCGCAACAAGGTGAGGTGCTGACGCCCGCCGTAAAAACGCGGCAGCAAGATCAGTGGGTCTGTTGGTGGTCGCTACCCATCTTCTACAACCTGTTCGGCCTCATCTTCGTCTACCTCGGCAAGCTCATGCCTCCTCCGAAGCCGGGCCTGACGACTGCCGAGATCGTGGCGTTCATCCAGACCAACGCGGCAAGCATGCAGGTCGCATGGGTACTGCTGACACTCTCGCTCGGGTTCGCGTCGCTGTCGTCGGGCCTGATCGTCGTGCAGATGAAACGGATGACCATCAGCCCGGTGTTGCCGTACGCCTACCTAACGTCGTTGGCGGTCGCCGCGCTGCCGGGCTGTCTGCTGTGCACCACCTTGTTTTCGCTCGCGGCATTCCGCCCAGAGCGCGACCCCGAGATTGTCGCGCTGCTGTACGACATGGGCCTGTTGTCGTTCGTCGGGTCCCTCGGCTGCTTCGCTACGCAGTACTCCATCTTTGCCGTCGCCATCTTCCTCGACAAGCGCCGCATCTTCCCCAAGTGGCTCGGCTACATGAGCATCTGGGGAGCCGTCACCGAGCTCGTTGCTGCGCCGATCTGGGTCTTCCGAGACGGACCGTACGCGTGGGACGGACTGATCAGCTTCTACCTCGGGACCATCATCTTCGTGGTGTGGGAGTTCTTTTTGGTCCGCGCACTCTACCAGGCGATCAAGCAGCAGCAGCGCGAGGCGCCGAGCCCACCGTGCACACCATGAACACTACACGCGCGAGCGGAGCCGACCGGCGTCGCCTGCCCGGCGGTGTGGACATCTGGGTCTTCGTCCTCGGCGACATGTTGATCTTCTCGGCCTACTTCGCGGCGTACTTGTTCGCCGACCGCATGAGGCAACCCGCGCTGTTCGTCGCGTCTCAGCAGCAGCTCAGCCAAAACCTGGGCTTTTGCAACACCCTCATCCTGCTCACCAGCTCGCTGTTCGTCGCTCTCGGCGTGCACGCGGCAGGGCGCGGCGACACGCGCATCGCGTCACGGTTCATCGAGCTCGGCGGCGCGTGCGGCGTGACCTTTTTGTTCGTCAAGAGCTACGAGTGGTACGCCAAGCTGACCAGCGGACTCACCATCAGCAGCAACGCGTTCTTCATGCACTACTACGTGATGACCGGCGTCCACGTCGTCCACATCTTGATCGGCCTGACGTTCTTGGTCGTGCTCTGGCGCGAGCTTCGTTTCTTCGCTCGCGCGCCCGACGGCGCGCTTCGACACGCCGCGACACCGCGCCAGACGCTGATCGAAGCCGGCGGCATCTACTGGCACATGGTGGACTTCTTGTGGTTCCTCATTTTTGCGCTCTTGTACCTGATGAGGTAGGCCGTGCGACCTTACTTGAACCATCCGCTGACCAGACTCTGGCTCGTCTTGCTGCTGGCCACCGTGCTGAGCTGGTGGTTGGGTTCAGACACACCCGTCCGCTCGCCAGCAGCCGGCATGCTGAGCGCCATCTCGATCTTGGCCGTCGCCATCATCAAGTGTCGGCTCGTAATCCGAAACTACATGGACGTGCGACTGGCTCCGCCGTGGCTACAGCGGGCGTGCGACGGCTGGCTGCTGCTCAACTTCGGCTTGGTCTCGTTCTACTACTGGAGCGCGATCTGAGTGTTCAGCGCGAGGCGATACGTTTGTCGCGGTGCGTGTAGAAGATGTTTTTGGTGAGGCCGCAGCTGGTGGGCTCCCAGGCCCGACCCGGACGATCCATCGCGCCGCCCCAGTGCTCGGCACGCGGGCACGGGTCTTTGACCTTGCCTGCTCCCCACGCCGTCACCAGCTGCTGCACGTGGCCCCAGCGCTTGCCGTGGGGACCACTGAACTCGCCCCAGGGCAGCGCGCGGACCCACTTCGCGCGCACCGTGTCGACCTTCATGGTCGACGAGTACAGCTGGATGTAGCGCTGAAACGAGATCGGGCCCTTGCCCTGCTGCCACTGCACCCAGCGCCGCGCGAGCACGAACGCGATCGCGATGTGATCGGGCTCGTGCCAGTCGGCCTCGCCCACCATCACCTGCGCCAAGGTCAGCCGTGTCTCTTCGTTCCACTCGGAAGCGGGCAGAGGCCCCCGGTCTGCGTACGCGGGCACGCTCAGGGCGAGCACCGTGACGAGGGCGACCAGCTGCGCGGCAACGACCCGCGCCGTGCGGAGCCCACGTGCAGCTTGGGGTCCCTCCGCGCGCGAACCGGGTGTCCATGCGTGCGAGCGAAGCAGCGAACAAAGCATCATGGGTTCTGGCTTCCGTGTTCAGGCCGCCTCACACCCCGGGTCGCAACTGCCAACTCGGTGACTCGCGCCGATCTCGGGTGCGAGCACAGGGTTGCCGGGGATAACGGCTCCCTCGGCGTATTACCGCACCACGCGAAAATCAAGGTGATCCGCAGGCAAGTACCCGTAAAGCGGTCATTTTCCGCTCAGAGCGTGAAGATCCACCCCCAGTCTGGGGTGGGTTTGTTAGCGACCTAGCTTCAGCTGTAGGTTGTCGCCGCTGCCGCGAAGACGGAGCTTTGGCTCACGTTCGGACCCCGGTTGAGGGAGGGTCGTCGCCCCGAGCGGCTCGAGCGCAGGGTCGAGCTGCGGCTCGTCGCCGCCGAGGTTGGGCGCACGCGAAGGCTCGGTCTCGGCCTCGGGATCCCTCGCATCGGCGTCGAGCGCAGCGGGCCCGAGCACGGTGCCGATCATCTCGCGCACCTCGGCTTGTCGATAGGCGGGCGCCATCTTCAGCAGCTCGGCGGCGAGCTCGCGCAGCTCGTCGTAGCGCGCGGCCTGACGCAGCAGCACGCCCATGCGCAGCTTCGCATCGAACGACGGTCGCGCCTGCACCGCACGACGCGCGGTGGTCAGCGCTTGATCGCGATCGCCACCACGCAGCTGCAGCTCGGCCAGCGCCCACTGCACGAGCGACAGGTCGGGTGCCAGCTGTTCAGCCTTGCCGAGCTCGGCGCGCGCCACGTCGAGCTCGCCGCGTACGAGCGCCAGGCTGCCTAACGTCGCGTGCGCCGCCGCAAAGTCGGGTGCACGCTCGAGTGCAGACGAGAGCTCCTTGGTGGCCCGCTCGACGTCGCCGGTCATTAGCGCCGCACTGGCGAGGTTGTGCAAACGGGGAGCGTCGCTGCGCAGCTGACTCGCGGCCGCGAACTCTTGCAGCCCCTGCTCCACCTGTCTCCCTGCGAGCACGACCATCCCGCGCACGGTGCGCACGGACGGCAGCTTGCCCGCGAGCAAGATCGCGTGCGACGAGCTGGTGAGCGCGCTCTTGGGGTCGGCGAGGTACGAGACTTCGTGCAGCGCGCGCAGAGAGAGGGCGACACCGATCGTGCTCGGATCACTGAGCACGTTGTGTTTGGCGCCCGGTGCGAGCGCGCGCCCCCCGTACACATCGAACAGACGTGGCGTGCCGAGCCCGGCTTCTGCGGGGTACACCGCCACCACGAAGTACCCGAGGTACCCACTCGGATCGAGCGGCGCGCGCTCGCCGTCGACGGCGATCAGCTCGGCCACTTGTGCGGGCACGTCGACTGCGCGCAGCGCCGCAGTGGCCAGCGCCGCGACCTCGAGCGGATAGAGCTGTGCCCTACCCTTGTCCTTGCTGAGTGTGGCCAGCGTCTGCTTGGCGCCCACGACCGGCGTGGTGCGCGGCTCGCCGAGCGACCACGGCACGAACGCGAGCGCGCTGGCCCGTGCACGCAGCGCACGCATGACGCCGTCTGCTTTGTCGAACGCGCTGCTGGCCGAGCCGGCTGCGGCCTCGGCAAACTTCTCGATGCCGGGGTCGCTCGCCAAGAGCGCCTCGAGCTCGCCGGCATCGACCTGGGCTTCGGTCAGCGCGTCGTGGAGCGCACCTGCCGAGAGCGGGTGGACGCTGGCTGGGTCGCCTGCCGCAGGACGTCTACCCCAGACGAAGTAGCCGCCCACCGCAGCGAGCAGCACGACGGCGGCGATGCCCATCGCGGCCACCGGTGAGCGCTTGGGGCGTACGACCGGCGCGCGCTCGCGGACGGGCTGCATGGCATTGGCCCGCATACAGGACGGGCAGCGCTTGGGAGGGTCGCTGTCAGGAGCTTCGGAGCTGTGGTCGCAGTACACGCACTGGTAGCGCATGCGCGGGGGCTTACCACGTGGCCCTGGTTCTTCCGAGGGACTCCGTCGTCGTCGGCCGAACTACGCCGCCTGGTCAGGGTGGCGTGGGCGTGCAGAAGCCTCCGTTGGGGCTCCCTGCGATCGGGCACTCGGCGGTGGTGGGCCAGCACGAGGTGTCGCTGCGGCACGTCATCTCGGCCTCGGCGGAGGCCGGGTCGTTGGGGCAGCCCTCGCAAAACGTGCCCGCCGGGCAGGGGTTTTGGGAGCCCGAGGTGCAGGCTCCCTTGGACGTCTCGGGGAAGCAGCGGTTGGCGCGGCAGAGGCTGCCCTCTGGGCACTGGCCGGCCGCACTGCAGGTGCCGAAGGGCACGCTGAACATGGCGTCGATGGCGGTTTGGTTCACGCCCTCGTTGGCGGCGTTGAAGTTGGTCAGGAACATGCCGCAGCTCATGGCCGCGCTGTCGGCCAGCGGGACGAACTGCACCGTTTGCCAGCGCTCGGCGCAGCCACAGTCGACACCGGGCGGTGCGCACGCGCCGCCGGTGGCGAGGCAGCCGAGCACCACGCGGCTCACCGGGTTGGGCTCGCTGTAGTAGCCGATGTGGAAGCGGTCGGCGCGGATCGCGCCGAGCCAGATGCCGTGCGAGATGTTGGCATTGTAGAGCTCGGAGTTGATCAGACCGAGCGCCGACGCCTTGCCCGTGAAGCCGGGCTTGTTGTCGAGGTCGTCGTCGATGATGCGGCAGTCGCGCAGCGACGTGGTGGAGTAGTTGTTGGGGTCGGCCGAGGCTGGCTTGGCCGGCAGCAGAGCCGTCGTGGCCGCGGTGGGGCACGTGCAACGATTGTCTGCCCACCACTTGCCGCGCCGCGTGTCGTTGGCGGGCAGGTCGACCGTCTGGCCCTCGAAGCCCACGCAGTAGCTGGGCATGCCCGGCAAAAAGCCACCTGGCGAGCCGATGGGGAGACCCGGGAACGTGCCCTCGAGGCGTGTGAACTGCGAGCCGGTCACAGACATCGGAACGACGGCCGGCGGCAGGTTGCGATACTTGGGGATGCTGGACTTGGTGCCGCCGCCCGAGAGCTCGGCCGGGTCGCCGACGGTGGTGGCGGTGCAGCCGATGTCCGTGAGCCGTGCCTGACCGCTTGCGCGGCTGTAGTCGATGGTCACCAGCTCGACCGCCTCGGCGCGGTTGAGGAAGTTGATGCTGGTGGTGCCCGCCTCACGGAAGCTGTGGACACGCACGGCGTACTTGCCGAGCAGCTGCGCCACGCCGTCGGCGACGCAGTAGCCGCCAGCGTACGAGCCGGTGCGCGCAGGAAGTGTGGAGTCGGTGACGTACTGCGTCCCGATGCAGGTGTTGCCGGGCACGCACGCGCCGGCCAACAGGCCGCAGCTGACGGTGTCTCCGCAGTTGTTGCGCGCCGTGCCGCACTCGGCGCCGGCACAAGCCGCGGCGTTGTCAGGCACGCACACGCCGCCGCCGCAGGTGTAGTCGCAGCCGCTGACGGTGCCGGGGCCCGTCTTGCCGACGCAGACCTCGGCGCTCGGGGGGCAGGCGCAGGTACCTGCCGTCGCGTCGCAGACGCCGACCGAGCACAGCCCGGCGCTCGGACCGCACTTGACCGTGCCGCCGCAGCCGTCGGGGGCGTCCCCGCAGACGCGGGTGCCGCACGGGTTGGCCACCGCGCCGCAGTTGCACGAGTTGCCCAGGCAGACCGCGCCGTTGGCGCAGTTGCCGCAGTTGACCTGTTTGCCGCACTCGTCGATCAGGCCGCACTGCGCACCGGAGGCAGCACACGCGTCGACGCGCGCCTTGCAGCCGCACTTTTGCGGACCGAGATCGGGGTCGCCACCGCAGCGCTCGGGCGCCGAGCACGGGCTCTTGTTGTCTTCGAGGTTGCAGTTGAGGGGGTCGCCGCAGTTGTCGACCGTGCGGCCACACTCGTATCCGAGCTCCTCGCAGCCGAGCGCGAGACAGGTCCCGGCCTCCCCTCCGCCGCTGAAGCCACCGTCTCGCTTGCCTGCGTCCATACCGCCGTCGAGGCCGCCGTCGATGGCGACGCTGCTCGCGTCGCGCACCAGCCCGTCAGGCTCGCCGGCCTCGTTGACGGGAGGGAGAGCCTGGGCGTCGACCCCCTCGCCCCGACGTGGGTCGTCGTTGCTGCAAGCGAGCAGACAAACCAGCGAGAGCAAGCCGAGTCGCGGAAATATCAAGCGCATGAAAGTACGCGCAGGAAAGCTCAATCCTTGGTGGCTTTCAAGCGGGTTCATCGAGCAACGCTCGCAAGCTGTGGGTGATGCGTCCGGAGCCGGGTGACCGTGCGCACCACAGGCCACCGAGACGAGCTCTGCGAACAAGCGCGCTTGCTCACCTTGCGCCCTGCATTCGTGTGTGTTTGCTTTGCGGGCCATGTCAGCCGCTGCCGAGATGCCCAAGGCCTACGATCCCGCGCTCACCGAACAGAAGTGGTACGCATTCTGGGAAGAGCACGGACTGTTCCGCGCGAGCAGCGACCCAGCCGACGTTCGGCCCACCTACGTCATCGCCATGCCGCCGCCCAACATTACGGGCACGCTGCACATTGGACACGCCTGCCGGACTACGTTCGAAGACGTGCTGATCCGGTACCACCGCATGCGCGGCTACAACGCACTGTGGATCCCGGGCACCGACCACGCGGGCATCTCGGCCCAGGTGGTGGTCGAGCGCCAGCTCAAGGGCGAGGGCACCACGCGCCACGCGCTGGGGCGCGACAAGTTCCTCGAGCGCATGTGGGCGTGGCGACGGCAGAGTGGCGATCGCATCCTCGAGCAGAAGCGCACCATGGGCGCGTCGGCCGACTGGACACGAACCAAGTTCACCATGGACCCCGACCTGTCGGCCGCGGTGCGCGAAGCGTTCGTGAGGCTGTACGAAGAAGGCCTCATTTACCGGGCCACACGCCTGGTCAACTGGGACATCGTCGCGCAGACCGTGCTGAGCGACCTCGAGGTCGACACCGAAGAAAACGTCGAAGGTGAGCTCTACGAGTTTGCCTACCAGACCGAAGACGGCGGCGAGGTGGTGGTCGCCACCACGCGTCCCGAGACCATCCTCGGCGACACGGCCATCGCGGTGCACCCGGACGACCCGCGCTACACGCACCTGCACGGCAAGTTCGTGAAGCACATGTTCGTCGACCGGCGCGTGCCCGTCATCCTCGACGCCGAGCTGGTCGACATGAAGTTCGGTACAGGCGTGGTGAAGGTCACGCCCGCGCACGACTTCAACGACTTCGCCACCGGCAAGCGGCACGGGCTCGACGAGATCAACATCCTCACGCTCGACGGCAAGCTCAACGACAACGGCGGTGAGTTCAAGGGCCTCGATCGGTTTGTCGCGCGCAAGGCCGTCAAGAAGCGCCTGGCCGAGCTCGGCCTCGAGCGCGGCAGCAAAAAACACCTGATGTCGCGCCCGGTGTCGCAGCGCTCGGGCACCGTGGTCGAGCCCATCATCTCGACGCAGTGGTTCATGAACATGAAGCCGCTCGCCGAGCCCGCCATCCTCGCCGTCGAGTCCGGCGAGACGCGCATCGTCCCCGAAGACTGGACCAAGACGTACTACCACTGGATGCGCAACATCCAGGACTGGTGCATCTCGCGTCAGCTCTGGTGGGGACACGCGATCCCTGCGTGGTATTGCCAGGGCTGCGGCCACACCCTCGTCGCGCGAACAGACCCGACCGCATGTGACAAATGCGGCTCGAGCGAGCTCAAGGCCGACGACGACGTGCTCGACACGTGGTTCAGCTCGGGCTTGTGGCCGTTCTCGACGCTCGGCTGGCCACAGCAGACGCCGGACCTCGCCAAGTTCTATCCCGGCAGCGATCTCGAGACGGGCTACGACATCCTGTTCTTCTGGGTCGCGCGCATGATGATGATGGGCATCCACTTCATGGGGAAGCCGCCGTTCAAGCGCGTGCTGCTCGCCGGCATGGTCACCGACGAGAACGGCGACAAGATGTCCAAGGTGAAGGGCAACGTGATCGATCCGCTCGATCTGATCCAC
>JBEGTL010000101.1:0-18320 GCA_041179425.1 Pseudomonadota bacterium | reverse complement strand
ATGCCGCGACCTCCATCAATCGCGACTTCGCCCTCGATCTCGCGTTGAAGCCCACTGTCCGCTATCCCTTCGAGAAGATTCGTCTGGAGCTTTATCTTGGACTGCCCGTGGGTCTGACGGTGTCCATGCTCGCCTCTCCTGACTTCGACTACGAGTGGGACGAGAAGCTCGGAGCGAACCTCGGCGCCGTCGCGGGCGCCACCTACTTCTTCAACCAGTACGTCGGCGCGAACCTCGAGGTCGGGGCGCACTGGCACTGGTACAAGGCGACCTACGAAGAGAACGGAGATGAGATCAACTTTACCCTGAAGCAGGGCCTGATCGCAGCGAACGCCGTGTTCGCTCTCGGTCAGCCGCAGCGCTGACGCGTGCACTCGGTGCCCAGAGCATAGTCTTTTTGTACCTGATGACCGTCGCCTACTTCAGCACGTACTCGGTGCTGCTGATGATGGCCTACCGACTGTCTCAGCAGGTGCTTGCGGCGACTCCCCGCTGGCTGCGCGTGCTCGGTGCGGGGCTCGCGTGCCTGGTCGTCGCCGCGCTCGAGACCGCGCTCAATGCCAACCCGTTCACGCGGCGCCTCTACTGCTTCGACGACATGGGCTTTGCGCTCTGGTTTGGCAGCTTGGCGTACGGGGTCTCGTTCATGTTCATCTTGCCGGTGTGGATCGGCATCGACGAGCGCCCCGGGGAGCGCAGGTCGTGGCAGCACACGCTCGCTTTCGTGCTGGCGGCGGTCTATGCAGACTCGCTGGTGCTCGATGCGCTGCGCGCGCACGTCGCACCGCACTTTACGACGGTGCACGAAGACGCGATTGGACTCGGCGCCACACAGGGCAGCTGCCTTGCCAAGCCCTGACCGACAGCGCGTAGGTGACCGTGGTGCGCTCGACCACCAAGCGCTGGGCACACCGGGGACACCACGGTGAATCGAACGGACTCCAGGGTTCTAGCCGGCCGTTCGGGCCTGGCGCACAGTGCGCCCATGACTTTCTTGAAATCCACGATTCTTTTGGGGTTCTTGCTGACACTTGTCGCCTGCGGCAGCGACCCGGCCGCTTCCAAAAGCGGCGACGGCAAAGCCGACGCGGGCGAGACTGACGACGACGAGGGCACAGAAGACGAAGCCGAACCTGCGCCCACCAAAAAAGACGCAGGGTCGACGAGCGTGCCCAAAGACGCAGGCTCGACCACGAACACGCCGAAAGATGCCGGCGTCGCCAAGCCCGAGGCCCGCGACAGCGGCTCGTCTAGCTCCGCGACCGATGCGGGAGCGCAGGGCAGCGACGCCGGCAAGCCCGCTACGAGCGCCGACGCAGGCGCCCAGGGCGGCGGCGGAATCAACTTCCCCGACTTGTTCCCAAGCGCGTCCGACGCAGGCACCGCCCCCACGACCACGAGCGATGGCGGAACCAGCACCGGTGGCCGCGACGTCAACGGACCGTGCAAAGATCTCGAGCTGTTCTGCTTCGACCCCTTCGACATGTTCATCTTCAACCCGTCCGACTGCGTTACCTGCAACGGCGGCAAGGGTTGTCAGGGCTGCGCGATCCCATTCGCCTACTGAGCGTGTCGGCGCCGCGCGCCGCTCAGGGCCTCACACGCTCCAGCGCGCCTAGGCTCTCGGACGACGACGCGCGCATTGCGTCGATCAGCGTGCGCCAGTACGCCGAGATCGTGCTCGCAGGCATGCGTGCGGACTAGCGCGCCACGCACCAGAGCAGGGTTGCCTCGTTGGTCTGCATGCTCATGTCTTTGCTGCGGACGAGCGGTCGCCTCGGCGGTCGAGCGTCGACGCAACGTCGACTTCTGCGCCGAAAAACCGTCTTTGTGCCCACAGTGCGACGTTGACCAGGCCGATCAGCACGGGCACTTCGACGAGGGGTCCAATCACCGCGGCAAACGCAGCGCCGCTGTCGATGCCGAAGCTCGCGATGGCGACTGCGATCGCCAGCTCGAAGTTGTTGGACGCGGCGGTGAACGAGAGCGTGACGGTCTGTCTGTAGTCGGCCCCGACCCACTTGCTCATGGCGAACGACAATCCAAACATGACGACGAAGTAGACGAGCAGCGGAACCGCGATCCTCAGCACATCGAGCGGTAGCCGTACGATGGTCTCGCCCTTCAGCGAGAACATCACGACGATGGTGAACAGCAGCGACGCGAGCGTGATGGGGCTGATGCGCGGCACGAACGTGCGCTCGTACCACTCGCGGCCTTTGGCGCGGACGAGTATGCGCCGACTCAGAAACCCCGCCGCGAAGGGCGCGCCGAGATAGAGCGCCACGCTCTGTGCGACGTCGACGATGCTGATGTCGATGACAGCGCCGTGTAGGCCGAGCCACGCGGGCAGCAGCGTCGCAAAGAGGTACGCGTACAGCGAGAAGAACAACACTTGAAAGAGTGAGTTGAGCGCGACGAGCCCGGCGCAGTACGCAGCGTCACCCTTGGCCAGGTCGTTCCACACGATGACCATCGCGATGCAGCGTGCGAGTCCGATCAAGATCAAGCCGAGCATGTACTCGGGGCGGTCCCGCAAGAACACCACAGCCAGTCCAAACATCAACGCCGGGCCAACCACCCAGTTCTGCACGAGCGACAGGACGAGCAGGCGTTTGTTGCGCAAGACCTTGCCGACCTCCTCGTAGCGGACCTTGGCCAGCGGTGGGTACATCATCAGCATGAGCCCGATGGCAATCGGGACCGAGGTGGTTCCCACACTCAGCCTCGCGTGGAGGGACGTGGTCCACTGCGGCGCCACCGTGCCGATCGTTACTCCGACCCCCATCGCGGCAAAGATCCAGAGTGTCAGGTAGCGGTCGAGGAACGACAGCTGCCTCAGGGTGCTAGTCATGCGTGGCCTCATCAACTTCGACAAAAATGGAAATAATGATCAAAAAAAGAGCGACCGTGGCTAGCAGCAACCCTTGCCGCCGCGCTTACAACAGTCTTCCCACAGGTAGTCGGTCAGCGTGCGCAGCGCTTTGAAGTCGGGCGCGTAGTAGTGGTAGTTCGCTTCGCCGCGCGTGGTGAGCATCCCGGCGTCGACCAACCGCTTGAGGTGATGGCTGAGCGTCGACGCAGGCAACTTCACGTGTCCCTGGATGTCCCCGGCGGTGCTGCCGTCTGGCCCGCCCTGCACCACAAAACGAACGATCGCGAGGCGCACGGGGTGCCCCAGCGCACTCAGCTGCTCTGCGTGGCGCTCCAGCTTCGAGGTCACGAGCTACTTCTACATTTTTCGAAACAGTTGTGCAAGCCCCTCCGCGAGCTAGGGTCGACGCATGGCGGTGCAGGTTCGAGAGCTAGACCGAGAGAGGGATCGTCGAGCGATCGAGGCGATCGACACCGCGTTCGACACCGACGTGACCTTCGAGTTGGTCAACAACCTGCGTACGCGATGTCGACATCCACGCTCGTTTGCGGCGGCGCCGGTACGTCGAGCTTCGTGAGCCACAGAGCGGTGTGGGCGGCGCGCCCGGTTGCATCGACCACCAAGTCCGCGAGCTCGTGCCTCGTCTCGCCAGCCTCGTCTCGCCAGACGACGCCGCGAATGCGTTCCGCGTCGCCGACTAGCTCGCGCACCACGGTTCGTTCGAGGAATGCCACGTTTGGTACGCACGCCAGCGCAGCGCGCAGGCTCCGCTCGAGCAGAGGGCGGCTCAGCAGCGGGATCTCGAACCCCACGTCCGGGCGCGGCCAAGCGCCGAACCCGTCGACGAAGAGCATGTCGCGCGCGGGCTTGGCACGTACGGCGCCGCGTGCGTAGAGGTCCTCTTCGAGATCCGGGAAGATCGAGCGGACTGCGTCGAGCCCTCCGCGCAGCAGATTGTGCACGAGCTTCGCTTGGGGAACGCCTTTGCGGAAACCATCCGCATCGGGTGCGCCGTCGCGTTCGATCACGGTGACGTGTGTGAAGTGATCGGCGAGCACGCGCGCAACCAACGTGCCGGCGATGCCTCCGCCCAGTACGATCGCGCGCTCCCCTAGCTTCGAAGCTTGGTTCATGACTGCCCTCGTTCGGGACTTGCCCGATCAGCTACGACCTCTCGCCCGACCCACGCGCATGCCGGCCACGTCGTGCAGTCCCCATGAACGCACTCTTTCGTCTCCGCGATGTAGTCCCCTGCTTGCTGCTCGTCGCGTGCACCGGCCCCGGCGACGACGCGCCATCCCCCCCGATGGCGAACCCCGTAAAGAATGTGGCCGCTCCCGACGGCGAGCTCACGGACAACGACACAGGCGACAACGACCCTCTCGGCGCCGCCTCAGGACCCGAGCGCGACGAGCCCGTGGACGCGACGCGCGCCTCTGACGACCTCCCTGCGCCGCCGTCCGCAGTCCCGATCGATGACCCCCAACCGGCGCCCGAGCGCATCCCGAGCGCCGACTCCGAGCCGCCACCCGAACGCATCAAGTCGGATCCCACCAAGTGGCAGCGTGCCGGACTGCCCCCGGCGCCCGCGCCAAAGGCCTTCGACATCCCTCCGGACCAGCCGCAGTTCGCAGCGCTGCTCGCGGGCGGCGCGGAGGGCTCCGCGTATGCGAACTGCGTGTCCAAAGCGCCTGGACAGTCGACCATCAGCTCGGACGTCGCGCTCCCCGTCGGAAACGGACGCTACCTCGAGTGCACGACGATCGGAGCGCCTGCCACCAGCGTCGAGGTCGTGATGAGCGACGACGACACCCCGCACTGCGTGACCGCCACGGCGGTAGCCTACCAGGGCGCAGGCGATCGGCGCCTGCAGGTGAGTGTCACGAGCACGCCCCAGCGTGGCTCGTGGACCTTCACCGCCACCTCCGATCAAGCGTTCGAGCTGTATCCCGTGCAGACGCAAGACGGAGCGGTCCTGTGGCCCGTCTGGATCTACGTCGACTATCAGTACGTCGGTCTCGACCCATACGTCGCGGGCGCCGTCCCGTTCTGCCCCGGGGCTCGCTGAACGCGAGCTCCCAGTGGCAGCGCAGCGTTTGCGCGAGCCCGCGCCGGAGCAGGCGGCACGGGACGTAGTTAGATCCCGATCGGAGGCTCTGCGAGGCCCGCATCGCCCTTCGGCTGCGGTGTGCCAGGTCCGCAGAAACTGTCCACCGCCATACAGGTCGACACTGCGGGTGCGCCTGCGTCGTATACGGTAGCGAGCGAGCCAGACGCCTCCGTCGCGGAGTCCTTGCCACAAGCGCCCGCCAGGCACAGCGCAACCGAAAGCCATCTCGTTGTTAGGCGCATCACGGACTCCATCAAGTAGGGACCCCGCTACCGTGGGACGAGCCGGCGTGACAGTTGAACCTCGTTTTATGCGACTGCCTCGGCGAGGTTGCCGAGCATGTATTCCACACCCGGCTTGCGGTGCTGGATAGCGTCGGACTCGACGTAGTAGACAGCTTGTTCGGTGAAGCTGAGGCGTGTGCCTTGGCCTTCTGCCAAGAACTGGATCGTCACGAGCGAGGTCGAGATGCGCTCGTCGGCGACGAGCATCGAGTACGTGTAGACGATGCGTTCGTTGTCGACGATATCCATGTAGATGGAGTCATTGCCCATCAGCGTGCCGGCCGGTGATCCGCCGGGCGAGGGGTCGATGAAACGAAAGCGGCCCGTCTCCTTTCCGCCGACGCGAAAGTCGTTTTGGTAAGCCTCGGTGGTGGCGAAGTCCGCCGGGGGAAGGAACCATCGTTTCTTCACCTCGTCGTCAGAGAACCCGGCAAACACACGGGCAGGTGGCTGCGGATACGAGCGCTCGATGACGAACGTGTCGTGGACGATCTTGGACTTGGTCATCTCTTGTTCCCTTTGTCTTGCTCGGCGAGGATCTCGCCAAGGCGATCGAAACGTCTCTCCCAAAGCGCGCGTCGATCTGCGATCCACTGCGCGGCCACGTTCAAGCCTGCTGGCTCGAGCCGGCACGTGCGCACGCGGCCGACCTTTTGAGTGCGAATGATGCCGCCGTCTTCGAGCACGCGAAGGTGCTGCATCACCGCCGCCAACGACATGTCGAACGGCTCGGCGAGCGCACTGACAGTGCTCGGCCCGGCCGAGAGCTGCTCGACGATCGCACGACGTGTCGGCTCGGCGAGCGCGTGGAACGCTCGCTCGACGCCTGCATTGTTTAGCATCGACTTAAGTATTGGCGCGTGCGCGCCCGATGGTCAAGCGACCACTAAAGTATTGGCTGGTGAACGGCTCAGCAGCCCTGCACGAGCGTGGAGATCCCGACGCGGTTCGGGGTATCGACCTGGTGCTGCCCCTGCGCGAAGGTGAGCGCTAGGGCAGCACACGCAAGCGCGCGCCAGCTGGGGAAGGCACAGGATCGATGCGAATAGAATGTCGGCCCATGCAGCGCACATCGACTGTGCTGCTGCTGCTCGGAATCTCGAGCTCTGGTTGTGCCTCCGATTCTGGCGCGTCCGGTCCTGCCGCAGGGGCTTCGCGTCCCGGCGCCCACGGGACAATGGACGCCGGCGGTGCGACACGCCCCGCGGGCACCGGAGCAGACGCCGCCGACAACGATGCGCACAGTGGCGCGGTCTCGCCTTCAGGAAGCGCTGGTGCGGCAGCGCGCGACGGGGCCGCGGGCGTGGGGGACGGGCTGACTGGTGACGCCGGCCCCCGCCACCAGAGCGACGCGTCGGAGAGCGGCGGCGCAGACATCCCCACTGCGGACAGCGGCAGGGGCAGCCCAACACCTGGAGACGCGGGCGCTGTTCGTTCGGGCGGCCCCTGGAAAGTCATGATGCTCGGGGACTCGATCACCGGGAGCACATGTTACCCACAGCTGGTTTCGAAGGGGCTCATTGCCCAGGGCCACACGAACTTTCAATTCGTCGGGACACAAAAGAGTCAGCAGTCATGCAGTGCAACCCAGGTGCTCACCGAGGGGCATGGTGGCTACGGCGTGACGTACTTGCCCAAGGACAATGCCCGGACGAAGTGTGCAAAGTCCGCTTGTGGAACGTACGCGGAGCTGCAGGCATGGGCCGCGGAAAAGCCCGAGATCGTGCTCATGCACTACGGTACCAACGATGTCTGGGACGGCCAGTCCACTGCCAGCATCCTCGAGGCCTACGCCAGCGTCATCGCGGAGTTTCGCAAGCAGCAGCCCAACGTCACCTTCTTTGTCTCGAAGATCAGCAAGCTCAATCCGAGTGGCTGCCAGAGCTGCGTCGCCGGCGCATCGGCGTTGGCTGCGGCATTGGACGAGACGTGGGCTTCGAATCATTCGCTGCCAAACTCCCCGGTGTCGGTCATCGACAGCTTTGGGTCGGCCTTTGACCCAAACAACGCGGCCGACACGGCGGACGGCGTACATCCCACGCAAGCCGGCGCGCAGAAGATTGCCACGGTCGCCGTCGCGGCCGTGATCGCCGAGAATTACTTCTGAGTGTTCTGCTTTGCACCCGGACAACGTTGTCGTCTCCGGTGTGGCGCGCCGGGCTAGTCTGATCGGGGCGTCCAACCTCGAAAGAGTCGGATTTTACGCAATAGCGGACGAGAACTCGTGTCGGCAGGGGGCGTCAGATAGCCTACCTGCAATCCTATGACGGGCACTTGGTTCGACGACACTTCGATGGTGAGACGCGACCGCGAGACCGCGGTGCTTGCCGGGGGAGCGGCGGATCCTCGAGATGATTGCCACGGGCGCCGGCTGGCAGCAGGTACTCGATGCCATCTGCCATTTGTTCGAGGCGCAGAATGCGGAAGTACGAGCCAGCATCTTGCTCGTCGCCAATGCTGCCACGTTGCATCCTGCCGCCGCGCCGAGTCTGCCGCCTGCGTACTGTGCGCTCTTGGAGGGCGCGGCGGTCGGCATGAACAAGGGCTCGTGCGGGACCGCTGCCTTCACGAAGAAGCGCGTGATCGTCGAGGATATCGCGACCGATCCGATCTGGGAGCCGTGCGCCGCGCTGGCGCTGCCCTTCGGCCTGCGCTCCTGTTTTTCGACCCCGGTACTGGCGCACGACGGCGAGGTGCTGGGCTCCTTCGCAATCTACTTTCTGACCAAACGTTTGCCCGAAACAGAGCAGCTCGAGCTGGCCGATCGCGCGGCAAACCTGGCCTCCATCGCGCTCGAGCGCCGACGCAACGAGCTGCGCGTTGCGAAGCTGCACGACGATCTGGAGAGGCGCATCGAGCAGCGCACCGAGGCCCTCGAGCGGGCAGTTACGGAGCTCGAGCGCGCGCGCGAGACGGCGGAGTCGGCCAACGCCGCAATGAGCGCGTTTCTCGCCAACATGTCGCACGAGATCCGCACGCCCATGAATGCCATCCTCGGCTTTGCGCAGCTGATGAACTTGGACACCAACCTGAGTCCGAGTCAGACCGAGCAGCTCGATGCCATCCAGCGCAGCGGCGAGCACCTCCTGAGTGTCATCGACGACGTGCTCGAGATGTCGAAGATCGAGTCGGGCAGGTTGAGTGCGCATGTGCACGCCTTCGAGCTCGCCGAAGTCTTGACGGACCTCGAGCGCATGTTTCGTCTGCAGGCACAGGCCAAGGGCCTCTCGTTGCGGGTGAGTTCTTCGCACGACGTGCCGCGCAGCGGCATCACCGACTTGGCAAAGCTGCGCCAGGTGCTGATCAACCTGGTCGGCAATGCGCTCAAGTTCACCTCGCAGGGATCGGTCTGCGTAGAGGTGCGTGCGCATACGCTCACGGCCTCGTGCGCCACACTGCGTTTTTTGGTGCGCGACACGGGCCCGGGCATCTCGGAGCAGGCGCAGGGAGCTTTGTTTCAACCCTTCGTGCAGGTCGGCCATCCGGCAAGCCGGTTCGGCGGAACGGGTCTTGGCCTCGCCATTAGCAGGCGTTTGGTCGAGCTGCTGGGCGGACAGCTCTCCGTCGAGAGTCGGCTCGAGCAGGGCAGCACGTTCTTTTTCGAGCTGCCGCTCGAGCTCGCCCACGAGCCGGCGCTACCGCGTGTAGCCGGCCTCCGCGTGCGCGCGCAGACGCCTCTGGGCGGTCACGCCGCGGTCTCCGTGCTGATCGTCGACGACCACGACCTCAACCGTCGTGTGTTGGTCGAGCTGCTGCGACCGTTCGGATTTTCGGTGTGCGAAGCCGCGGACGGCGCGCAGGCGCTCGACGAGTTCGAGCGACATCGTCCGCAGCTCATCCTGATGGATCTGCGTATGCCCGGTCTGGATGGCTACCAAGCCATGCAGCGCATCCGCCAGCGTGCAGACGGCGCGCACGTGCGCATCGTGGCCGTGACCGCCAGTGCGTTCGACGACGACCTGCCCAAGATTCGTGACAGCGGTGCAGACGACGTGCTGCGTAAGCCATTCCGCCGCGCCGAGCTGTTCCAGGTCATCGAGGAACAGCTTCTCGCGCTCTCCGCGTGATACGCGAGAACGCAGTTGCAAAATCTTGCACCGAGTTTGATGTTCTTGGCCAGCGCGGGGCACACGCTGCCTCCTTACACTTCCGCCCGCGTGACTGCGCCGAGTCGCTGCGAAGAGGAGAGGATCTATGGATCATTACAGGATGCTCATCGGGGGCGAGCTCGTCGATGCGAGCGACGGGGCCCGCATTTCCAGCACGGATCCGGGCTCGGACCAGGTGGTTGCCACGTGTCCCCGGGCCACTGTGCAGGATGCAGAACAGGCCGTGATGGCCGCGTCTGCGGCGTTCGAGAGCGGTGTTTGGTCCGGTATGGATCCCGTCGAGCGCGCGCGCATCATGATGGATCTCGCCGATCGTATTCACGAGGCGGCCCCCGAGATCGGCTTGCTCGAAGCGCGCGACAGCGGTGGCGTGCTGCGCCGGACCACGGGCGATGTGCTCGCCGGCGCGCGTTTGATCCGCAACTTGGCGCGCACGGCACAGAGTGAGTTCCCCTGGCTCACGGAGCTGCCCAGCGGCGGCAGTCCTGCGTTCCCCAGCCGTCACTACGTGCGGCGCGAGCCGATCGGCGTGTGCGTCGGCATCGTGCCCTGGAACTTCCCGTTCACGATGGGCATCTGGAAGGTCGCGATGGCGGCGATCATGGGCAACAGCGTCGTGCTCAAGCCGGCCAGTGACACGCCGCTCTCGGCCCTGGCGCTGGCCAAGGTGGTGGCCGCATCCAAGGTGCCCAAGGGCGTCATCAACATCATCAGCGGCCCCGGCGGTACGCTCGGCAACGTTCTCTGCACGCACCCCAAGGTCGACAAGATCGCGTTCACAGGCTCCACCGAAGTGGGCGCGCAGATCATGGCGATGGCGTCGCGCACGCTCAAAAAGGTGACCCTCGAGCTGGGCGGCAAGTCGGCCAACATCGTGTTGCACGATGCAGACATCGACTCTGCGGTCGATGGTGCGGTGCTCGCCAGCTTCCTGCACTCGGGGCAGGTCTGTGAGTCTGGCTCACGTCTGCTGCTGCCTGACGCGCTCTACGACCAGTTCATGCAGCGTCTCAAGGCACGCATCGAGGAGATGCGGATCGGCTATCAGCTCGATCCAAGGACCAAGCTCGGACCGCTGATCAGCAAAAAGCAGCTGGAGTCGGTGGCCGAGTACGTTCGTATCGGTCGCGGCGAAGGCGCCGAGCTCGTCACGGGCGGCCAACCCGTAGAAGTGAAGGGCTTTGCCGGCGGCCACTACTACGCGCCCACGATCTTTGGCAACGTCAGCAACAAGATGCGCATCGCACAAGAAGAGATCTTTGGCCCGGTGCTCAGCGTGCTGCGCTACCGCGACGAAGACGAAGCGATCGAGATCGCCAACGACTCGCCTTACGGTCTGGCGGGTGGCGTGTGGTCCAAGGATGTCGCGCGCGCCGAGCGAGTCGCCGCCAAGGTGCGCACCGGCACGCTGTGGATCAACGACTATCACGCGTTCAGCGATCTTGCGCCGTTCGGTGGCTACAAGCAGAGCGGCGTTGGCCGTGAGCTCGGCCACTGGGGCCTCGAGGAATACACCGAGATCAAACATGTCCACGTCAGCTCCGAGGGCCACCCTGCGCAGCGCGTGGGCAACCGCCTGGTGCTCCGTTATCCGCGCACCACCGGCTTCACGTGGACCGGTCCCACGAAGCTCGTGATCGGCGCGGGCCGCAGCGCAGCAGTCGCCGACGAAGTGAAGAAGCTGGGCGCCACGCGTGTGCTGTTGATCAGCGACCCGGGCATCGTCAGGGCGGGCTTGCTCGAGGGCGTGAAGGGGGCGCTGGGCAGCATGCTCGCCGCCACCTTCGTGGACGTGCCCCAAGACTCCGGTCTCGACACGGTCGACGCTGCCACCTTGGTGGGACGCCAAGCGGGCGTCGACGCGATCGTCAGCGTGGGCGGCGGGAGCGTCATCGACACGGCCAAGGTCGTCTCGGTTTGTCTCGCCGAGGGCGGCCGTGCCATCGATCACATCGGTGCGTTCATGATGCGCAAGCCTGCCGTGCCGCACGTGGTGATCCCGACCACCGCAGGCACCGGCAGCGAGGTGACGAACGCCGCCGTGATCCACCACGTCGAGCACAGGCGTAAGGTCTACGTGGTCGACGACAAGCTCATCCCGCCCGTCGCCATCCTCGATCCATTGCTGTCCACGGGGCTGCCCGCGGCCCTGACGACGTCGACCGGCATGGACGCGATGACCCACGCGATCGAGTCGGTGGTCGGCAAGCGCAACAATCCGATCTGCGAAGGTCTCGCGTTGCAGGCCATCCGCATGATCGCCGAGGCCTTGCCGGTCTGCGTCGAGCGACCGGCGGAAATCGAGGCGCGCGTGACCATGCTGACGGCGGCGGCGATGGCGGGTTGGGCGGTCTCGATCTCCGGTGCGGGTCTGGTGCACGGCATGTCGCACTCGCTGGGCGCTCTGTGTCGCGTGCCACACGGCACGGCCAACGCGATCCTGTTGCCGCACGTCATGCGCTACAACCTGGAGGCCGCGGGGGCCAAGCTCGCGCACGTCGGCCAGGCGCTCGGCTGCCAGGGGGACGCCGCGGCGTTGGCTCGGGGCGCGGCCGACGCCATCTCGGCACTCTTGCTGCGCACGGGTCATCCGACGCGGCTGTCGGCCGTGGGCGTAGAGCGCGCCGATTTCGCGGCCTGCGCCCAGCTCGCGCTTACGGACGACGTCACCACGGGCAACCCGCGCACCCCGCAGTCGGCGCAAGAGATCATCGAGCTATTCGAGCAGGCACTCTAAGCCGGAGCCCGTGGTCACTGACGCGGTGTCTCGGGCTCCAAGAGCGACTTCCCCAACGCAACGCGACGGCGCAACCAGCTGCTGGGACGATAGCGCGGGTCGCCGGTCAGCGACTGCATGTGGGAGAGGATCGACAGTACCTTTGCGCCGCCGATTTGGTCGCCGAGACTGAGGGGCCCTTGCGGATAGCCGAGGCCCAACTGCACGGCATCCTCGATATCCTCGATGCTGGCGATGCGACGCTGCGCGATCTCCGCCGCGATGTTCACGATCGTAGCGAGGATGCGCTGCACGACGAAACCGGGGCTATCGTTGATGACCGTGACTGCGGCGCCTCGCTGCGCCATGAGCGCGTGCGCGGCATCGCGCGCCGCTGGGGAGGTGATCGACGTGAGCATCAGCGTCCGGTGCCGGCTCAAGCCTGGCAGCGGGTCCAGCGCGACCGTACGCGACGCATCGAGCCCGTGATCGACACAATAGCGGGTCGCGTCCCATCCCCATGGCTGGATGACAATCAGATCCGCATCGTCCACGGACTCGACCACCAAAGCGCCGGCGTCTCCCACGAGGGCAATCACACCGCCGCGCTCGTCTGCGGACAGATCGATCCACACTCTCAGATCTCGTCGAAGAGCCGGAACGGGCGGGCTGGGAGTCTCCTGTTTGACGTCGTTTTCGTAACGATACCAGCCCGCGCCAGTCTTACGGCCGTGCAGACCGGCGGCGATGCGTGGAGACACGAGCGCAGAAGGCCTGAAGCGCGGCTCCTGCTGGAACTGCGTGTAGATGGACTCCATCACTTTGCCGGAGACGTCGAGGCCAGTCAGGTCCAGCAGCTCGAAGGGCCCCATACGAAAGCCCGCGGCTTCACGCATCAACGTGTCGATCTGCTGCGGCGAGGCGGCCTGCTCTTCGAGGATACGCAGCCCCTCCGTGTAGCGTCCGCGACCGGCATGGTTGACCAGGAAACCGGGTTGATCAGCGGCGACGACAGCGCGGTGCCCGGTGCCTTCGACCGTCACCCTCAGGGCGGCGACCGTGCCGGGCGAGGTCCGGACTGCCGCGATGATCTCCACGACCTTCATCAGTGGCACCGGGTTAAAGAAATGCAGACCCGCGACACGTTCGGGGTGGCGGCAGCTGGCAGCGATCTCGGCAACGATCAACGAAGAGGTGTTGCTGGCGAGGATTGCGTGCTCGGAGACCACGCCTTCGAGATCCCCGAACAGCTTTCGTTTGACCTCGAGATTCTCGACGATCGCCTCGATGATCAGCTCACAATCGGCAAGGCCGTCGAGACTCGCGCACGGCTTGATGGCGGCGACCATCGCCGACGCTTGCTCAGGTGTGTAGCGCCCCTTCTGCACACCACGCTCGATCATGTTGCGCGCGAACTCGACAGCCTTCTGCGCGGCGCCTTCGGCCGCATCGAAACACGAGACCCGATGTCCGGCCTGCGCGAACAGCTGGACGATGCCGCGGCCCATCGTGCCCGCACCGATCACGCCGATGTGTTGAACTCTTTCCATGCGTCAGAAGGCTCCTGCGCTGCTCTTGTATTGTCGTCGTGGAATCGCTCAGGCCGTGCGCTCGAACACTGCAGCGATGCCTTGGCCGCCACCGATGCACATGGTCTCGAGGCCGTAGCGCGCGCTGCGGCGATCCATCTCACGCAGCAGCGTCGCCAGGATGCGTCCACCCGTGGCACCCACCGGGTGGCCGAGCGAAATACCCGAGCCGTGCACATTCATGCGCTCGAAATCGGCAGGCGTGAATTTCCACTCGCGTGTGCAGGCGAGTACTTGCGACGCAAACGCTTCGTTCAGCTCGATCAGGTCGATGTCCTTGAGAGCGAGACCCGCTCCGCTCAGCGCTCTTGCCGTCGCAGGCACCGGCCCGATGCCCATGATGTTCGGCGCCACGCCGGCCACGCCCCAGGCCTTCAGGCGCGCAAGGGGCCTCAGGCCGTAGCGGTCGGCGTGCTCGCGCGTCGTGACGATGCACACCGAGGCCGCATCGTTCTGGCCACTCGCATTGCCGGCTGTCACCGTCGCTTCGGAATCGGCACCGAGGCGCATCGGCTTCAGCTTGCCGAGCAGCGCCACGCTGGTGTCGGCGCGCGGATGCTCGTCGAGGCGGAGAGTCTCTTCGCCCTTCTTCGACTTCACCACGACTGGAACGAGCTCGTCGTCCAGGATGCCGGCTCTCTGCGCGGCGATGGCGCGCTGGTGCGAACGCACTGCGAACTCGTCCTGCTCGAGTCGCCCGATCTTGTAGTCGCGGCGCAGATTTTCGGCAGTCTCGATCATGCCGCCAGGCACCGGAAAACGTTTTCCGCCGGCGGTCAACCGTCCTCGCACGAGCGAATCTTGAAAGCTGAGCGTCGGATCGTTGCCGATGCCCCAGCGCGCGGAGTGCGAGTAGATCGATGCATTGCTCATCGATTCTGCGCCACCTGCGAGGATGAGATCGGAGGCGCCCGATGCCACCTGCAGCATCGCGTACACGACGGCCTGCAGGCCTGAGCCGCAACGGCGATCGATCTGCAGCCCGGCCGAGGTGATGGGCAGGCCGGCGTCGAGGCCGACGACGCGGCCGAGCGCGGGCGCTTCCATGCTCGGATAACATTGTGCGAACAGGACATCGTCGACGGCTTCGGGCGGCAGCTTGGTGCGCGCGAGCAGGCCCTCGATCACCGTCGCGCCAAGCTCGTGTGCATGGAGGGACTTGAACATGCCGCCCGCGCGTCCGATCGGCGTCCGCAGCGGTTCACAAATGACGGCGTCGCGCATGAGTGACTCTCCTCGTGTAGATCATCAGGCATCAGGATTTTGGGGTGTCATCACCGAAGTCGTGGAGCGCCACACGGAGCCTAGCGCGAGCGCGGCGTCGCCCAGCCGCTCGGCGCAGCGTAGCTCACCGCCGCGCAGCAGCTGCAGATGATCGCGCCAGTGCAGGAGGTCGATGCTGTGGCGGTGCAAGGGATACTCCTCTGTGAAACCGATGGCGCCGTGTACCTGATGGCACACCTCGTAGATCACATCCACACCGTGACCCGCGACCACGGCCGCAGCGTCCAGCAGCGCGGACGTACGAGCCTCACGAATGTCTTCTCGCGCTGCGCAAGCGAGTGCGAGGTGCGACAGCGCGCCGAACGCCGCGACTTCTTCGGCGGCGAGCGCGAGGCTGTGCTGGATCGCCTGAAACTTCGCCAGCGGCTGGCCAAATTGCTTGCGGTCCTGCACGTACTGCAGTGACAGGTCGAGTGCGGACTCCATCGCCGCACTGATCTGCAGGCAGCGCCCGAGCGAGAGCGCTGCGTGTGCGGCCGGCGCATCGATGGCTGCGGCGCTGCGCGTACAGACGTACGTGCCTCGCGGCCTTGCGATCGAACCCGCGCGGTCGCCGGTCGCAAGGAGCAGCGCCATGTCTACTGGAGCCGCACAACGTGCCTGAGCGCGGATGATCGCCGCAGCGGTTGGCCAGGCACCACGACCGTCCGGGGAGGGCAGTGCTTCGGCGAAGCCGAGCTGCTCCACCGCGGCGAGCACTCCTTCACGCTCTACGTTTCGGGAGAACCATGCCCGGGCGAGATCGTCGAAGGCGCGCGTCGCGGCCTCGTGCACGAGTGCGTCCACCGTGAGGATCGGCGTGAGCATCAGCGTAACCCCAGTCCGCGCGCCACGAGGCCGCGCAGCACCTCGCGCGTGCCGCCGCGAAGCGTCCATGAAGGTGAGGCTCCGATGCCAAGAACGACCGCTGCTCAGTCGAACAGTTTCCTGAGCTCCGCCTTCAGGATTTTTCCCGCCGGGTTGCGCGGCAGGATGTCGCTCCAGAACAGCACCCGCACCGGCACCTTGAACGCCGCGAGCCGCGCAGCGACGAACGCGCGCAGCGCCTCCTCCGTGACCGCGTGGCCGGCTTTGACCTGCACCACCGCTGCGGGCTCCTCGCCGAGGGTCGGGTGCGAGAGGCCCACCACCGCGGCATCGAGCACCGACGGATGTTCGTGCAGCGCGTTCTCGACCTCGACGCAGTAGATGTTCTCGCCGCCGCGGATGAGCATGTCCTTGGCGCGATCGACCAGGTAGCAGAAGCCTTCCTCATCGAGCCGCGCGATGTCGCCCGTCTTGAGCCAGCCATCGACGAGGGTCTCGGCCGTCGCCTCGGGCCGGTTCCAGTAGCCCGTGATGACCTGCGGGCCCTTGACCCACAGCTCGCCCACGTCACCGACCGGTAGCTCACGCGTGCCGTCAGGGCTCATGATCTTCCAGTCGTTGGTGGGCGCCGCGAGGCCGCACGAGTCGGGTCGCCTCAGGTAGTCCTCGGCGTTGTTCGAGGCGAAGCTCGAGGTGACCTCGGTCATGCCCCAGCCGTTGGCGGGCTGTGCCTTCGGGAAGACCGCCTTGAGGCGCCGCACCAGCTCGGGTGCGGCCGGCGCGCCGCCGTAGTTGACTGCCTCGAGCGAGGACAGATCGTGCTCTCTGCGGGCCGGGTGCTCGAGCAGCTGCCAGGCAATGGTCGGTACGCCGCCGGCGAGGGTGACACGCTCTTCTGCGATGAGCGACAGCGCCTGCTCCACGTTCCACTTGCGCATGAGCACGATCTTGCCGCCGCCGTTCATGCCGCCGAGCAGCCACGGCATGCAGCCGGTCACGTGGAACAGCGGCACGACCAACAGGCTCACGCGCTGCGGCGCGTTTGGGTCGAGCACCGGCGGATCCTCGCCGCGGCGTAAAAAAGAGCGCGCGTGCGCGCAGGCGCTGGTGAACGTGTTGGAGCAGACCGCACGATGGCTCGAGAGCGCGCCTTTCGGTCGCCCCGTCGTGCCGGACGTAAAGAAGATCGTCGCGTCGTCGTCAGGCGCGAGCGGCACGTCGGGAAGCTGCAGATCGGGGAGTGCCGCCCAGTCGGCCACGGCGCCGATCACCGCGTCGAGCCGCACGATGCGCGGATCGCCCGCGCGCGTGCCGCGGGTCAGGTACACGCGCTCGAGCGCCGGACACTCCGGCAGGTGCGGCAGCAGGCGCTCGAGCCGCTCGCCGTCGATCACCGCCATCTTGGCGCCCGAGTCGGACAGCGCGTACGAAAGCTCCGGCCCCGTGCCCCACGCATTGATGGGCGTGACGATTGCGCCGCACAGGCTGGCCGCGAAGAACGCCACCGGCCACTCGGGCAGGTTGCGCATCACGAGCGCCACGCGGTCGCCCTTGGCGAGGCCGTGCTCGCGGAAGGAGGCGGCGAGCACACGCACGGCCCGTGAGAAGGCGCCGTAGGTCGCGCGCTCGCCCTCGTACACGAGGCACTCGCGAGCCTCGAACGCGCACGCGTTGAGGAAGACGTCGCGCACCGTGGGCGGCGCATTTTTCCATACGCGTGTGGGCACGCCACGGATGGTCACGACCTCCATCTCGAAGCGCGCCCCGGGTGCGGTGAGCCTCCGGTGCGCCTCGGCGATCGACATCGCGGGAAAGCCCGCGGGGGGAGGGGACAGTGGACCGGCTTCGGGGGGAGTCAGCACGATCGCGCACTATACGTGCTCGCTGCCTAGCTCGCCGCTTCGTCTCGCGCGCGTGGAGAGGCTATGGAGCTGGGCGGCACACGCGCGCGAGACCGCGCTGCGAACAATGGAGTGCGTTCGATGAAGGCAATGTTGAGCAAGGCTGTAGGCGGACCGGAGACGCTCGTCCTCGAAGACGTCCCTAGCCCGGAGGTCAACGCGGGTGGCGTGTTGATCGCGATCAAAGCAGTCGGCGTGAACTACCCCGACGTGCTGATCATCGAAGACAAGTATCAGTTCAAGCCCGCACGTCCGTTCGCTCCTGGCGGCGAGGTGTCGGGCGTGATCAAAGCGGTCGGTGCGGGCGTCACGAACGTAAAGGTCGGCGATCGGGTGCTCGGCAACACCGGCTGGGGCGGCATGGCCGAAGAGCTCGTGCTCGATGCGGCCCGCGTGATCGCGATCCCCGACGCGATGCCGTTCGACCAGGCGGCCGCATTCATCATGACCTACGGCACCTCGTATTACGCGCTCAAGGATCGCGGCCACGCCAAGGCCGGCGAGACCTTACTGGTGCTCGGCGCCGCGGGCGGCGTGGGCTTGGCTGCGGTCGAGCTCGGCAAGGCGATGGGCCTGCGCGTGATCGCCGCCTGCTCGTCGCAAGAGAAGGTCGACCTGACACTCGAGCACGGTGCCGATGCGGGT
>JBEGTL010000100.1:0-18337 GCA_041179425.1 Pseudomonadota bacterium | reverse complement strand
GCCCATGGCCTTGGCGACGGTGGCGGCCACGCCGTCTTTGCCGAGCCACAACTCGGTGCTGACCGGACCCGGCGAGACACAGTTCACGCGAATGCCGCGCGGACCAAACTCCTGCGCAAGCGATTTGGTCAGGTTCACCAGGGCCGCCTTGGCCGCGCCGTAGTCGACGGTGCCGCCGTCCGGCTGGAAGAACGCATTGACCGACGCCGTGCTGACGATGTTGCCGCCGCCCTGTGTGAGCATCTGCGCAATCGCGGCACGACACGCGCGCACCGCAGAATAGAAGTTCACGTTCATGGCCCAGGCGAACTCTTCATCGCTGGTGCCCAAGAAGCCCTCGGTGCGCAGCCTGACGGCCCCCATGTTGTTGACCAGCACATCGAGCCGGCCGTGCACGTCGACGGCGCGTTGCACCAGCTGAAGAGGCCCCTGAGGAGTCGCGAGATCGACTGCGACCGCGGTCACTCCCGGCACGGTCGCCAGGCTGTCGAGCGTGCGTGCGCCCGCGACCACGAGCGCGCCCTCGTTGGCCAGCGCTTTCACGGTGGCGAGCCCAATGCCCTTGCTGGCCCCCGTCACCACCACGACTTTGCCGGCTAGATTCAGGTCCACTGCTCACTCCTTGTCACGTGTGCGCGAGCCGCGCTGCAGGGGCACGCGGTGGGCCTTTTGTGCGCGCCACGCTTGTTACTCCCCCGTTCGCGCCCGCGGGCCTAGCTTGAGCCTCGAACAGGAGGTCTGTATGTGTCCAGCTTGTCTGACATCCATCGCGCTCACGCTCGCTACCAGCACCGGCGCGGGGGCGGTCGTCGTACGCATCTGCAGTGCTATGACTCGGCGCTCGCGCTCTTTCGCCAACCCGAGGATCCTGCATGTCGTCCATCCGCGCTGATCTCCGCGCCATCGCAACCACGCTCAGCCAAGTCGACAAGTGGCTCACCAAGGCCGAGTCCTACGCGGCAGCCAAGTCTTTCGACCCAACCGTGCTGCTCAGCTCTCGGCTGGCGCCTGATCAGTTTCCGCTGCTCAAGCAGATTCAGGTCGCATGCGACTGGGTCAAGAACGGCCATGCGCGTCTCGCGCAGCAGACGCCGCCCGCGCACGCCACGCAAGAGCAGACCATCCCGGAGCTCAAAGCGCGCATCGCGTCGGTGCTCTCGTACGTGGCCACGTTTGGAGACGACGCGTTCGCCGGTGCTGAGACTCGGCTGATCACGTCCACACGCACGCCCGGCAAAGGCGCTCTCGGCAGCGACTACCTGCGTGAGACCATCCTGCGCAACTTCTATTTCCACGCGACCACGGCCTACGCGATCTTGCGCCACAACGGCGTGGACCTCGGCAAGGCCGACTTCATCGGGCAGGTCACGCTGCACGATCTCTGAACGCGTAGAGCTTGGGTCACGCGACTGTCCCTGCCGAGAGACGAAGGGTGGCGAGCCATCTTACGGAGCCGGCAGAGTCGCGCGCGCTTGCGCGAGCCAGCGCAGCAGCGACTCGGCGTCCGCGGGAACGAGTTCAAGCCTGGCGTTCTCCACCACCGCGACCATGGCAGCCCCGTCCTTTGGTGGGACCCCCGCCTTGACGAGCTCGCCGCTCGCCTTGGTCGGACTCATCTGCGCCACCGACTTCCCAACCTGCAGGCTCCACTCGCCTGAGGAGCGCTTCGAGCACACCAGTTTTTGTCGGGTCTCGATAGCTGGGATGGTCGGCGTATCCGCCGAGTTCGTTGGGGCCTTCTCCGGCGAGAAAGACACGCAGAGCCTTCTGTTCTGTCACGGACGAGGGCCACCCTTCAGCAGAGCTGCCTCTTCCTTCCCATCGGCGTAGCTCAGCCAGAGCTCACCGGGCGAGTAAACCTTGGAGCGCTCTGCAAAGTCGGGTGTGTCTTTGAGCAGCTGGACCTGAGTCCCTGCCTCCGCAGTGCGGGTCACGACAGAGACTTCGTGCCCTTCGAGTTCGTTGATCACGAGAGGGCTGTGCGTGGCGATGATCACTTGAGTCTTTTTGGAGACCTCACGCAAAGCGCGCACAACGTCGGCGATCCGCGCCGGATGCAGGCCGTTCTCGGGCTCTTCGATCAGGAGCATCGCGGTCTGTTCCAGGTGCCCAAGTGCCGCATACGCCAAATAGTACAACAAGCCCTCACTCATGAACTCAGCGCTGACTGGGGTTCCATCTGAGAGTTCGACGCCGAGAGACTTTTTACCGGTCGACGTGTTCTTGAGCCTCAACGCTTTGACCGCCGGAAACAAACGCCGCAGGTCTTCATTGATTGTGCGGAACGCTTCGAAGTCTCGAGTCTGCACTGCGTCGTAGAGACCGGGGAGGCCCAAGCCGTGCTCGTTAGCGAAGCGCAGTGGTTGTCCATCGGGGATGAGTCCGCTCGGAAGACGCAGCTGGTCAGGTTCTAACCGCAGAACCTGAGAACCCGATATTGCGCGCGCGAAGGACGCGAGCTGGGCCGTCTGCAGGAGACGGCTGCTGCCTGTCGAAGGGTTGAGCTCCTGCGCGGCGCCGCCGTTGAGGCTCTCATACTTGGTGGCATCGGGGGCGAGCTGAACGAGCCACGTCTTCGATTCGGAAAAGGTGGAGAATGACGTCTCCCCGCGACCAATGTTCGCCGTCAGAGCGAGCTTGAGATTGGCAGCCTCCTGCGTATTGTTCAGTGCGTCGACATCCCCCTCGGCCACCAACGACAGCGTGCGCAAGGCACGCAGCACAGTGCTCTTCCCGCTGTCGTTCGGCCCGATGAGCGCGTGCAGCGGCGACAACGTCACCTGGGCGCTCTTGATGCAGCCGAAGTTGGTGATGCGCAGCTGTTCCAGCATAGGACGAGTCATCGACCCAAGCTTACCCTGCCGCCCGCCCGGCGTACCATTCGCGGCCGCCCGCAGGCCGGACAAGCTCACTGACGACCGGCCCCAACAGACCGGAACGCGGACCTTGGCACGGTGGGGGGACCACTCGAATGGCGAGGCGAGCTCCTCGAGACGTCCGCCGACCGGGAGGCCACCACAAAAAAGGCGCCGGCCTCCTCGCGGAGTCGGCGCCCTCTCAACGGATCAGCGTCAGCCGATCACTTCTTGCGGCGTGCTTCTTCGCGCGCCTTGGCAGCTGCGATGACCGTCTCGGTCACCGAGCGCGAGCACGGCTGGTAGTGGCTGAACTCCATGGAGTACTGACCACGACCCGAGGTCGCCGAGCGCAGGTCGCCGATGTAGCCGAACATCTCGCTGAGCGGAGCATCGGCCTTGACGCGCACGCCGGTGGGCGTGGCCTCTTGGCTCTTGATCATGCCGCGACGACGATTCAGGTC
This sequence comes from Pseudomonadota bacterium, assembly GCA_041179425.1. GTDB lineage: Bacteria > Myxococcota_A > Polyangia > Polyangiales > DASUME01 > DASUME01. The sequence goes on along the minus strand of JBEGTL010000100.1, from coordinate 15,018 downwards.
GCCAATGACGTCGCCGACGTTGGCGTCGGGGACGTAGACGTCGACCTTCATGATGGGCTCGAGCAGCTGCGGACCACACTTGGGCACCGTCTGACGGTACGCAGCCTTGGCCGCAACCTCGAACGCGATGGCCGACGAGTCGACGGCGTGGAAGCCACCGTCGGTCAGCGTGACCTTGGTGTCGATGAGGGGGTAGCCCGCGAGGACACCCTTCTCGACCGAGAGCTTGAAGCCCTTCTCGACCGCGGGGATGTACTCCTTCGGCACGTTGCCGCCGACCACGGCCGACACGAACACGAAGCCCGTGCCCAGCTCGCCGGGCTCGATGGTGTACTCGATCTTGGCGTACTGACCGGAGCCGCCGGTCTGCTTCTTGTGCGTGTAGCCGTCTTCGACGCCCTTGGTGATGGTCTCACGGTAGGCGACCTGCGGCTTGCCGACGTCGACCTCGACGCCGTGCGTACGGCGCAAGATGTCGACCTTGATGTCGAGGTGCAGCTCGCCCATGCCCTTGAGGATGGTCTCGCCGGACTCTTGATCGACCTCGACGCGGAACGACGGGTCTTCGGACACGAGCTTGCCGAGCGCGGTGCTCAGCTTCTCGGCGTTGGCCTTGTCCTTGGGCGACACGGCCAGCTCGATGACGGGCGCCGGGAACACCATGGGCTCCAGCGTCGCGGGGTGGTCTTCGTCGGCCAGCGTGTGACCGGTCTGCACGTTCTTGAGACCGACCAGCGCGACGATGTCGCCGGCCTGTGCCTCGTCGATGAGCGTGCGGTCGTTGGCGTGCATCTCGACCATACGGCCGATGCGCTCGCTCTTGCCCGTGAAGGTGTTGAGCAGCGCCATGCCCTTCTTGATCGTGCCCGAGTAGATGCGCACGAAGGTCAGGCTGCCGAAGCGGTCGTCCATGATCTTGAAGGCGAGCGCACGCACCGGCTTGGTCGGATCGACGATCGCGAACTCACCGGTCTCTTTGCCCTCGAGGTCGACCTCGGGCTGCGGCTCTACTTCCATCGGGTTGGGCAGGTAGTCGACGACGGCGTCGAGCAGGTTCTGCACGCCCTTGTTCTTGAACGACGAACCCGCGTAGGTGGGGAAGAAGTCGAGCGCGATGGTGCCCTTGCGGATGCAGCGCTTGAGCGTGTCCACGTCGGGTTCCACACCCTCGAGGTACTTCTCGAGCACGGCGTCGTCTTGCTCGACGGCAGTCTCGATGAGGTCTGCGCGCCACTTCTCGGTGAGTTCTTTCATGTCCTCGGGAACGTCGAGGATCTTGAAGTTCTCGGGCAGACCCGTGTCGTCCCACACGTACGCCTTACGCGTAAGCAGATCGACGATGCCGGAGAAGTCTCCCTCGGTGCCGATCGGCAGGACCATGACCAGCGCCTTGGCGCCGAGCACGCTCTTGACCTGCTTCACCACGCGATAGAAGTCGGCGCCCAAGCGGTCGAGCTTGTTGACGTAGACGATACGCGCGACCTTCGAGTCGTTTGCGTAGCGCCAGTTGGTCTCGGACTGCGGCTCCACGCCACCTGAGCCACAGAACACACCGACGCCGCCGTCGAGCACCTTCAGCGAGCGGTACACCTCGATGGTGAAGTCGACGTGTCCGGGCGTGTCGATGATGTTGAAGCGGTTGCCCTTCCAGAAGCACGTGGTGGCGGCCGACTGGATCGTGATGCCGCGCTCCTGCTCCTGCACCATGAAGTCCGTCGTCGCAGCACCGTCGTGCACCTCGCCGATCTTGTGGATCTTGCCGGTGAGCTTGAGGATGCGCTCGGTGGTGGTGGTCTTGCCCGCGTCGACGTGGGCGAAAATGCCGATGTTCCGTTGCTTGGTGAGGTCGTGCATGGCCTGGCCTTGGTCCGTCTGAAATTGCTGCCCCCCCATACTGGACGGTGAGGCTTCGTTCAACCGCTCGCAGTGCTACCGAAGCGCGCGGGTCCCCCGCGCGAGCGAAGAGGCGTTGCCCCCACCAGCAGCCGTACTGAGCGGCCCTAGTCTGACACAACACAGTGCCGAGCAACCGTGTGCCTGCTTCGCTCGCCCCGCCCTCGGGGGCGAAGTGCCGAAGCCCGCACTCGGCGGGCGATCAGGTGTGCGTCGAGGCGCACGGGTTCCCCGCGGAGCTGGGTCGTGGTCGGAGAGCGGTGCGTTACTACACCGGAAATAGGGTGTTGGGCAAGTCGGTCAGCAGGAAGGACCGAACGGTGAACCCAAGGGACTGGCAACCATCGGTCCAATGAGAGACAAGTTTTCCATGAACTTTCGTAGCTTAGTGACGGGCATGTTGGCGTTTTCCTTGGTGGGTTGTGCAAGTGCGCCAGACGACGCCGAGGCCGACCCGGGCGACTCGGAGCAGACCGACGACGCGGACGACGGCACCAGCGACGTCCCGGCCAAGGACGCTGGCGTCAAGGACGCGGGCAAGGCCACCAGCAGCACCAGCAGCGCTTCGAGCACCAAGGACGCGGGCAAGGCCACCAGCAGCTCGTCGACCAGCGCGGGCAACGGCTCGTCGACCAGCAGCGCCAAGGACGCCGGAAACAGCAGCACGAGCAACGTAAGCAGCACCGTGAAGCCGACCGACGCCGGCGCCTCCGCCAACCCGCTCGACGCGCTCACCGGCCTGCTCGGCGGCGCCACCAGCAGCGATGGCGGCAAGCCCACCAGCACCACCAGTGCCGACGGCGGCGCCGATCACTGCGGGCCGGACCTGTTCTGTTTCGACATCTTCGACTGCGCCATCTTTCACACCGACGCGCTCGACTGCGGCTTCACAAAGTGTGAGGGCTTCGTCTGCAAAAAGTAAGGTCACGACCGTGTGTGTGACCCCGCTAGACGAGCCGCGCGCGTGAGGCGGCGCGCGTGGCTCGCCCCGGCGGCCCAAGTGCACCCTCGGGCGCGCGAGCAAACAGCCGTGCCTGGCAGTGGCTGAAGCTCGCGACGACGGTAGACTCAGCGAGGTCCCCCTGGACCGCTGCCATGATCGTCGTCGACCGACTCAGCAAGCACTACCGCGCCGGGCCGAGCACGCTTCGTGTGCTCGACGAGGTGTCGTTCCGCGTCGACGCCGGCGAGTTCGTCGCCATCATGGGCGCGTCGGGCTCCGGCAAGTCCACCCTGCTCAATGTGCTGGGGCTGCTCGACAGCTACGACGCAGGTCGCTACCTGCTCGACCGCAACGACACGCGCGCGCTGCCCGACGCGGCCTCTGCGCGCTTGCGCAACGCGGTGATCGGCTTCGTGTTTCAGTCCTTTCACCTGCTCCCGCAGAAGCGTGCATGGGAGAACGTGGCGCTCCCGCTCAGCTACGCCGGCGTCAACCGGCGCGAACGACGGGCGCGGGCACACGTCCTCTTGGAGCGGCTGGGCCTGGGCGAGCGCGTCGATCACTTCCCCAACCAGCTGAGCGGCGGACAGCGACAGCGGGTCGCCATCGCCCGCGCACTCGTCACCGACCCGCCGCTCGTGCTGGCCGACGAGCCCACCGGCAACCTCGATAGCGACACCACCCGCGAGGTGCTCGGCCTGCTGGCCCAGATCCACGCCGAGGGCCGCACCGTGGTGCTGGTGACGCACGAGCAAGAGGTCGCGCGCGCCGCCAACCGCATCGTGTGGGTGCGCGACGGGCGCGTACACGCCGACGAGTCAGCCGCATGATCGACGGCTTGTACGAGCTGTTCGACAGCATCACGCGCCACCGCCTGCGCGCGCTGGCCACCGCATTCGGCGTGTTCTGGGGCATCTTTATGCTCACCCTGCTGCTCGCCAGCGGGCGCGGCCTGCGCAACGGCATCGACGGCATCTTTTCCGGCAACGCCATCAGCGCGGTCTGGATCTGGAGCTTTCGCACCTCGCTGCCGTACAAGGGCCTCGGCTCCGGGCGCGTGATTCAGCTCGACATCGACGACCTCTCGGCCATCCGCGAGACGGTCAGCGAGCTGAACGACGTGTCTCCGCGCCGCCTCAACCCCGGCTCCATCCCCCCCACCTACGGCTCGCGCACGGCGGGCGTACCGGTGCAAGGCATCTACCCCGGCTACTTGCGCGTCGAAAAGGCCAAGCTCGTGCGCGGCCGGCTGCTCAACGAGCTCGACCTGCGACGGGCGCGCAAGGTGACCGTGATCGGCAGCGGAGCGCGCGTCTTGCTGTTCGGCCAAGGCGACCCGGTGGGGCACGCCATTTCCCTCGGCGGCATCTCTTTTATGGTCGTCGGCGAGTTCACCGACGACGGTGGCGAAGACGAAAAGCGGCGTCTGTACATCCCCTACTCCACCCTGGCCCAGACCTTCGACGCCACGCGCAAGCTGGAGGTCATCGGCGCGACGGTAGAGCCCGGTGTGGCCGCCGAGTCGGTGCGGCGACGGGTCGTGCGCCTGCTCGCGCAGCGGCATCACTTCGACCCGGCCGACGATGGCGCCGTGCAGATGTGGTTTGCCCAAGACGAGTACAAAAAGCTGGAGACGTTGATGCGCGGCATCGACATCGGCATCTTGGTGGTGGGTCTGGGCACGTTGATCTCGGGCATGATCGGCGTCAGCAACATCTTGTTCGTGTCGGTACGCGAGCGCGCGCAGGAGTTTGGGATACGGCGCGCGCTTGGGGCCACGGCCCACTCCATCCTGCGGTTTGTGCTGGCCGAGGCGCTCGTGCTGGCCACGCTGGCCGGCGGCTTGGGACTCGCGGCCGGCATGGGCGCCGTCGAGCTGGCGGTGCGGTACGAGCTGCGCTCGGACTACTTTCACGATCCGCGCCTGGAGCTGTCGACGGCGCTGCTCGCGCTCAGCACGTTGATCGTCACGGCCTTGGTGGCAGGCTACTTCCCTGCGCGCGAAGCTGCCCGCATGCAGCCCATCGACGCTCTCAGGCGAGAGTGAGCCCGCGAGAAGGAGTTGCCAGAGTGAGCGGACCCGCGAGCGTGACCCAGCCGAGCGTCGGCAAACGAAGCGGCAGCCCTGCCCGCTACGTGCTCGTCGCCCTCCTTTTGGGTGGCGCGCTGTACGCCTCGCGTAGTCTGCTCACGGCCACGCCGCCCGAGCCGCCGCGCACCGTGCGCGTGCAGCGCGGAGACGTGGTGGCGCGCACCTTGGCCAGCGGTCGTATCGTGCCGCGTGAAGAGATCTTCGTGCGCTCGCTTGTCGCTGGCGTGCTCGACGAGCTAGTCGTGCGCCCAGGTGCGGTCGTCAAAAAGGGCGACACGCTGGCGGTGGTGCGTGTGGTGGCCGACCCAGTTTTGCTCAGCGAAGCGCGCTCGCAAGGCAAGCTGGCCGAGGCTCACGTCGCGCGCGCCGAGCGAGAGCTCACGCGCCTGCGCTCGGTCGGTAGCGGCATCGCGCTCAGCGGCCAAGAGCTGGCGCGCGCGGAAGACGAGCTGCGCTTGGCACAGACCGAGCTCACCAGCGCGCGCGAACGTCTGTTGTTCGTGGCAGAGGGCGCGAGCCACGAGCGAGGCGCGCGCTCGACGCGTGTGGTCGCCCCCATCGCAGGCACCGTGCTTGCGGTCCCCGTGGCGATCGGCGACGTCATCGGCGACACCAACCCGTACCGCGACGGGACGACCATCGCCGTGGTGGCCGACATGACCGACCTGCTGTTCAAGGGCCAGATCGACGAGGCCCACGTGGGCAAGCTGCAGATCGACATGCCCGCCACGGTGCGCATCGGCGCGCTCGAGGACAGCGCGGTGGCCGGCACACTGCTCTGGATTGCCCCGCGCGCGACGGTCGAAGCAGCCACCGGTCCCGCCCCAGTGAGTGCGACGGCAAGCTCGGTCTCACCCCTCAACGCGACCAGCTCCGGCATCACGCGTTTCGAGCTGTGGGTCAAGCTGCTGAGTCCGCCCGCGCGCGCGCGCGCCGGCTACAGCGCGACCGCCGAGCTCACACTCGACGAGCGCAAGCACGTGCTGCTGGTCGAAGAGCGCGCGCTTCGTTTCGAAGGCAACAAGACCTCGTGCAGCGTGCTGACCACGACCGGACAGGTCGAGTCGAGAGACCTCGAGGTGGGCGTCTCCGACGGCCTGAACATCGAAGTGCTGTCCGGTGTGTCCGAAGGCGACCGCGTGTTGGTCGGCGAGTAGTACCGCGGCACTCGCTCGCTAGTCCTCGTTCAAAAACTCGGCGATTCGCTCGGCCACCATGATGGTGGGCAGGTGGATGTTGCTGCTGGGGATGGTGGGCATGAGGCTCGCGTCGGCGACGACCAACCCCTCGATGCCCCGCACACGACCGCGCTCGTCGGTCGCGGCATCGGGGTCGTCGTCGCTGCCCATTGGTACGGTGCCGCACGGGTGGTAGCCAGAGCCGCACGCAAAGCGGATCCAGGCGTCGATCTTGCGCGGGCTGCGCAGCACGCTCTCGCTGGGCCACATCTGGGTGGCCAGCGCGCGCAAAGGACGGGTCTGCATGAGCTCGTACGCGAGCAACATGGCTTCGACTGCCACTTTGCGGTCGTGGGCATTCTCGAGCATGCGCAGCTCGACCCGCGGCTTTGCACCCACCTCTGCCGACGACCAGCGCAGCGTTCCGTCGTTGCCGCGCGGCTTGCCCACGCTGCACATGAGCGCGAGCGGCACGAGATCGAGCTGGGGCAGGGTTAAGCGTGAGCCCGGCTGCAGCAGCATGTCGCTGGTGTGGTCGCTCCCCTCGGACGCGTAGCGAAACACCGTCTGGATCAGCGGGTGCTTGAAGCTGGCCACGTCGGGTGTGCGCGGCATCAGAAAGAACGCGGTGCCCGGATGGTCGAGCACGCGGCGGTTGATCTGCGGGATGTCGACCTGCACCGAACCGCCCATGGCCTCGATCTGGTCGCGGGGGCCGATGCCCGAGCGCAGCAAGAGATGGGGCGTGTTGATCGCACCGGCGCACAAGACGACCAACTCGCCCTCGAGCGTCTCGACGCCGGCTGGGCCCTCGACCTCGACGCCAACTACCTTACGGTGATTGAGCAAGAGCCGACGGGTGACCGTGTCGGGGCGCAGCAAAAACGTCTCGCGCGCGCGGACTTCGCGGGTGAGGTAGGCCTCGGCGACGCTGATGCGGCGCCCCTCGAGCTTGTTCATGGTGTGCGGGCCGACGCCCCAGCTGCCCGGCTCGTTGCTGTCGTAGCAGCGGGGAAAGCCGAGCTCGAGACAGCCCTCGACGAAGGCGGCTTGCCAGGGCACCCACTCGGACTCCGGATGCCGCCGCAGCGTCAGCGGGCCCTCCTGCGAGTGCCACGCGTTGACCACGTCGAGGTCGCGCTCGAGCCGCTTGAAGGCGGGCAAGCAGTGCTGCCAGGCGAAGGCGGGCAGGCCACGAGCCGCCCACTCGTCGAAGTCCTCGGGCTGTCCACGCAGCGCGATACAGGTGTTGACGGCAGAGGAGCCGCCGACCACACGCCCGCGCGGCAGCGGGAACTCGCGCGGCAACACGGTGGGCCGGTGCGCGTAGCCCCAGTCGTGCGCGGTCATCGAGTTGCGCGTGCCATCGGCCAGATCGGCCGGCAGGCGAGCGGGATCGGCGACCGGGTAGTCGGGACCTGCCTCGAGTAAGAGGACCGAGCGCTTGCCTGCGTCGGTGAGACGCCTTGCGATCACGGCCCCTGCGGAGCCGGCTCCCACCACGATTACGTCGTATCGCATCGCCAGCAGAGCGTAGCGAGCTTTGTCGAAAGCTCCACGTAAGCGCGGCCGCGTCCCCACGCGTAGGGGTTGGCGGTCGGCGTTGGACAGCTATGGTGCCTCCCGATGGACCCCGAGTTTAGTAGTCTTCCCCTCTCCCCCTCCCTCCTCGAGGTCGTGGCCGGTCTCGGCTACACGCAGCTCACACCGATTCAGGCGGCAAGCATCCCGGTGTTGCTCGAGGGGCGCGACCTGGTCGGGCAGTCGCACACCGGCAGCGGCAAGACGGCCGCGTTTGCGCTGCCCATCCTGCAGCGGCTGTCGCTCGACACGCGTGCACTGCAGGCGCTCGTGCTCTGTCCCACGCGCGAGCTGAGCGCCCAGGTGGCCCGCGAGCTGCGCAAGCTGGGCCGCAACCTGCCGGGTCTGCAGGTGCTCGTGCTGGCGGGCGGAGAGCCGCTGCGGCCGCAAGCCAATGCGCTGGAGAAGGGCGTTCACTTGGTGGTGGGGACGCCCGGACGCGTGCTCGATCACCTCGGCCGACGCACGCTCGACCTCGGTGCGACGAGCACGGTCGTGCTCGACGAGGCCGACCGCATGCTCGACATGGGCTTTGCAGACGAGATGGAGCAGATCCTCGAGGCCCTGCCGCGCTCGCGTCAGACGGTGTTTTTCTCCGCCACCTTCCCGAGCACCATCGAGGCGCTCAGCAATCAGTACCAGCGCGACCCGGTGCGCGTGACCATCGAGACGCCCCAGGGACTCGAGGGAGAAGTCTCCCGTCAGCTGCTGATCAAGGCCGAGCCCGAGACCAAGCTGCAGGCGCTGCGCTGGGTGCTGCAGCGCTATCCGCACGAGTCCGCGCTCATCTTTGCCAACCTGAAGGTCACGGTGGCCGAGCTCGAAAAGGCGCTCGCCAACGCAGGCACCAGCGTCGCGTCTCTGCACGGCGACCTCGAGCAGTACGACCGCGACCGCGTGATGGCCAAGTTTCGCAACGCCAGCACGCGCGTGCTGGTAGCAACCGATGTGGCCGCGCGCGGCATCGACGTCGAGAGCCTGGACCTGGTCATCAACTACGACCTTCCCCTTTCGCCCGAGGTGTACGTGCACCGCATCGGCCGCACGGGACGCGCAGGCAAGGTGGGCCTCGCGGTCTCGTTCGCGGGCGAGCGCGACAAACTCAAGGTGAAGACCATCGAGGCGCACACCAAGGTTCGGCTCGAGCGCACCTCCATGTCTGCACGCGACGAGCGCGTGGTAGACGAGGGCGAGCCAGGCAGAGAGGACCTCGAGCCGGCACCCGCCCAAGACCTCGAGCGCGCCGCCAAGATGGACACCCTGCGCATCGCCGGTGGCCGCAAACAAAAGATGCGACCGGGCGACATCCTGGGCGCGCTCACCGGCGAGGCCGGAGGTCTACAGGGCAGCGACATCGGCAAGATCGAGATCCACGACAACTTCTCGTACGTGGCCGTGAACAAGAGTGTCAGTCGGCTCGCGCAGCAGAGCCTCAGCAACGGCAAGATCAAGGGCAAGCGGTTCGTGGTCTCGCTGATCAAGTAAGGTCGACGATCAGGTCCGAAAACCGCCAGCACGGGCCCTCGCGTGAGGTGAAGATGGCGAGCATGGAACTGGATCAAGACGCCTGCTATCGCGCGATGGTCACGCGCGACGCACGCTTCGACGGGCGGCTCTTCGTGGCCGTCGAGACCACCGGCATCTACTGCCGTCCGATCTGTCCTGCGCGCACGCCCAAGCGAGAAAACGTGCGCTTCTTTGCGAGTGCCGCCGCAGCGCAGGAGGCGGGTTTTCGGCCCTGCCTGCGCTGTCGGCCCGATTGCTCACCGGAGCTCGCCTCGTGGCGCGGCACCGAGAGTACGGTGGTACGTGCGCTCGCGCTCATCGAGCAAGGCGCGCTCGACGACGACGACGACGTGGAGGGCTTGGCCGAGCGCCTCGGCGTGGGAGGCCGTCAGCTGCGCCGGTTGTTTGCGCAGCACCTCGGCGCGTCGCCCAACACGGTCGCGCAGACGCGGCGCGTGCTGCTCGCCAAGCAGCTCATCCACGACACGCAGCTGTCCATGACGATGATCGCCTCGGCCGCGGGCTTTGGCAGCGTCCGGCGCTTCAACGAGACGTTTTTGCGGCTCTACAAACGACCCCCCAGCGCGCTGCGTCGCAAGCACGGCGAGCCCGCGCGCGGCGGTGATGCCATCTCGCTCAGCCTCTCGTACGTGCCGCCCTACGACTTCGCGGCGCTGCTCTCGTTTCTGGCCGCGCGCGCCATTCCGGGCGTCGAGCTGGTCTCCAGCACGAGCTACGCACGGACGATCGCCATCGACGGTGTGGGCGGCACGCTCGAAGTGTCTCCGAGTCGTACGCAAGAAAACCGGCTCGATCTTACTGTCAGGTTTCCAAAATTGTCTGCTCTGCCGTCGATCCTTGGGCGGGTGCGGCAGATCTTCGATCTGAGTGCTGATCCGGTCACCATCGCAGAGCAGCTTGGGCAAGACGCTTTTCTTGCGCCACTCGTCAACGCGCGTCCGGGGCTACGTGTACCTGGTGCGTGGGATGGGTTCGAGCTAGCAGTTCGTGCGGTGCTGGGCCAACAGATCACCGTGGTTGCCGCGACGAAGCTGTGCGGCACGCTGGTCTCTGTATTCGGGAGTCCCCTTGCTGTGGGTTCGAGTGTGGCGGCTGGGCTGACGCACGTATTTCCGACGCCTGCGCGGTTGGCTGCTGCCGATCTCAGTGTGTTGCCGATGCCTCGCGCTCGTTCCGCGGCTTTGGTGTCGCTCGCACGCGCGGTGGCGGCCGACCCTGGCTTGCTCAATCCGCAGGCAACGCTGGACGAGGCTGTGCGTAAGCTGTGCGCGTTGCCCGGGATCGGCGAGTGGACGGCGCAGTACATCGCCATGCGTGCCTTGCGTGAGCCCGATGCTTTTCCTGCTGCCGACGTTGCGTTGCAGCGTGCGCTTGCACGGGCTGATGGGTCGCGGCCTACTGCTCGTCAGGTCTTGTCGCAGGCCGCCCGCTGGAGTCCTTGGCGTTCCTATGCCGCATTGCATTTGTGGGCTTCTTTGGTGGGCCGTCCTGTGTCGCGTCGGCCGGCGGCGTGATCGACCTCCATCGTGTTGAATCTCGTGGCTGTGACCGATCATGCCCTGGCCGACCCCCCAACGTTTCGGTGACCGCTACCACGCCAGATCGCGTACGGGCACGGGCACGCTTACGACCCAGACCAGACCCAGAAAACAGGGACAGACCCTACATGCTGCGCGCTGGGGGCTGCGCGTTGGCTTCTGCCCTGCGCCTGCGCAGTGCGGCATCGACCGTCCCCGCCAGCACTTTCTGCAGCATTCCGTAGGCCAGGATGGGCACCAACACGAGGGGATGATCGGCCATGCGTGCGGACGCCAACACGCTGCTGGCGCTGCTGTTGTTCATGCCCACCCCGAAGGTCAGACTGGTGACGTCTGGAGGCTCTGCTCGCAGCGCGCGCGCCATGCGGTAGCCGACGTAGAACGACGTCATGCACATCGCCGTGGTGATACCGAATACCATCTTGCGGTGACGACGCCGTCGGCACCTGTGTCGGTATCGGCATCTCCATAGGCATCGAACTCCCCGAGGTGACAGGCGGACTTGCGTCCGCGTCGGCCGACGAGGGGAGGTCTCCAAATCCAGTCGGCTCAGGTAGCTCGTGTCCACTCGGGTCTGGTGCACAAGCCGACGCGGAAAGATGCAGAATAACCGCAGCGGCCCACAGACCTCGCATGCGAGACGTCCGTCGTCGCGAGCATTGTTCCGTCAGGTTGATGGATGGGGCTCTCACTCGCGACCTCTCTTGCGATCGATGGCGCAACGGACCAGGCACCGCAGCTCGCTCCCTCGCAAGGCCCGTGCTGCGTGACGGCAGTCAGTTGAATCGAAGACACAGTTACTCGGCCGCAAGTCGTCGAACACTTCACAAATCGCAAGCTCGTTCTTGCGCCTGTAGTCACTCGAGCTGAATCAGCGCGATCCCGACGATGATTGCGAGCAGGCCCCCTGCGCGCATCAGGCTGAGGCGCTCGCCAAAAAACAGCACGCCGGTGACCGCTACCAGGGCGATGCCGATGCCGCTCCAGAGCGCATAGACCACGCCGATATCGATCTGCGCGATGACCGCGTTGAGCAACCACAGCGCGGACCCGTATCCGACGACGACCCCGAGCCACGCGAGAGGTCGGGCGCTGCCGTCAGCGAGCTTGAGGCAGGCCGTACCACCAAGCTCAGCCACGATGGCGATGGCGAGATAGACCCAGGCCTTGATCGTAGCTCCCTGCATGAGACCGACTTTCTTCGTTGGCAACAGACTCAGAAACGCACACTCAGCGACGCGCCCGCCAGGTCGAGCCGCACGTGCCACACGGGCTTCGGCGACGTCGCCCAGCGCTCTCCGTGCAGCACCGACTTCTCACACGACCAGGCTCCGTAACGTTGTTGGTCACGGATGGCCTGCCGGGGCGTGCTCAAGATGGCGGCCTCACTGAGTAGCACGGTCACTCCGAGGTCGACACCAGTCGCCGCGAGCAGGCGGTCGGTCGGCACGTGCCCGTAGCTGCGACCCAAAACGTACGCAGCGGAGCCGACCGCCCAGGCCAGGTCGAGCACATGCTCGCTCCAGTGCAGTGCACCACGCTCGGCCTGTGCGGCGTCATGCAGCAGCCGCTCGGACGCCGCGAGCGCCAGCCGTCGCTGCGCCGCGGTCGCGCGTGGTTGTCGGCGCACCCGCAGCGGCGCATACGCAGCGGGCATGGAAAAGGCCGCCAGTTGCGCGACCCACAGTGCGGCTCCCACCCCCGTCACGAGCCACAGGTCACGCTCGAGTCGGTCGGTCGCACGGGCAAACTTGGTCCAGCCAACAGCGCCCTCTCCAGTCGCGTACGAGAGCCAGCCGCCCCACCACGCGACGGCGCCGCCGACGCCATTGGAGAGCCTCGCATCGAGCCACGCCAGACGTTCTTCCACGTGTGCCTCGTCGAGCTGTTGTCCGCACTGCGGTGCGTCGGGCTCCGCAGCGACCCGGTCGGGCGGGAGCAGACAGGTGATCGCCACCAACAGCACGCAACACAGCGCGCGACGTATGAGCAGAACCTCATGCACTCAGATCTCGTCGTCTGCTTGCTCGACGATGTCGATGTCCTCGCACTGTCTCAAGCAGGTCTCCAAGTACTCGAGCAAGGGCGGTGGCTGCCGCAATCCTTCAGCGCGCAGTCGACTGTTGTCGAACTTCACGTTCAGCTCGCAGAAGCGCAAGTAGAGACCGAGCGCGAGCTGCATGCGCCGTCCGTTGGCAGCGCCAAACGCTTGCACCATGCGCTGCTTGTACAGCGGCACGTCGCGACTCGAGATCACCTCGTAGTCCGGCCACGGCACGGGCAACGATCGCCGAGCTGCGAGCCGTGCTGCGGTCTGACGAATCGGCGTGCGCGACTCGTAGCCGGCGGAGATATGGTACGTGGTGTGTTTTAAGGCGCGCGCAAAGGTCAGGTGGTCGAGCGCCTCGGCCACGTAGTCGGCCGGCACGACGTCCAAGCTGGCATCCGTGTTTCCCGCTAGCAGACGAACTCGCTCCAGCGCACGCAACACCCAGAAGATGCTTCCGGAGGGCGCGCACCCGAGCCTGGTGTGGCCAATCACCACCGACGGGCGAGCCACCAGCAGAGGTAGCTCCGGAAACTCGTTGCGCAGCATCTGCTCGGCCGCAGCCTTGGACGCGGTGTACGCGACGAGGTGTTCGGCCCCAGCGCTCGGGTAGCACTCCTCGTGCACGGTTTCGGCCGCCGTGTCGCCGCAGATCATCGCGGTCCCCACGTAGACGAAGCGCCGCAACGTCGGAACGCGACACAAACGTCGAGCGAGCCACCGCGTGGCCTCGTAGTTCATGGTCCAGACACCGGCCCTGGCGATGAACGACGTGTTCGCGGCCAGGTGGACCACGTGCGTCACGCCATCCAGCTCCGCGTCTGAGAAGGCATCCGCGTCAGTCAGGTCGGCGCACACGATCTGTGCATTGGCGAGGATCTCCACAGCGTGGTGTTCCTCCACAAAGCGAGCGAGGCGTTTGTGGACACGCCGGCGCGCATCAGCGAGATCGGCGCCGCGCGCGGGTAAGACCCACTCGATGGGTCGTCCGCTCCGCTCACGTGTGTGCGCGAGAAAAGCGCCACCCAGAAAGCCGGTCGCGCCGGTCAACAACACGCGCCGCCGCGGCTCTCTGTCCGGGATTTCAGCGGACTTGGCGCGCCAAAAGCATCCAGATTCTGGCTCCAAGGTGGATCGTTCTTCGTGCATCGAAGCTCCGGTAACGCACCGCTGACACAGTGGTGGCGCTCGGGTATCTGCATGGCCCGTGACTTTCCTTCATCGCACCTGCGTACGGCGCGCAAATTCTTCCGACGCCAGCGGCGGCGGCCGGGGGTCCGACGCTCCTCTTGTTGCACAAAAGCTCCTCAACTCCGCGAGCGTGATGTCGCTCGTGCAGCACGCAGCCGACGCCGCACTCGGCTCGCTGCTGCGCTCACCCAGCGCGCTGCCGTTCGTTGCTGAGCGCACGAATGATCGTCTGCAGCCGAGCCTTGATCTGTGTGGCCGCGGGCGAGAGAGAACGCTTGTCGAGGCTGTACATGTAGACACGAAACGAGCCGAACGTCTGCCCGTGCGCAGCCGGGACCTCTCTCAGCCGACCCGCGCGCAGCTCTTCGACCGCGGCGAACGATGAACAGATCCAGATCGCATCCGTGCTCTCGGTGATGCGCTCGACCGCGACGTGATCTTCGATGCCGTGTACTGGACCCGTCAGGTACGCGCGCAGGTAGGCTGGCCACCTCATGGAGCCGGTGCATGACGGGCTACACCCGCCGCTACCTCACCCCGCAGCCCAACGCGCTGACGGGCACCACCGAAGAACTCCCCTACGACGTGATCACAGAGCTGTCCTACGACAACGAGACCACCTTCCAGCGCACGCTCGCGTACCTCAGTAAGTCCGCCATGCCCGAAGAGATCACAGAAGGCGAAAGCGCCTCTTCGACCGCCCCAAACAGCGAATGGCCACAGTCATCGAACACAGCACTCAGCTGTAGCTGTAGCCGTAGCTGTGCCTGTAGTCGCCGACGAGCAAAGCGAGTCCGTTGAGTCGCCGACGAGCAAAGCGAGTCCGTTGATGACGAGCGGAGCGCGGCGAAGCGATGTCCCGAAACCCCCCCAAAAAACAGGGGGACCAGGGCTCCACCGCAAGCTGGGGGGGGGGGGGGGGGGGGGGGGGGGGTGGGGGGGGGGGGGGGGGGGGGGGGGGGGGGCGGGGGGGGAGAGCCCCACCCCCCGCCCGACCCCCCCGCGTCGGGGGCGGAGCGGGCGCGGCG
>JBEGTL010000099.1:0-18463 GCA_041179425.1 Pseudomonadota bacterium | reverse complement strand
GACCCCGGGGCAAGCCGAGTCGTCCGTTGTCCTGCGGAGAGACTGCGCATTCGGGACCGCGCAGGGCTTGGTTTGTGGAGATCGGCCGCGAAGCGTGAGCTCGCCGGAAAGGTCCAGCGCCAGCGCACGCCGCGAACATGGTCCGTCGCGCTCGCCGACTCGACGAATGCGCGATGGGGACAGTGTCGGACTTGCGCGTGCCATCACTCCAGCGCGCGACCGTCTGTCTGCTGCAGGTCCAGCTCGAGCCACTTTGCGATCGTCGGCGCGATGTCGACGAGCTGTGTGCCGTGGCGCGCGCCCGGGCGAACACCAGGGGCGAGCCAGAGTAGAGACGTGGACATGTCTGGGCGCGCCGGATCGTAGCCGTGGGTGGCGCGGTACGGCGGCGGAGTCTCGAACGTCGCGAGGCCTGCGCCGAAGTACACGCCGGCTTCGGCCTCGAGTGCCAGGAATGCGCGAGGGTCGCCCCCTCGACTCTGGATCTCTTCCCGCTCGAACAGGCGTCCGATGCCGCTGCCGGGCTTGCCCACGCGCGACGCGAACAGTGCGCGCGCCGAAGCTTCGGTGGACGCGTCCTCGCCCTCGCGCGCGTAGAGGTACGCGGTGCCGCCACCCGTGCTGACGCCGACCCGATAGGCGCTGGGCTTGCCTTTTGCGTCGAGCGTGATCAGGCCCGCCTCGCGCAGCAGCGCACCCGGATGCACCTGCCGCGACGTGTTGGCAAAGCCGTGGTCGGACGCGATCACGAAGGCCGTCTGTGCGCCGATGCCGGCTTGCTCGACGGTCTGAATGAGGCGAGCGATCTGACTGTCCGCATTCTCGACCGCCGCAGCGGCCGCGGGGCTCCACAGCCCGTCGTGGTGTTGCGCGTGGTCGACCTGCCAGATGTGCAGGAGCAACAGGTGCGGTCTGTCGCCACGAATGATGTGCGAGGCCACGTCGACGCTCGCGCTGTCCTCGGGCGGCGTGAAGCGTGCGAACAAATCGGGGACATCGTGTTGCACGCTCTCCAACAGACCGGGTGTCGAGAGCGCGCGCACCAGCTTGAGGTCCTCGGGCTCACGCGAGCGCCAGTACTCCGGCACCAGCCAGTCGACCTGCGCGCCGACACTGACGGGCCAGTTGATGAGTGCGGTGCGCAGACCTCGTCGCCGCGCGAGCTCCCACAGCGGCGGAGCCTTGATGTCTTCTGCGTACCAGTACCAGGCCTCCGCGTTCTTATCGAGCGGGTCGAAGGCGCGGTTACTGACGATGCCGTGCTTCTGTGGCGTGACCCCGGTTGCGATCGACGTGTGGGCCGGGTAGGTCAGCGAGGGAAACACGGAGCGCGTCCCGTCGCCGTGGCCGCCCTCGCGCACGAAGCGGCGCAGCGTAGGCACCCTGAGCCCGTGCGCGTCTGGGTCGAGGTACGAGTCTGGCAGCAGCCCGTCGATCGTGACGAGCACGACGTGACGCACCGAACCGCTCGGTTCGTGACGGACTTCTGCCGCGGGCGCGGCATCGGGCAGAGGGCGCGCGCACGCGGAGAGTGTGCCGACCGCGAGCGCAAGCAGAGTGGTGGCCGTGACGACGTGTCTGCGGGTCATGCCGACTATCTGGAGCGTCCCCGTGGTCGGCGCAATCGGTTTGTCTCTTTCACGGGACGTCGGCGCGGAGCACGCCACGGCGCCGCTCACGACACGCCCGAGCGTCAGCCACAGGTCTGGGGCTGGGGATCTGTCGCGCGCTGATCGAAGCGCACGGAGGAACCATCTGGGTGCAGAGCGCACTCGGCCAGGGCGCGACGTTCTCTTTCACACTTCCGCGACCAAGCCGCGAAGGCCGCGCACGGACGGTGTCGGCGTGATCGCGGTATGGGTCCTCCTGCTGAGTGTTCTGACCAGCTCGCTTTGTCTTGCGCAGGTCGAGTCGGTCCTCGTGAACTGTCTGTTTGGCCTCCACAGCGTGAGCGTCGGCAAGCTTCCTCGCTGGGTCGGGCAGTCCCTGGACGTGCTGATCCCGTCGACCGCGCTGTGTGCGGTCCTCGCGCCGGTCGTGCCGTTCTCCGTCGTGCCTTTCCTGCTCGCCCTTTGTTACCTGGGGCTGATCCCGTTTGCGGCTGTCGTGGTCATCAGCTGGCGGCTGCAGCGCGGTGCCGGGCGGGAGATGGTGTCGACCGGCTGGGCCAAGGCGTCGTTGATGGGCTGGCTCGCCGTACTGGTCGGCGCGGTCGTCACGGGGCTGAGTGTCTCCGGCCACCTGCGCTCCAACGCCTTCACGGTGCACGGGTTCATGTTCGGTGCGAGCCTGCAGTGCGTGCTCATGACGGCCGGTCTGTCTTACCGTCTGGAGTGGCTGCAGGCCGAGCTCGCCAAGGTCAACGTGCAGCTGCAGGGCAAGATCGTCGACCTCAACGCGGCCATCGACCTGACCCAGACCGAAGCGACGCGTGCCGCAGCGGCCGCGCGCGCCAAGGGCGAGGTCGTCGCCACCATGACCCACGAGCTGCGCACGCCGCTCAACGCGATCATCAACATTCCGCAAGGGCTCCAGCACGACTTCGGCGAGACCCCGTGCGCGCGCTGTACCGCCTGCAATGCATCGTTCGTGTTCGACGACGGGGAGCCCCCTGAGCTCCCGGTCGCGTGTCCGAGTTGCGGCCGCAGCGACGCCCTCGCTCCCACGACCTTACTCGCGTACGTGGGCGACCCCATGCGCTCCATCCGCTACCTCGAGATTGTCGAAAAGGCAGGGCACCAGCGGACGACCCTCAGGACACGGCTTCGCGAATGGTGAGCCGGTGGAAGCGGCGCAGCTCGGCGCCGTAGTCGTTGACGCCGTAGTGCTGCACCTGACGGTTGTCCCAGATGGCCAGCGAGCCCGGCTTCCAGTGAAAACGAGCGTGCAGCTCGGGCGTCTTGACCAGGTCGAACAGCAGCGTCAGCAAGCTGTTGCTGGCTA
Source organism: Pseudomonadota bacterium (assembly GCA_041179425.1). Lineage (GTDB taxonomy): Bacteria > Myxococcota_A > Polyangia > Polyangiales > DASUME01 > DASUME01. The sequence continues at coordinate 15,520 of JBEGTL010000099.1, read as the reverse complement.
CCTTACTCACGTTCTTGATGTGGCTGGTGTGCCCTTCGTTGACGTTGATGACCTTGCGGCCCGTCTCCGCGTGGACGGCGATCACCGGGACCTCGACGGGGGGATGGTCGGCTCGCGCCGCCGCGAGGCGCTCGGTGCCACCTTCTTTGGGATAGCGTCCGCCGTAGTCGCCCACCAGATACTCAGGCAGACGCGTGACCTCGAGCGTGTTGACCGCGGTCAACGTCTCCAGGTAGGCGGCGAGCTTGGGGTCGAGCAGGTCGTACGCGCTGGCCGTGCTCGACCAGACGGTGTCGCCTCCTTCGCTCGGCAACACCTGCGCGTAGAGCGCAGTCGCCTTGGGAGGGTTGGGCTGCCAGGTGACGTCGGCGTGCCAGATGTCGGCCTTTTGCTGACGCTCGGGGCTGTTCTCGAGCACCTCGATCTGCGGGACGCTCTCGTGGCCGTGGTTGTACAAGTTCTGCTTGTAGGGCTCGCCAAACCGCTTGGCGACCTCGAGGAAGCGTTCTGGACCAAAGGTCTGGTCGCGGAAGAACAGCACGCCGTGCTGGAGCAGCCCCGACGTGAGCTTGGCGCGCGTGGGTCCGTCGAGCGGCTGACTCAGGTCGACGCCCGAGACCAGTGCGCCGATGCGCGGCCGAAACGGCTTGAACTGCAGTGCGCCACTGACGGTGGGCGCATACGACGACGAGACGGGAGAGATGGACATTGTGCGGGCCTTTCGCAAGTAACGACGTTGCCGTCTACCGCGCGGATGGAGGCGCCGAGCGCGACCCATCCGCACAGGTACAGAACCTCGTTGCTGTGAGAACGGACGGCACGTGTCTCAGTCCCATGACGTAAGGAGCCGTGTTCGAAGCCGGGGCATGACGTCTCCAACGAGGTTAGATGCGCACCTTGGTGCCATCGAAGCGCGTGAACTCGAAGCCGTCGAACGGCTCGCGAAAGCTGTCTCGCTCATCGCGCAGCAGGGCGATGGCCACGTCTTCGGAGTGCGGGAGCGACGCCGCCGCATCGGAGCGAAAGTGGATGCCTGCCCAGTTGCGGCCCTGGCCGACGTTGGTAGCGAGCTTGTTGAGCTCGCCGCCGATGGTGAGCGGCGGACCTTGGTAGGGGATGAGACGGCTCGGGTCCTTGGGGTCGGGCTCTACCGGATCGGGGATCACGAAGGTCTCGTCGTAGAACGCCTTGAGGATGGTCGCGCTCACGGCCGCGGAGGCCGAGGCGCCTCCCGGATAGGAGCTGTGGTTGGGCGCGCCCTCGGGATAGGCGCTCGGGAGCAAGTAGCTGCCGTGCAGCTTGAAGCTGCGTGCGAGCGCGTCGGAGCGCAGGATGTCTTCGTGCACGGGGTGACTGACCCGCTTGCTGAGGTGCAGGTGCACAAGCCCGCCGTAGGCCTCAGGACGGAGCGTGCGTTGCACGAACCACTTCTGCCAGTAGTTGGCGCGGATCTCACGCGACGCTGCGAGCGGGATGGACAACTGGATGTGCGCCAAACCAAAGCTCGCCACGCCGTGGTTGGTGGTGTGCAGCTTCAAGTACGGGTTGGTCTGATTGAACGGAACGCCGAGCCCGCCGCCCGCTACCGCCGTACCGACCAGCTGCGAGGCGCCCCAGAAGCCGGGACTGCCGCCGTGCGCGTACTCCGCGAGGTCGCGTCCACTCACTACGCGACGCGGCGTGCTCGAGAACGTGAGCTTGCCCTTGTGCGGTTTGCCGTCCTGGTTGGCGAGCCACTCTTCGTAGTTCAGTAAGAAGTCGTTGGTGCTGCCTGGGGCCTGCGCCTTGATCAAGCCCGGGATCGTCTGCGCGCCGTACGGGATATCGCGCAGGATGAACTGCGAGATGTGAGGCCCCACGTCGACCCCGGGAGGCACGACGCTGCGCGCGGTGCGCCCGGTCTTGTCCGCTGCATCGATGTAGCGGGCGGTGCCGCGAAACAACACCTCGGGCGTGACCTTGCCGCTCGCGTCGCGAGGGCCCGTATAGCCGGCAAGTTTGCTGAGCTCGGCGGAGGCGGCCAGAACCAGCTCGTTTTTTGTGTCGCTGCGATACTCGTGAAACGGCACGTCGCGCAGCAGCGCCTTCCAGTACGACTCGACCGCCTCGGCCGCGCGCTCGGCGGAGGCCACGGCGGGCGCCGGAGGAATGGCGAACTGGCTCGCCGAGAGTCCCGACAGACTCACGGCCAGCGTGCCGAGGGGCTGCTGCAGCTTGCGCGTGCCACCGAGTGCAACGCGCTCGAAGTCTGCTGGGTCTTGGCTGTCGAGCGCGCGCTGCAGCGAGAGCCACGCGGCACCGTCGACCTCGCCCCGGTCGTTGTGCGGAAGTCCGCGTGTGTCGCTGCCCAGCTTGGTCGGATACAGCGCCTCATCGCCGTTGTTGGGATGCGCAGGCACGGGCGCCGCGGCGTTGGCGTGTGCTCGCTCGACGCGCAGCTTCTCGCTGCGCAGCACCAGGTCTTTGTAGAGCGTCGCAGGCTCGGCGGTCTTGGTCTCGGCGAGCGCAGGCGGCGCGACGCTCGCCGGGCCCGTTGCACTCGCCTCTGGGGCTGCCGCGCGGGGCTCGCGGGCGACCGCGTAGGCACTGGCTGCACCCGCAGCCGCACCGACCACCGCGCCCCCCCGTGGCACCGAGGAAGGTGCGCCGCGTGAGCTCGCGTTGCTGTGCCCCTGCGCTCGCGCCGAGCGCGGTAGAGGGTGCAGACGAGGGGGTTGCTGCGGTGTCCGCTTCGAGCGCTGCGTCGAGAGAGGTCGGCTCTGTCATGGGGTCCACTCCGGGCTCGGCCCGTAGGTCGTTGGCTAGTGAGAGGGCTGACGCTCAGTTGCGATTGGGCTGCGGGGTGAGGCGCAAGTAAGGGCGCACGGCGACAAAGCCCTTGGGGAACTTCTGCTTGATCAGCTCGGGGTCTTGCAGCGAGGGCACGATCACCACGTCGTCGCCGTCTTTCCAGTTGCCCGGAGTCGCGACGCTGTGACTGTCGGTGAGCTGCAGCGAGTCGATGACGCGCAGGATCTCGTCGAAGTTGCGTCCCGTGCTCGCCGGGTAGGTGATGATCAAACGGACCTTCTTGGCCGGGTCGATCACGAACAACGAGCGCACCGTCAGCGTGGAGCTCGCGTTGGGATGGATGAGGTCGTATAGCTCGCTCACCTTGCGATCGGCGTCGGCGAGGATCGGGAAGTTCACCTTGGTCTGCTGCGTGTCGTTGATGTCGTCGATCCAGCGCTTGTGCGAGTCGACCGGGTCGACCGAGAGCGCGATGGCCTTGACGTTGCGCTGGGCAAATTGCTCTTGGAGTTTGGCCGTCAGTCCGAGCTCCGTGGTGCACACCGGCGTGAAGTCGGCGGGGTGCGAGAACAGCACACCCCAGCTGGTGCCGAGCCACTCGTGAAAGCGGAGTCGGCCTTCGGAAGATTCCTGCTCGAAGTCAGGAGCGATGTCACCAAGTCGAAGGCTTCCCATGAGCTGCGTCCTCTTCGGTTCGTCGTCATGTCAAGCCATGACGCGCACACAACCTGACGTCTCGCATGGAAGACGCAAGGGCGCAATGCTAGACAGCGTGGAAGCGGTCGGGAGACGACAACGCGAGCGAAGAGGTGAGTCCATGACACTGCAAGCCACAGCTACACAAAAGGCAGCCAAGAGCGACGTACAACCGGCCGCGCTTCGCGTGCGGCCGCTCGAGCCGACGCTGGCCGGCGAGGTCGAGCTCCCGCTCCAGCAGCCCCTCGACGCGCCGACCGTCAAGTCGCTGCGCGCCGCGCTGCTCGAGCGCAAGGTGCTCGTGTTTCGGCGGCAGAACCTCAGCCCCGAGCGGCTGCAACAGTTTGCCACTCGCGATGAACACGCTCGGCGCCCACCACGAGTTCGTCTTGCGCGAGTACCTGCGACGCGCGGGGCTGAGCAAGAGTGAGGTCGACCGGGTCGCGCTGGTGGCGCTGCCGCCCGTCAACACCGAGCAAGCCTTGCGCGCAGGGCAGGTCGACGTCGCGGTGCTCGGCGGCATCCATCGCGACAAGGCCTTGGAGCGCGGCGGCGTGCGGCTGGTGTTCTCGGACTACGAACTGTTCGGGGCCATGACCTCGGCCAGCTACGTCATCTCGGAGCGCCTGTCGCGCACCCACCCCAAGACGGTGGAGAAGTTCGTCGCGGCCACGGCGCGAGCCATCGAGTGGACGCGCGCCACGCCGCGTGACCAGGTGGTCGCGCGTATGGAGAGCATCATCCACAAGCGCGGGCGCGCCGAAGACGCATCGCTCGTGCGCTACTTTCGCGCGGTGAGCTCGGAGACGCGCGGCGGTCTGCTCACAGACGCGCAGTTTCAGCGCTGGATCGACTGGCTGGTGCGCGAGGGGCAGCTGGTGCCCGGGCAGCTCAAGCCGAGCGACGTCTACACGAACCAGTTCAACCCGTACGCGGCAGAGGGGGAGGGCGCTCCTGTGCGTCAGTCCACTGCGTTGAAGTCACAGTGATGAAGCGTCAGGACTTCTGACTCTCCGCTCAGCCCAGACGTGTACGCCGTGCGGCCAAGATCTTCGCAAACGAGCGCAGCCCAAACTCTTCGGGTGTCAGGTCCGTGAGTGCGACGTCGTCGAGCGTGATGGCGCCGCAGTTGAGCGCCCGCAAGAAGTAGTTGAGCAGACCTTGGCCCGTGGCCGCGTCGTCGAACACGTCGCCCACGAGCGTCGCCTGCGCGCTCTTCTCGACGAAGTTGGACAGGCGCTCTGCAGCCTGCGCAAAGCCCTCGAGGAAGAACGCGTAACACGTCGCGTAGCGTACGGGCAGCTGCGCGGGATGGAGATCCCAGCCCTGATAAAAGCCTCCGATCAAGGAGTGCCGCGTGTGGCGAGACGCGAGCTGCCAGGCACTGTGCACGGCGGCGCGGTTTTGGTCTGCCTGCGCCGGGGTCAGCTGTCCTTCTTTGTGGGGACCCACGGGCATGACGTTGGTGGCGCCGTCGGAGAGGAAGATGCCGGTGCCCGCGTAGGCGAGCGTCATCATGCCCTTGGCCAGATCGCACATGGGGTGGTCCATGGTCTGGTAGGCCGCGGTGATGCTGCACGACGCGGTGAAGTCGTAGGTGCCGAGGTGCGCGCCGGTACAGCGACCGGCACAGGCCTCGAGGAAGCCCGGCAGCGGCGAGCGACCGTCGACGCCGAGCAACGCCTGGGTGACCTCGATCATGATCTCCAGCTGCAGACTGCCGTGCGGTAGACCGTGTCTGCGCTCGAGGATCTCGAGCAGCTTGACCAACGTGCGTGGCTGCTCGGCGACGGTGACCTTGGGCAACGTGACGACGAAGTTGTCGGGGAGCTTGCCCCCGGTCTCGCGCAGCACCGTGTCGACGAACAGCTCGAGCGTGCGTGCACCACGCAGCTTCCATTCTTCGCCAAAAGACTTGATACGAATGCCGAGGAAGGGCGGGAGCGTGCCCTCGGTCATGCCCCGCACGACCTGATGTGCCGCGGCGATCGCGGTGGCGTCTTCTTCTTCGTCGGAGCGCGCACCAAAGCCGTCTTCGAAGTCGATGCGGAAGTCCTCGACCGGCTCGCTCTGGAGCTTGGCCAGCACCCGATCGTAGACCGTGACCGCGAGCCACGCAGCGGGCTGCTCGCGGCGCACCTTGCTGGCATCGCGCGCGAGGTCGGCGCGCACGTGGGCGACGTCGAGACCCGCGAGCGCCGCCCCCGGCACGATGCCCACGCCCACGGCGAGCTCGAAGGGATCTCGGCCGTAGGTCGCGAGCGAGCGCAGCGCGAGCTCACCGAGGCGCTTGGTGGTGTCGAAGCGGTACAGCTGCGCCCCGCCGTAGACGGTGTGCACGGGCTGACGGGCCGCACGATCCCCCGGGTAGATGCGCATGAAGGCGCGGTTGGCTTCGCCGAGCGCGGCCAGCTCTGCTGCTGCTTCGTCCACGATGCTGGCTGTCGAGCTGGCTGTCGAAAAAGTGTGGCTGCTCATCGTCTCGCTCTCAGGGGGTTAACTTCTCGAGCCGGAGCCTGGCGATCTTGGCGTGCTCGCGCGCGGCGATGGCGAGCTCGTCTTCGACGCTGTGGTCGAGGCGTGCGCGCAAGAGCGAGAGCATCTCGTCGGCACTCTTGCCGGCGGCGCACACGATGAAGATGAAGCCGTAGCGCGCCAGGTACAACACGTTGCCGTCGCGCAACGCGACGAGCGTCGCTTCGCTGGCCGCGTGCACAGAAGCTTGCTCTTGGCCGGACCAGCCTGCCGTGTTGGCGAACTTTTGGCGCAGCTTGGCGAGGTCGGCACCGATCTGCGGGTGGTGCGAGAAGGCTTCGAGGTAGTCGGCCTTGTGCAGCCCAAACCAGACCTCGTCGGCGGCCCACAGGAGTGTCTCTGTCGAGGCGAAGGGTCGTCGGGCCAACATCGACTCGACCCAACGCGAGGAACCACAGCAGCGTACGAGCGCAGCGGCCGCGTCGCCGGACGACAGCGCGTTGAGGACCTCGTGGGGTTCAGGCACCGCAGTCATGGTTCGCGCGAGCCCCACAGGCGCAGCCGGCTGATACCGCCGTCGGGAAAGATGGTGAGCCTCAGGTGGGAGCACACGCTGCGCGACGAGAGCGCGCGGTCGAAGAAGTGCCGCGTGCTGGCCTGCAGCTTGGTCTCGGGCAGCAGCGACACCCAGCTCGGGCTCGCAATCAGATCGGTGATGCGCGCGCGGGGCGCGTCGATGACGTCGATGGAGCAACGATCGGGGTAGTTGCCAAAGAAGTGGTTGGTGTCGACCTCGACGACGCCGGGTGTACCGCGCACTGCAAGGCGGATCAGGATCCAGTCTTGGTTGGGCTGACGACTGCGGCGTGTCTCCCAGCCACCGCCCATGTTGTGGGCGCGGCCGGGCAAGAGCAGGTTGTTCATGGGACCAAACCGCGCGTCCGAGCAGGCGAGGGCGAGGCCACCGTTCTTCACCGCCGCCAGGTCGACCAGCGAAGGCGGCACGCGCGCGTTGGTCTCGGCATCCCGTGCGTCTCCACCGCCGGCGTCGTCCCGGCCCACAGGCCACTCGGGCGAGACCTTGCCAAACACGCGCAGGCGCGCCACGCCGCCGTCCGGAAAGATGTTGAGCCGGATGAAGTTGACCTGCCTAGCGGCCGCAACCTCGGGGCTGGCGGCAAACAAGTTCTGACTGTCAGGTCGCAGCGGCGACTGCGGTACGATCTCGCTCCAGGTCAGCTGCTCGAGCTCCGCGATCGGGGTGCCGCGCGGCGCATACACGCCCTCGACCGAGGCGTACGATGGATGGTTGCCGTTGAAGTGCGCCGTGTCGATGTCGAGCCCAACCACCTGGCCGCTCGCACCCAGCTCGAGGATGCACCAGTCGTAGCCGGGCGTGCGCTTGCGACGGCTCTCCCAGCCGTCCATCCACTTGCCACGCTCGGTGAACTTGTCGGGGATGAACACGGCACGCTCGGGCCGGATCAGGTTCTCGACGCCGGCAAAGAAGTCGTCGCTCGTTGCGACTGCACGCCCCCCGAGGTCACTGCTGGCCAGGTCGACGAGGCCTGTGAAGCTAGCCGCATTGGATCCGTGCAAGGCTCAAAACTCCCGCTCGGCGAAGTCGCACAAGCTCTGGTAGTAGTGTGCGCGATCTTCGACGAAGAACGAAGCGGTGATGCCGGACACCAGGCGCGGGATGGAGTACTTCATGCCCGAGATGCTGGCGCCCCCAAACCCCAAGCTCAACAACCCTCCAAACGTGAAGTTGTAGAGGTAGCTCAAGAAGGGGGCGCTGCCCGGGACGCGCTCGGTGAACTCGAAGCCCTTGCCCAGGTACGGGTGGCGCATGAGATCGTCGTTGCGCTCGGCGTCGGGCGGCTGGTAGCGGTCGGCCCAGCGCGCGATGTGTGACTCGTGGTGTGCAAGCTCGGGGCGTAGCGAGAGGTCGGTGATGAAGCCGGTGCCGATGATGACGAAGTCTGCTTCGTAGCTCCCGCTGTCGGTGTCGATGACGACGTTGCCGTCGCGCATACACACCGATTTCCAGCGCGAGCCGGGCATGAGAAAAAAGTCCGCGTGCTCGCGTGCGCGCTTGAGCGTGTCGCTGGGCGGGAGCTGACCCATACGCAAGATGTGACTGATGAAGCGCCACTTGTCGGGGTCGGGAAGGTCGCCTGCGTGGCCGAGAAAGCCGACGAACTCGGCCCAGCGGTAGGCGTTGATGTCGACCAGCTGACGACGCCGAAAGTAGAGGCGCACCTCGCTGGCGCCGCTCTCGAGTGCGGTGGCCGCGTTGTCGAACGCCGATGCGCCCGCGCCGAGCACCGCGATGCGTTTGCCCGCGAGCTTTTGGAAGTCGATCTCCCAGCGCGTGTGCGCGTAGCGGTCCGACGGCAGCGCGTCGCGGATCATCGGCGGCACGTGCCACTCGCCTGAGCCCTCGATGCCCGTGGCGAGCACTACCCGACGCGCGTAGAGCACGCTGTCGCCGTCAGGCCCCGAGCAAGGCACCTGCCACGCGCGCTCGTCGACGTTCCACGAGAGTGCGCCGACGGTGGTGTCGAAGCGCACCGGGATGTCGAGTGTCTTGCGGTACCAGTCGAGGTAGGCCGCCCACATCTCTTTGGGCAAGAGTCCAAGGGTATCCCAGGTGCCCGCGCCGTGCTGCGCCTCGTACCACGCGCGTGTGGTCAGGTTGGGAAGACCCAGATCGGGCCCGGTCAGATGTTTGGGTGTGCGCAGGGTGCGCATGCGCGCAAAGCGCAGCCACGGGCCCGCCAGCCCCTCTGGGTTTTCATCGACGACGAGCAGGTTTTTGACGCGCTCGCGCATGAGGCCGAACGCCGTGGCCAGGCCGCCTTGTCCAGCTCCGACGATCAGCACGTCGAGGATGGGTGCGCCCTCGTGGGTGCTGCGTGGCGTGAGCCACTCGCGCTGGGGATAGTTGAGCAGGGCGAGGTCGCGCTTGACGCACGCGGCAAGCTCCTCGAGCGACGAGGCGTGCTGTCGAAGCGCACCCTCGGGCGCGTGAGCGGAGCCTGGTGCGTCGCGAGCGAACGAAGAGCTCATGCGGTGCTCATGGGGTTCAGCACGGTTTTGCCTGATCCTAGCCTGCGCTGTCCACGTTTCGTGGTGGTACACGGAGCGTGACTTCCCGAGAATGAGGGGCGCGAGCTACCCCCATCGGGAAGGTCCGAGGTAGAGTTCACCATCATGGTGCGCTTTCTGCTCAACGGCTCACCCGTCTCCTTCGAGGGGGTCGACCCGCACGTGACGCTCTTGTCGTGGCTGCGCAGCCACGGTCTCACAGGCAGCAAAGAGGGCTGTGCCGAGGGCGAGTGCGGGGCGTGCGCGGTCGCCGTGCTTCGGGCCGACGAACATGGTGTGCCGCGCTACGACTCCATCAACAGCTGTCTCGTCCCGCTGCCGAGTGTGAGTGGGCGCGCCATCGTCACGGTCGAGGGCGTGGCCGACGCCGACGGCTCCCTGCACCCGGTACAGACTGCGATGGTGGTGCACGCGGGCTCGCAGTGCGGCTACTGCACGCCAGGCTTCGTGGTGAGTCTGTTCTGTGAGTACTATCGCCCGGGCCGTGCCGGCTACGACCCGGAGTCCATCAGCGGCAACTTGTGTCGCTGCACCGGCTACCGTCCCATCATCGACGTGGCGCGCGCCCTGCCGTTGCCCGCGTCGAGCGACAAGCGCCTGCCTCAGCTGCGCGAGCCGGTGCCGCCCCTCGCGGCGCTCGACTACGTGGCCGACAGCGAGCTTGGCCCGCGCAGCTTCGTGCGGCCCACCAACCTCGCCGCACTCTTCGCACGCTGGCTGGCAGTGCCCCACGCCGTGCTCATCGCGGGCGGCACCGATCTGATGGTCTACGCCAATCAACGCTACCAGCGCTGGCAAGACCTCCTCTCGCTCGAGGCGGTCGTCGAACTGCGCCAGTGGGCGCGCACCGACGGCGCGCTCATCATCGGCGCGGGGGTCGAGCTCGCCAGTGTCGAGCACAGACTCATGCACGATCACGCGGGCGAGGTCCCCATGCTCGAGCAGCTGCTCCCGCTGTTCTCGTCCAGGCTGATCCGCAATCGGGCTACTTTGGGGGGCAGCTTGGCGACGGCGTCTCCCATCGGCGATGCCGCGCCGGTGCTGCTCGCGCTCGACGCCTCGCTCACGCTGGTGAGCCCACGCGGCGAACGCCGAGTGTTGCTGAGCGACTTTTTTACGGGCTACCGTCAGACCGTACTCGGGCCCCAGGAGCTGATCCTGAGTGTCCACATCCCGCTGCCCAAGACCAAGCGACCGCCATTCTCTCGCTTCTACAAGGTCAGCAAGCGCGTGCTCGACGACATCTCCACGGTGGCGGGTGCGTTCGTGGTCGAGCTCGATGGAGCGGCCAAGGTCGAGCGGCTGCGCATCGCGTACGGCGGCGTTGCGGCCACGCCCGTGCGTGCGCTCGCGGCCGAGCAGCTCGCGGTAGGGTTGCCGTGGAGTCGAGAGACCGTGTCGACCTTACTGTCTTCGCTCGAGACGTTGGGCACACCGCAGAGCGACCACCGAGGCCACGCGAGCTACCGCCGCGCCATGATCGGGAAGCTGCTCGAGAAGTTCTACGTCGACAGCACCTCGGTTCTGGCCCCCGCGCCCGTACGTGCCGGGGCGACGCCATGAAACAGATCGGTCGTCCGCTCAGCCACGAGTCTGCGCTGGGTCACGTCACGGGCGCGGCCAAGTATGTCGACGACATGTGGCCGGCCACCGGGCGCGTGGCACACACGTGGCCTGTGCAGGCGCCGCATGCGCACGCTCGTGTGGTGTCCATCGACGCCGCCGCCGCGCGCGCGCTTGCCGGTGTGCTGCTGGTGCTGACCGCCAGCGACGTACCCGGAGAAAACGATGTGGGCCCGGTCCGCCACGATGAACCGCTGTTTCCCTCCGAGGTCTGTTTTAATGGGCATCCCGTGGCCTGGGTGGTGGCCGAGACCGAGGAGCTGGCGCGCCTTGCAGCGGCCGCAGTCGTCGTCGTCTACGAGCCTCTGCCCGCCATCTTCAGCATCGAGCAGGCGATTGCAGCGCAGAGCTACCTGACGGAGCCCGAGCGGATGCAGCGCGGCGACGCCCTCGCGGCGCTGCGCACGGCCGAGCACACACTGACCGGCGAGCTCTACCTCAACGGCCAAGAGCAGTTTTACCTCGAGACGCAGGCGGCGCTGTGTTGGGTCGACGAGTCCGACGGCATCACGGTGCACTCGTCCACGCAGCATCCTGCCGAGACCCAAGAGGTGGTGGCGCGCGTCCTCGGCGTCCTCAAACACCAAGTGGTGGTGCAGTGCCTACGCATGGGTGGCGGGTTTGGCGGCAAAGAGACGCAGGCCAACACGTGGGCCGCGGTGGCGGCGCTGGCGGCGAGCAAGCTGAGACGTCCTGTTCGTGTGCGCCTGACGCGCGTGCAAGACACCACCATGACCGGCAAACGCCACCCGTTCTTGGCTCGCTTCCAGGTGGGGTTTGCAGACGACGGCAAGCTGCGCGCGCTCGTCCTCGAGCTGTACGCCGACGGCGGCTACAGCCTCGACCTGAGTCTACCCATCCTGACGCGCGCGATGTTCCATGCAGACAACTGCTACCTGTTGCCGCACGCGCAGATCGTCGGGCGCGTCTGTCGCACCCACCACGTGTCGCACACCGCCTTCCGCGGCTTCGGCGGGCCGCAGGGCATGCTCGTGATCGAAGACATCCTCGACCGCATCGCACGCACGCTCGGCATCGCCCCGCACCTGGTGCGCGAGCACAACTTCTACAAGGAGGGCGACGAGACGCACTACGGGCAAGTGGTGCGCGACGCCGAGCGCATCGAGCGCATCTGGAGCGAGCTCAAGGCCAGCAGTGAGTTCGAGCGGCGTCGCGTGACGCTCGCCGCGTTCAACGCAGACAGCCCGCACCTCAAACGCGGGCTCGCCATCACGCCGGTGAAGTTTGGCATCTCGTTCACCACCGCCTTCTTTAACCAAGCCGGCGCGCTGGTGCTCATCTACAAAGACGGCAGCGTGCAGCTGAACCACGGCGGAACCGAGATGGGGCAGGGGCTGCACACCAAGATGCTGCAGGTCGCCGCGCACACGCTCGGGCTCCCTTTGTCCATGTTGCGCATCATGCCCACGCGCACCGACAAGATCCCCAACACCTCGGCCACCGCCGCATCGAGCGGGAGCGACCTCAACGGAGCCGCGGTGCGCGATGCCTGCGAGAGCCTCCGCGCGCGCCTCTGCGACGTCGCCGCCGCGTACTTCTCGCGCTCCGCCGCGCTTGTGCGTTTCGAGGACGGGCGCGTGTTCATCGAGGGCGACGAACAAGCTGGCGTTCCGTTCGCCGACATCGTCGGCAAGGCGTACCTGGCGCGCGTGCCGCTGTTCTCCACCGGCTACTACCGCACGCCCAACATCCACTTCGACCGTGAGACCGGGCGCGGCAAGCCATTTCACTACTACTCGTACGGCGCCGCCGTGAGCGAGGTCGAGGTCGACGGGTTCACGGGCCAGTACCGCATCCTGCGCGCCGACTTGCTGCACGACGTGGGCGACTCGTTGTCGCCGCTGATCGACAAGGGACAGGTCGAAGGCGGCTTCTTGCAGGGCGTCGGCTGGATGACCACGGAGGAGCTCGTTTGGGGGGAGCAAGGCGCCTTTCTCTCGAGTGGTGCATCCACGTACAAGCTGCCCACCCTGGGTGAGTGCCCCCCCATCTTTTATGTCGACCTGCTGCAGCGCGCGAACGAGCCGGACGTGGTGTACGGCAGCAAGGCCGTGGGAGAGCCTCCGCTCATGCTCGCGATCAGCGTACGTGAAGCGCTCCGTGCGGCCGCCGCTGCCTTTGGAGACGGCGGCATCGCCGAGCTCTCGTGTCCGGCCACACCGGAAGCGGTGTTCGGCGCCATCGAGCGCGCGCGTCGACGCACATCTGCCGAGACCCACGACGCTGTGTCAGGTGCACGCAGGCACGTCGCAGAGTAGGCACCTGACTCGTCATGGCCTGCACACGCGACGAATGTGAGGCAGCGCGATCTGAGGTGGTGCGGCTCCTCGACGAACCCTCCATCAAGTAGAGACAAGTCGCCCGCAAGCTGGGTATCCTTGTCTAGGACGTGCGGTGCTCAACGCCGGCCGTCCCAGATGATGGACCCTGCGACACTTGCAAAGCTCGAGGCGTGTAAGACCCTTCCCACGCTGCCTGCCGTGGCGACGGAGATTGTTCGCCTAAGCAACAAAGACGACACCGACGTCAACGAGCTCAGTCGTGTGGTCATGCGCGACCCGGCCATCGCGACCAAGCTGCTCAGCACACTCACTCACGGGCCTGTTCAATCGCGGCCACTTCGACACGCAGCTTCGACAAGCCATGGAGTCTGCGCACGAGCTGGGCCGTCCGCTCAGCGTGATCTTCTGCGACGTCGACCACTTCAAAAGTGTCAACGACAAGTTTGGTCACCAGGTCGGCGACACCGTGCTTCAGAACTTTGGCAAGGTCATCTTGCGCTGTATGCGCCAGCTCGATGTTCCCACGCGCTACGGCGGCGAGGAGTTCGCCATCATCTTGCCGGCCACCGATCGCGCGGGTGCCAAGACCGCGGCAGAGCGCCTACGAAAGATGCTCGAAAAGCAGGAGATGATGGTGGGTGGTGGTCGCGCGATCAATGTGACGGCTTCCTTCGGTGTGTCGACCATGGACAAAGACTTCCAGCCCTCAGACGCCGCAGCGCTGGTCAAGATGGCGGACGACAGCGTGTACGCGGCCAAGCACGCCGGCCGTAACCGGGTGTGCGTACACGGCGAGTAGCGGAGTCGTCGCAGCTCCGTTCGCGCGCCCGGGGGTGCGCTTGGACGTCGGCCTGGACAGCGTCGCTCACGAGCCGTTGTCGCCGGCCGCGCACGAAGAAGCGACACTCAGATCGCACCTGACTGTCATGTCTAGTCGGCCGTGCTGACCGCCAAGACGTGCTCGATAACTCTTGTGGCCGCGCCAGAACGACCGTGCCCGTAAGTCAATATACGCCGAGCTCACGGTATACCGCCCTTGTCCCGCGTCGGACTATGCTCGCCTACGTATGTTTGTCTCCGTCATTTTCGTGCGCGGCATCCTCGCGGAGCTCCACAGCCGTGGGCACTCGCGCGCCGACATCGTCCAGAGCTTGGGCGTGCCCGAGAACGTGCTCACCGACTTACGCGCGCGCGTCGCCTGCAGCGACCTCGACCGCATGATCGTGCGCGCCACCGAGCTCAGCGGCGACCCCGGCTTTGGGCTGAGCATGGGCTCGCGTGCGCCCGAGAGCATGTTGCAGATCTTGGGTTACCTGTTGCTCTCGTGCCGCACGCTGCGCGAGGCGTTTGGTGTGTTGTCTCGCTACGCCGTGCTCACTGTCGACGGCGCGAGCTGGGAGCTCCGCGAGCAGGGCGAGGAGGCCACGTTTGGCTTCGCGTGCCCGCTCGCCGCAGACACGACGAGCCGCTTCTCCGCCGAGTTCGTGCTCACCATGGCGCTACGCATCGCGGGGCACTTCATCACCGAGCGCACGGGGCGCTTTTCCGAGCGTCTGCTCGGGGTGCACTTTCAGCATGCAGCGCCCAGCTACGCCGAGCGTTACCAGCAGGTGTTTCAGCGCCAGGTCGAGTTTGCTCAGGCGCACAACGCGCTCGTCTTCCCCAGCAAGTTGCTCGACGTGCCGCAGTTCCACGGCGACCCGCTCATCAACACGGCGCTGCGCGAGACGGCCGAGCGTCTGCTGAGCGAGCTCGAGCGCCCCACCACGCTGTCCGACCGGGTGCGCGTGGTGTTGCGCGGCGAGGCCATCCTCAACGAGGTGCAGATCGACAAGCTCGCGCGCACCGTGGGGCTGACGCGGCGCGCGCTGCGGCGTCGCCTGGCGGCCGAGGGCACTTCGTTTACGGCGCTGGTCGACGAGGCGCGCTGCAAGCTCGCGTGTGACGAGCTGCGTCGCGAGGGCTCCATCCGCAACATCTCGGAGCGGGTGGGGTACTCGGAGCCTAGCGCGTTTCATCGTGCGTTCAGGCGCTGGACGGGCCAGACGCCCAACGAGTTCGCGCGCGGCGCCTGAACCTCGCGTCGTCGCTCGCGAGGGTCGTGCAGGTCTAGTACCTCACCACAGAGGATATGACCGCCTCGGCGGTCTCCGACGCCGATCTCGGCCGCGCCGCGCCTTGAATATGCGCTGCATGTCCTGCGGCGCGCCGCAGCCGACCTCGGCGCCGGATCCGCGCCGATCCGGTCATATCCTCTGCGGCGATGTACTA
The DNA here is from genome assembly GCA_041179425.1 of Pseudomonadota bacterium. Lineage (GTDB taxonomy): Bacteria > Myxococcota_A > Polyangia > Polyangiales > DASUME01 > DASUME01. The sequence goes on along the minus strand of JBEGTL010000099.1, from coordinate 251 downwards.
GGGCGCCGGGTCAGCATGACCGGGAACGGCTCGGCCATGCCCAACGTCACCAGCGGCTGTGGTCGCACGCGCTCGCTGCGCAGTGCCTGAACTCGGAAGCGCTGCGCCATCGCTGCCAAGATGATGCGCGCTTCCTGCAACGCAAAGGTGTTGCCGATGCACATGTGGACCCCCGCGCCGAAGGGCAGGTAGGCCCCCTCGGGAAGCTGTGCCGCGCGCTCGGCGCTGAAGCGGTCGGGGTCGAAGCGCTC